>JAKSCC010000225.1 GCA_022360815.1 Desulfobacterales bacterium
GCTGCTGCTTGACGCTGATCTGAAAAACCACTTCGCTTTGGTCTTCATTGTACTCGTTGGCTATAGACCCGGGCATGACCCAGGTGTCTTTGTGAAGTGAAAACCCTTCCGTGTTGTGGGTGATGGCGTGATGAGATGATCCAGCCCAAGTGGTGGAGACCAGAGAAAGTAGAGCAAGAAGCGAAAGAAGAGTGCGGCGCAACATATGTATACCAACCCATAATTGTGACGAGGCGGCTGTGGGCCACCCCATATTTCCAAAGATAAAATGGGGTTTTTTAACAGGCGTAAAGGGGGTTGGTCAACAGCAAAGGGAAAACACTAAACCATCACCTCGATCTCCTTGATTCGTTTTAAGAGCCGTTTGGCCGAAACTTTTTCCCTGGTGCCGATCTCCTGGGCAAAAACAGAGATCTTATACTCTTCGATGGACCAGAAGAGGGCTTCGATCGCCTCGCGCTTTTCGTGGGAGGAGTCGGGCGAAAGAGAGGCGACAAGGGTGTTCATCGCCTTGACAAAGGGGGCCACCTCTTTGGCTTTTGCGCGATCTTTTTCAGGGGCGTCAAAGGCCCTTTTGGCCCTTACGGTGATGGCGCGAATAAAGCGCTCCAGCTGCTCAAGCCTTTGGGGTTCGTAAAGCGCGATAAAGTTTTTGGGCACCAGAAGATCCAGCTCGTTTCGCAGCATGGAGGTGAGAAGCTGGCCCGCCGGGGTTTTGCTTCGTTTGAGCTCTTCAGAGTAGATAAAGGCGCTGGTCTCGTGGTAGCGGGTGAGAAGGGCTTCAACAGCCCGCAAGAGCTTTTGGCCCGTGGGGTAGAGCCCGCCAGAGACCTTTTGAAGGTGGGATGAAAAGGCCTCTTGGGTTCGAATGTTTGACGGAAAAAGAAGCTGGGTCACCCGCAGGGCGAGACCCCTGGAGAGAGTCTGGTCGCCTCCGAAGTAGGCGGCCTTTTTTTTTGTCTCTCCGGTAAGCTTCAGCTCCTTTTCAAGTGCCTTTACCTCTTTGGAGAGCTTTTGCCTGACAAGCTCCGCCACCCCGTTTCGGTGGTGATAAGCGGCGTCAGAGGAGTGCCTGAAGAGGGTGAGTGAGACGCCCTTTTCCCCACGTTTCAGCCCGGGAAATCCGGCAACGCCATTGGGCCCTTCCACCATCTCGGGAATCTCATCCAGGGGCCATTCGGTAAGCCCTGATTTTTCCCAGGACTTTTTAAGGGTCGAAAAGCCATCTTCTGAAGGCTTTTCATCGGTGGGGGTGAGAAGCACCGCCTTATCCCTTGAAACCGCAATCTCTTTGCCCTTGGAACTGGTCAGCGCAATGCGGACCTTGAGGTGATCGGGAATGGTTTGGGGGCTCCAGGCGTTGGGGGGAATGCGCACTCCAAATTTTTTGGCAATAAAAGAGCCCAGAGCGGTGATAAGGGGGCGTGAGGGAAAGCGTCCCTCACTTAAGAGCTGTATCTCTTCCATCTCTTCCACAAGGGTTGCAACGGTGTCGGAGACCGGAACCAGCCGTTTGCGATACTCCTTGGGAAGTCCTTTGATCATGGCCTCAATTTTTTCGGGCATAAGCCCTGAGACCACCCAGTCCAGAGACTCTTTTGAAAGGGCCTTGGCCGAGTGGGCCGGCACTTTGAGGGTCACACCGTCTCTCTCTTTTCCGGGCTCAAAGGCGTAGGACAGGGAAAAAGAGCTGCCCCCAACGGAGATATCCTGGGGAAAGGCGGAGAGTTCTTCGGCCTGGGGCTGGTACCGTGCGATGGCCTCGGGGTCCATTTTGAGGTGGTCGCTTCCGCTTTGGCGCAGGCGCCGGGCCAGGGTTCGAATATCCCAGACAGGCTCCAGCTTTTCCGCGTAAAAGGCGAAGAGATCCTCTTCGCTGATGAGAATATCCCGCCTTCGAATGCGGTCTTCCACTTCGCGAATGTCTTGAACCAGATCCCAGTTGTGGGTCAAAAATTCAAAATCGTCTCCTTTTTTCGGGATATCCAGATCGCCTTCCACCAGAGCCGAGCGGATAAAGATGCGGGTGGCCTCTTGGGGGTCTGTGCTTCCAAAGAGAACCTTTCTTTCGGAGACAATAATAAGGCCAAAAAGGGTGAGCTGCTCATCGGCCACCACAGCCCCCATCTTTTTCTCCCACCTTGGGTTGAAATGGCTTCGTTTGACCAGATCTTTTCCCAGCTCTTCCAGCCAGGCGCAATCGATGCGCGCCACATTGCGGGCAAAGAGACGGGAGGTCTCGACCATCTCTGAGGCGACAATCCAGTTGCCCCCTTTTCCGTAGAGCCCCGATCCCGGAAAGATCATCACCTCTCGGCCTTTGGTGGCGTGGTAGAGGTTCTTCTCTTTTGCGGTGGCAATGCTTGACAGGTAGCCGGAGAGAAGGGCCTTGTGAATGGCGGTGTACTCTGCACCAAAGCTTGTTTTCTGCTTTTTTCTTTCAGGTGCGCTCTTTTCGGTCGGTTCTTTTTTTTGCGAAAGGTCGAACTCTCTCATCAGGCGGGAGAGCTGCCCGTGGATGTCGATCCACTCGCGCATGCGCAGAAAGGAGATGTAGTTCGCCTTGCAGAAGGCCTTCATCAAAGCGACCCGCTTGGAGCCGTCCATGTGCTCTTTAAACCGCTTCCAGATGTTTAAAAGGGTCACAAAATCTGAAAGGGGGTCTTTAAAGGCGGCATGTTTCTGATCGGCCTGGGCCTCTTTGTCTTCGGGGCGCTCACGGGGGTCTCGAATGGTCAGGGCCGAGGCGATGACCAGCATCTCTTCAAGGCACCCTTGGGTGTGGGCTTCAATCAAAATGCGGGAGAGTTTGGGATCCACCGGAATGGAGGCCATGATGCGGCCGATTTCGGTGAGCTTGAAGATGGTTTTCTGATCCCGTCCCTTTGCCTCACAAATGGCGCCCAGCTCCACCAGGGTTTGAAATCCGTCGGAGATGCTTTTGGCAGAGGGCGGGTCTACAAAGGGGAAGGTCTCCACCCGGCCCAGCCTTAACGAAAGCATGCGAAGGATCACCTCAGCCAGGTTGGCGCGCAGAATCTCAGGCAGGGTGAAAAGGGGCCGTCCCATGTAAGAGGCCTCGTCGTAGAGCCGAATGCAGACCCCGTTTTCCACACGGCCGCACCGGCCCTTTCTCTGGTCGGCGCTGGATCGGGAGATCTCCATGACCGGAAGGCTGGTGGTTCGGGTTCGAGGCGAGTAGCTTGGAATTCGGGCCAAGCCGCTGTCGATTACATATTTGATGCCCGGAATGGTGATGGAGGTCTCGGCCACGTTGGTGGAGACAATCACCTTGCGCATGGGGGCCGAGAGAAAAACTTTTTTCTGATCGGCTGCCGAAAGCCTTGCGTAGAGGGGCAGCACCGAAAGGCCTCGGTATCTTCTTCCCTCGATCAGATCGCAGGTTTCCCGAATGTCCGCTTCGGTGGGCATAAAGATCAGAAAGTCCCCATGGGGGCCCAGCCTTACCAGATCATCCAGGGCCTTTACGGCCTCTTCAACGTAGCTCTCATCTCTGCTTTCAAGGGGGCGGTGAATCACCTCAACGGGAAAGGTGCGGCCAGACACCTCAATAATGGGGGCGTCCCCAAAGGCTTTGGAGAATTTTTCCGTGTCGATGGTGGCTGAGGTGACAATGATTTTGAGATCTTTGCGCTTTTTGGCAAGGGTTCTTAAGATTCCTAAAATAAAGTCGATATTGAGGCTTCTTTCATGGGCCTCATCCACGATGATGGTGTCGTAGTTGGAGAGAAAGGGGTCGCCCTGGGCTTCGGCCAGCAAGATGCCGTCGGTCATCAGCCGAATGGTGCCGTTGTCGTCTCCTGTTTCGTGGAATCGTATTTTGTAGCCCACAGTCTGGCCGGGCTCTTCGCCCATCTCTTCGGCCAGGCGCGAGGCCACCGAAACCGCAGCAATACGTCGGGGCTGGGTCACGGCAATGAGGCCGGCCTGCCCCCTTCCTGCCTCAATGCAGAATTTGGGGATCTGGGTGGTTTTTCCCGACCCGGTCTCCCCGGAGATAATCACCACCTGATGTTGGCGTATGGTTTCAACGATCTCATCCCGGCGGGCTGTCACGGGAAGGTCGGTGTTGTAGTTGAGCTGCGGGTGTCTGGCGCTTCTTTTTTTTCGTTCGTTCGAAGAGGCCTCAATTTTTTTGGCGAGGCGGGTAAGGGCTTTTTCCTCTTTTTCTCCCGGCGTTTTTGCCCTTTGGAGTTTTTTGAGTTCCCGCCGGATGGGGTGACGATCCCGAATCATGGTGCGGCCAAGGGATCGGAACTGTTTTTCCAGTTTTTTTTGAAATGCCAATAAATTCATGGGGCTTCTGCTGTAAATGGAAAGTTATTACGACTTTATCAAGCTTGTTTTTGGGTTGGCATACTCTAATGAGATTGGCGTGCAAAATCAAGAGGCGGAAAATGTGATGTGACAGGGTACGTTTAGCTTGCTAATCGTTAGTCTTTTTAGGTAAAATATATATGATTTTGAGTGGGGTAGCACCTTTTTCCCAAGTCAAAATAGAGGCAATGAAGGGTTATGGCCGTGCAACCAGTTGATTACACCCTGTTTGCTTTAGGGTGGCTTGCCGAAGAACAAGGCTTTTAAAGTACGCATAAAGGGTGAAGCCCAATGAGTGGGCAAAGCAAGTTTAGAAGGGACAGGGTTTTGGTCGCTTAAAAGTACGGCAAAAAAACATGCATCCAAATTATCGGAGGGGAGTATGACAACCGTCTTTATATGGAACAACAATCAGATTACCCACAAGATCAGCTCCAAGATTGGTTATACACCCAGCTCAAAGGCTGTGATTGGTCATGCCTGCATGAATATCCACGATCACTTCACCTCGCTTTTCAATGAGACCTTCGATGGGCTGTCCAACAATGATGATTCCCATGTGAGCTGGTGGCCTGCGGGTGAGGGGGCAAACAAGAGGGATAGTGTGGGGACGGGAAAATCATCTGGGAATCTGTTGCACGACGTTTTTTTGGAGACATACGCTCCCGACCATATCATCCGTATTGACAACCCTCCCCTATCGCATATTCAGCGAATGGAGAAAGAGTGGGAAAAGCAGCTTAAAAAAGAACACGAACCGGGGAGCTACCACTTTATGAAGGAAAATTGTTCGCGAATCGTCTCTCGAGTCCTTCGAAGGGGTTACAACATGGGGCGCGGAAATATCAAATACGGTCAGGTGGCCTCAGGCATCTGGACCCCGCTCATGGTTAAAAGGCTGGCTATGGATCTTAAAGGCGGTCCAAAGCTTGATAAGCCAGCGCGGCAGCTGACCTGGAGTCAGTTTATTAACGAGCTGGTGGAAGAGGGGGTTATTTTTCCCAAAACAGGTAGCTTGTTAAAGCTTTTGAAGCGTCGGGCCAGCAATCGAGGAAGCAGTGGTGCCAACGCCCGTTTTGACTTTTCCAAGGAAGATAGCATTCTGGAACGGTTTCAAAAAAAGAGCCTGCCGAAGTTTACCAAAGAGAAGAATTTTCCCATGTCGCTTATTGGCTACACCGAGGCGCGTGGGCTTCAGTACTCGATTGAAGATTCTGAAGAGGTTACTATGGAGCTGCTGGGCCTTGAACTTCAGCCCAACGAGTTCGCCGAGTTTACCCGAAGCGGAAAGTCCGCCAGGTGGATGAATTTTGCGGAAACTGTCCCCACTTTGATTTCTGCCAAGCCCAAGCGGCGGAAGACCGTATCCAAGGAAAACGCCTCTATGAGGAAGTCCACAAAAGGAGCACCACCACCCCAGCCCTCAAGGTAGACTTGGGGCCGCATATCTATTTGGGCCAAGGAGTTTGTTGATTCTGTGGGCTCGAGTTGTTTCTCTTGGTGAGGTTTCGTACCTCACTGGGGAAAGCTGTGCGTGTGAGTGATTTTTTATTTTGGGGTCAGGTTATATAAAAGGCATCCAAAAGCTCTTTGAGTTCAGCTTGTCTTTCTTTAACGGTTTGAAAATTATCGGGAGACGAGGTCTTCTCGGCTTCTGCAATGGCATGGCCCAGTGTGAGGTTCGCCTCTTTAAGGGCGATAATTTGCTCAGAGATGTTCTCTTGCGCCTCATTGATCATGTCGGCTTCGGGCTGAAGGTGGTCTTTGCGCCTTAAAACAACCGGACGTGTAAAGTCGCCCTCGGCCATACACTCAAATGTTCGTGAAAAGTTGACAAGGGGACCACAGATGCGGTGGGTTGTGATCATAAGGTGGATAAAAAAGAGGAGAAAAAGGACCACCATTGATGGCACAAGCCGCTGGGCCAAAATGAGAAAGGTTTGCGCTGACCGGTATTGAATGGCCAAGTCTGGCGTGGTGAACATCTCTCGAAGAACGGGAAGAAGGGTAAATCCCAAAGTGATGGCCAGCATGACAATCATGTAGGCGAGGCTAACCAAAAGGATCCGGAGCTGAAGGGCCCGGTTGATGATAAAATTTCTCCACTGACGTTTGTAGTCCTGGCTCATGGGGCAGGTTACCTCTCAATAATGCGGTCTGTTGCAAAGTTGTATTCAAACACCGTGTTGGAACGGGTGTGTTTTGCTTGGAGAATATATGGGTTGGCTTGGTCGTATGGGGCGCATGGGTCACCGGTAATAACAGTAATGGATACCCCCTTGGAAAGGGAGTAGTTCTCCACAAGAAGGGAGGACTTAAGGCCGTCGTTTCTTAGGGATTGCCCCTGTTCGCCCAGGCAGGTTCCATGCATGTTGTGGTGAAATTTTTGAAAGTCGGCAAAGAGTAGTAAGTCGTGTCGAGTGGTGATATTGCAGGCAGATTCTCTGGAGAATTGTATAAAGAGAGTGCCTCCCGCAATAATGACAACGAAGGCCAAAGCGGCAACAATGAGTTGCCGTATCGATATGCTGACCTTTCGTTCTTCTCGTGGTCGACGGGGTTTGCGTGAGGCATACCTGCGATGTTTGGGTGGGGTTTGCATAGTCATAGCAGTGCCATGTTGGATTGCATCTTCGGTTTTGTGTGTGAGGTTCAGCCATCCGAAAGCATAATCGACGTTCACCCGTCTGATTCTGAATATGGGTGAAAGTCGATTATGCTTTAAATTCTTATGGCAAGCAATCTTAAATTTGTTTTTTGCTTTGCTATTGTTGGGGATCGTTATTGTTTCGCTTTTTTGGAAGCTATTTTCGATTTGCTGTTTTTTTGCTTTTTAGGGTGGGGCTCATGAAATGAGGATTGGGTTACCGGATGTGTACGGTGAGGAGAAGGTCTCCCCTGTACCCATCAGGATGAGGAAGGCCAAGCCCCTTTAGGCGAAGCTGTTTTCCAGAGGAGAGGCCGGGTGGGATGGTCACCTTGAGGAGTCGGCCCCTTCCGAATTGTGCCACATTGATCATTTTAAGGGTCCCCCGTTTTGATTCACGGGAGGTAATGGAGATGTGACCGGTGAGGTTAAACCCGCCGTTTGCCACTTCAACGTGGACAAGCTGAAGTTTGTGGGTGCGCCTGCGGGTGGCTTGAAAACGTCTGGTGGGCGCCTCTCTTCCAGAGAGAAAGATCCAGCCCATACCAAAAAGAAATCCGCCAATGTGAGCCCACCAGGCGATATGGCTGGTACTTGCTCCTGTGGCATTGAGAAATTGCATCACAAACCAGAGGCCTAAATAGATAAAGGCGGGGATCTCAAAGAAGAGGGGAATAAAGACAATGGGAATCAGGGTGAGCACTTTGGCTTTGGGGTAGAGCAGGAAATAGGCTCCCATGACGGCTGCCACGGCACCGCTGGCCCCAATGGTGGGGGTGGTGGAGGAGGCGTTAAACAGAAGGTGGGTGATTCCTGATGCGAGTCCGCCTGTGAGATAGAAGAGCAGGTAGCCCAAGTGCCCCAGGCGATCTTCCACGTTGTCCCCAAAGATGTAGAGACTGAGCATATTACCGAGAATATGCATCCACCCACCGTGGAGAAACATGAAGGAGAAAAGGGCAAAGAGTTGATGCCACAGGCCGAAGTGATTCCATGCCTCCATGCTGATGTAGCGTGCCGGGACCAGGCCGTAGACCTGATAAAAGTGGGGTGGGGCAAAACGGGTCTGTAGAAACACAACCACATTGATGGCAATAAGGGCGTAGTTTACCACCGGAAGGGTTCGCGACTCAATGGTATCTCGAAGTGGGATCATGGGGCACCTGCAATGGGCTCAGACTCAGGGGAAACCCGAAAAAAAGCGGGGCTGTAGCCAAGGATTCTCTCTTATGGTGCCCGCTTTTTTTCTCTTCCGCAAGTGGGGTGAGGTGTTGTCACACGAGAAGAAAGTTTCGAATCCCGGTAAAGATAATTTGAGCAGAGATGGCAGAGATCATCAGCCCGGTTACTTTGGAGAGGATGACCACCCCCTGTTTTCCCACCCGTTTTTCCATGAGCTGAGAAAAGTAGAGCATGGTGCCTACCATGGCTGAGGCTGTGAAGATCGCAGCACCTACCTGAAGTTTGGCCGCAAAGCTAGCGGTCTCTGCGCCAAAGAGAAGCATCACGCCGATGACACCCGGCCCTACGGTCATGGGCAGTGCAAGGGGCACCACAGCAATATCGTCGCCTTCACCCGCGCTTTTGATCTTGGATGTTCCTCCAACCATGGAGACTCCCGAGAGAAAAAGGATACTTCCCGCCCCAATGCGAAAGGCATCTAAGGTGATCCCAAAGAGGTCAAAGAGGTATTTTCCAAAGAGAAAGATGCAAAAAGAGATGATAATTACCGCCTTGGTCACTCGAATAGCCAGGCATTTCTTCTCTTTTTCCGACATCTCTTGAGTCATGGAGATAAAGGCAGAGAGAACAAAAAAAGGGGTCAAAATAAAGAATATTTTAAGGGTGTGGTTTATGAAGAGTGGAAAGTTCACGGTGAATGCTTCCTTGGTTTATGGTTCGGTTGATCGGAAGCTCTCTATACACCAATTGAAGATGGGATAAAACCGCTTTTCACAGAGTGTTGTTACGATGTGTGGGGCCAGAGGAAGGGGGCGGTTTTTTGAAGATATTTAAGACGGCTTTGCCGGTGAATGGTGATCCGATACACCCCTTTTTTAAGCGAGGTGTATCTATAATGGCTTCACGGTGTGATTACCGGAGTTTGTCCCAAGGATTTGGGGCCTTGCTTTGTGCCGCTGCAGAGGGTTTGGGTTTTGCTCCTCGAAGTCGAGCCACGCGCTCTTCAATGGGAGGGTGGGTGGAGAAGAGGTTGGCAAGTTTCTGGCCTGCAAGAGGGTTGGTGATGAACATATGAGCGGTTGCTGGTTCGGCATCCATGGGAACGCGCTGGGAAGCGGACCCCAGCTTTTCAAGGGCTGCGGCAAGGCCTTCGGGGTTTCCGGTGATCTGTGCTGCGGTGGCGTCAGCCAAGTATTCACGGGAACGTGAGATGGCCATTTGTACCAGCATGGCGGCCATGGGAGCGATGATGCTCATGGCAATGAGCCCAAAAATACCGGCACCACCCTCTTCGTCATCTCTTCCCACGCCAAAAATAGCAGCCCATCTTGCCATGGAGGCCAAGGTCATGATGGCTCCAGCAAGGGTGGCAGCGATGGTCCCTACAAGGATATCCCTGTTTTTGATGTGCCCCAGTTCGTGCGCTATGACTCCCCTGACTTCATCCGGTCCCATAAGGTCCAGAAGACCTTGGGTGACGGCCACGACCCCGTGCTGTGGGTTTCTGCCTGTGGCAAAGGCGTTGGGAGCATTTTGGGGAACGATGCAGACCTTTGGCATGGGAAGCCCGGCTCTGCTGGAAAGTTCTTGGACCATATCGACGAGCTGGGGTGCCTGGTTTCTGCTTACCTCTTGAGCACGGTACATCTTCAGTACCATCTTATCTGAGTAAAAATATGAGAAAAAGTTCATGCCCCCCGCCAGAAGAAGGGCAATGATCATCCCTCCTTGGCCGCCAATGATGCGTCCGACCATGACAATAAGAATGGTGAGAACCGTTAAGAGCAGGGTTGTTTTCATCTGGTTGCCCATGAATGACTCCTTGAAAAAAAGAAAAAATGTGAAGCGATACCTGAAATGTGCGGCATCCGGATTCGGTTTCTCTTATGGAAATATAAAGTCGTTTTCTGTTTTGGCAAGGCGGTTTGCAAGGGGATTGGAAAAAAGAGTGGGTTACGCTGTGAGGTGATGAAGAGGGAGCTTGGGTTTGTTTTGGCAAAGGATGATATTGGCACGTTATGCCTCGGGTGTGGTGGAAGAAGGTGGAGCGTTTGGGAGACGTCAAGCCTTCTGCGAAGCCGCGAAGAAAAGGGGTGATGAATTTTGTGTCGGTATGAGTTTGTTTTGGTTATTCTTGGTTTGTCTCTTCGAAATAATTTGACAATAAAGGGGCTCAGTGGGTAACTCAGAGATCCTGAAGGGTGCCGCAGGTGAGATGTTTACGTCAGATTATCGCGTCTGAATGGTTTGTTTTTTGCGGCAGGTGACAGGTAAAGCAACGTGGGGATCCATCATGGAAAGACGTGGGCACAGGCGAGACCTCCTCTCCACCAAGGAGGTTGCCGAATTTTTGGGTGTCAATGAAAAGATGGTGTACCAGCTCATTTCCGATAAAGGGCTTCCTGCATCCAAAGTAACGGGAAAGTGGCTCTTTCCGCGGTATTTGGTGGAGCAGTGGGTGGAAAACAGCACCATCAACTACCCGGATACGGTGCATGTGAACCGAGGGGGCAGTGGCCCTCTGGTGCTGGCCGGAAGCAACGATCTGCTTTTGGAGCGGGCCATGGCCCACTTTAACAAGAAGAGCAGCGGAGAATTGGCGGTTTTCGGCAATGTGGGCAGCATGGGAGGGATCCAGGCTTTAAAAAGCGGGATGTGTCATATCGCTTCCAGCCACTTGGTCTCCAACGATGAAGAGTATAATTTCGAGTTTGCCGGTCGGGAGCTGGAGCGTCAGCCTGTGGTGGTAAACTTTTGCCATCGCGAACAGGGCATTCTCTTTCGAGCCGATGAATCGCTTTTTCCAGAAGGGGTAACCGGGGTGAAGGAGCTGGGGCTTCCTGGTGTGCGTATCGTCAACCGTCCCCTTGGAACCGGAACCCGTGTGCTTTTCGATCGAGAGCTGAAAGCGTGTGGGATTGAAGGTTCTTCCCTTGCCGGATACGACGAGGAGGTTTCGCGTCATATGGATGTGGGCCTTGCTATTCTTTCGGGACGTGCCGATGCCGGTCCTGGCATTCGAACCGTGGCCTCTCTTCTGGGCTTGGCTTTTGTTCCCTTAAGGTGGGAACGCTACGATCTTATTGTGCTTCGAGAATCTTACTTTGACCGGCGTGTTCAAGGTTTTTTGAGTCAGCTGCAGGAGCGGCATTTGAAGGTTCTTGCACGGGGGCTCTCTGGATACGACATCAGCCACAGTGGCCAAATGCTTTTTCCAGAAATCAACTAAAAAGACCATGGCGGGCCTTTTTGAGGCTCGTAATATCAACCCAATAGTTTAAGGATGAAACAGAGATGATACGGAAAAATTGGACAGGCGGACTTCTTGCTCTTGTGGCCTCACTGTTTCTGGCGGCAGGTGTTCAGGCAAAGGCCCTGATGATGGCCACCACCACCAGCACTGACAACACGGGTCTTCTCGATTATTTGGCCCCAGAGTTTACCAAAGACACCGGCATTGAATTGAAGTGGACCTCCGTGGGAACGGGTAAGGCACTGAAGCTTGGCATGAACTGCGACGTGGATGTGCTTCTGGTCCATGCACCTCCTGCCGAGAAAAAGTATATCAAGGATGGCTATGCAGAATCTCGCCGTGAGATCATGTACAACGACTTTGTGATTGTTGGCCCCAAAGCAGATCCTGCGGGCGTTAAAGGAATGGCTGTCGAGAAAGCCCTTTCGGCCATTCGAAGCAAAGGAGAGGCTTTTGTGAGCCGCGGGGACAACTCCGGAACCAACAAGAAAGAGAAACTCCTTTGGAAAGCCGCAGGCGGGCCTCTTCCCGAGAAAGAGTCTTGGTATGTTCAGACAGGGCAGGGCATGCTGGCCACCTTGAATATCACCGCTGAAAGGGGCGGCTACACCATGACAGACCGTGGTACCTACATCAAGTACAGCCACAAAAACGGTGGAAATCCTCCTTTGGATGTCGTGGTGGAAGGCGGTGCCATTTTGAAAAATCAGTACAGTGTTCTGATTTTAAACAGCAACAATTGCCCCAAGGCAGACAAAGAGATGGCCCAGGCCTTCTCCGAGTGGCTCACCTCTGACAAGGCCCAGAAACTTATTGAGCGCTTTCGTCTTCTTGGAAAACCCCTCTTCATTCCCAATGCCCACAAAGGGTAAGACGGAGGCTTTGTGGACTTTATTGCTCACGGCTTTTACCGGGCGCTGATTCTTCTCATCACAGGAGACCCCCAGACCCTTTCAGCGGTGAGCACCACCGTTCAAGCGGCACTCCTTTCCATGACCATCTCTCTCATGGTGGGGGTGCCTGTGGGGTTTTGCCTCGGATATTTTGAGTTCCGAGGGCGAAAAACCCTTCGTACCATCGTGGATACATTGTTGGCCCTTCCCACAGTCTTCATCGGTCTGCTGGTTTATGCGTTCCTCTCCAATCGGGGGCCGTTGGGCGGGTTGGGCCTTCTTTTCACCATTCCCGCCATCTCCATTGGCCAGACCTTTCTGGCCCTTCCTGTGATTATCGCCCTTACCGCATCTGCTCTGGATAATTTGGATCAAGGTTTAAGGCTTACTCTGGTCTCTCTGGGTGCCGATCGTCGCCAGCTCTTTTTTACCACCTTAAAAGAGGTGAGGTTTGCCATTGTGGTGGCGGCTATGACAGCCATGGGACGGGTGATGACCGAGGTGGGGATCTCCATGATGGTGGGTGGCAATATCAAATGGCATACACGTACCATAACCACGGCCATTGCCCTTGAGACAGGCAAGGGGATGTTTGCCGAAGGCATTGCTTTAGGGGTGGTGCTTTTGGCCATTGCCTTGGTGGTTAATGTGACGGTTTCAATTTTTCGTAGGTGAGAGAGTATGAGTGAGCAGCCATTGTATCTTCTTGAGGGAGTGACTCGTTCCTATACGTCCGGAGGACCTCCTGCGTTGGATTGTCCGGGACTCGCTATTAAAAAAGGAGGAGTAACGGGTATTTCCGGCCCCAATGGGAGCGGGAAAAGCACCCTGCTTAAGCTTCTGGCTTTTACTGAAAAACCCACAACGGGCCATATCTATTTTGAAGGCCAAGAGGAGGAGCCCTTTTCGACCTCCATACGTCACCGAGTGACCCTTTTGCCTCAGATTCCCTTTCTTTTGAATCGATCGGTTTTTGAAAATGTCTCTTATGGTCTCAACGTGAAGGGAGAGAAAAAGGGCATCAGAGCAAAGGTACACCATTTCCTTGAGACTGTGGGGCTTGATCCAGATCGCTTTTGCCGACGGAGCAGGCAGGAACTCTCCGGAGGAGAGGCGCAGCGTGTGGCTCTTGCCGCGCGTCTTGCTTTGGACCCTGACGTTTTGATTTTGGATGAGCCCACCGCCAGTGTGGATGCCGCCAGCAGTCACCTGATTCGCCAGGCTGTTCTCTCTTTTGCAGAGCGGCCTGGTAAAACCGTGATTCTTACAAGCCATGACGGTGCTTGGCTGGCCGATGTCAGTCAGGAGATCTGTTTTTTCTTTCGAGGAAAGCCCTTGCATGAAAAGATGGGTTTTTTACTCTTTGGGCCTTTTAAACAGGCTGAGAAGGGGCGCTGGCTTTATGCTTATGGAGATGGTCGGGATGAGATAGAGGTCCCCCCGCCTCCACGGGAGGGCACAGTGGCCGCATTTCCTGAAAGTATTTTGCGACTTGGGGGCTCTCCAGAAGAGGGTGAGGCGGCTTTTGAAGCGGTGGTACGTGAGGTTGCCTGGCGTGACGGGATAGTCGGTGCCCAGGTAACGCTTTCCGGAGCGGGGCACGCCATGACCCTTCTTTGCCGTGTGGATAGGGCTCCAGAGCCCGGGACACGTATAAAGGTTATCTATCCATTATCGGGTGTGGTTTGGTTATGATTTATGTCGTTTGGAAATCGCTTTGGCGGTGAAAGACCCTTGGGTTTTAAGAATTTTTGAGCCTCGTGTGATTTTGCAGAGGCTGATGTTGTGGCGTTTTGCGATGCTTCGTTGGGTATGACCCTGATGAATTTCGACCATAAGCTGCCAGCGCATGGCCACGTCAGATCGCTCTTTGGGTGTGAGAATTTCATCCAAAAAGTGACGCAGTTTCTCTTTATCGTTGGTCTCAGCAAGAACTGTGAGTATTTCGTCGTAGGCCGTCTCCACAATGGCTCTCCGTGGTTATATTTTTTTATTTTGATGACGTTGTAAAAGCCGGTACTTCGAAACCGCTTTTTCAAGCGATGCCAAAGATCGTCTCTCTTCTATACCACAATTGCCAGATTTCGGTGCACGAGGAGTGGCGCTTTTTTGGCCGCCGCGCCGAAAGGGTGAAGGCGCAGCAGCTTGGGGCTCTTTTATTTGTATTCGTGGGTTCCGAGGATGACAGGAATACCGGTTTTTTCTTGAATAAAGGCAGCTTTTTCTTCTGGGGTGGAGTAGGGGCACCCGGGCTTTGCTCCCACCATGCAGCTGCTTAGGTAGATGGCATCTGGTTTTACTTCTGAGAGTTTGATGGTCATTCCCACATTGGGGGCGGTGGCTCGTCCCGGGCATTCACACTTCACAAATCCTACCACATGGGTGGGCTCTTCAAATTTTCCATCGCCTTCCCCTGCAGCTTTAAGGCATCGCCATTCTCCAGGACATCCATAGCCTGAATCAATGTAGGACCCGCATCCCACAACGATTGCTTTTTTCATCATTAACTCCTTTCTCATTTGGTAGTAAATAATGAGCAATCATAGGAGAGGCTGAAAGGGGTGTCAAGCAAGCTGGAGTGTGGACCAAAAGAAGAGCGCCAAGGGGGTGAATCTCGGTAGTGTCAAAAAACACATGCCCCCGTGATTGAACTCACGGAGTCGGGGCACGGGAAGAGGCAAACTTTTTAAAAGGTGTAGGTCACCACCACTTGCCCGTTTTGGGTATCGGCTATGGCCTTACCATGAAAAAGAATAGCGTTGGAGGCCATATCAAAGGTCCACCCGTTGATGGGTGAGAGGGGAAGCGGGCTCTCCTCCAGCTTTACCTGAATGGAACAGGCCATGGCTCTTTGGGTAAGGGTGAGTCTGGGAGCAGGAGTTTCTGCATCGTGGACGACCTGCTCCATGAATCCCTTCAGGGCGTTTTGATCATCAATGGAGACGCAGCGTCCTCCCGTCCGAGAGGCAAGCTCAATATACGTTTTGCCATAATCGCGGTCTGTACTGTCTGTTTTAACGATGGCATGAACCCTGGCTGATTTTTGGAAGAAGAGATTTTCGACCATGTTAAATGGGGTGCCGCTGTGGCTGCTGTAATGATCGGGTTCGTCAGTTATCATAACAAAGGAGAGGCTGGCGCCCTCGCGAGGACTTTTTGCCTTGGAAAAGGTCCCTTTAGGTTTCATAGCCTTTTCGGCAAAAAAGATACCGCTTTCATTTTCGTGCCCGCTGCTTCCCGCCTTGAGGTCCTCTTTGAATTCGAGAAAATTTTGGGTAAAGGCACCGTCTTGATTGGAGTCGCTGAGAAGGTCGCTGTCTGTGGTGATGACACCAAGGCAGAGATCAAGGCTCGACGAGGATGCAGCATCCTCCAACTCTGAGGCGGCTTTGGGGATGACCGTCCTGAAACGGTCCATGCTGGACGAATTGTCCACCACAAACACGAGATCGGCTTTTTGGGTGGTGGTTTTTAGGGAAAATGTTTGGGTCTCCTCTCTGTATGAGGCAGATAAAGGGCGAATATTGCTGGGGCAGAGTGTTGCAAGCATGAGGGACATGCACGAGGTGTAGGCCTCTTCTGTGCAGAGTGCGCCCGTGAGGAGTAGATCAGTCGAGGAGGTAAAGAGTGCCGTAAGACCCAAGATAAATACATGGCTTTCGGATTCATCGGGATGAGGTTCTGGAAGGCCTGTCAGATCGTCTTCTGGTGTAGCCAGAAGGGAGGTGACTCTGTTTGTCGCGTTTGTAAGAGGGTGCGGGTCGGAAAAGGAGAGTTTGAGAAGCAGTTTGGCCGCATTTTGCTCTTGAAGTGTATACTGTGAGAGTTGGGTGACCTTTGATAGAAGGGTACTTTCTTCAAGTTTTGTAAGGAGATGGGTCAGAACAGAAAGAGCCTCTGTCAAGTTTTCTGGAGGTGAAACTTGCGCTGCAAATCCTGCAAGGAGAGGGCATGTCTCAAGAGCTTTGGCTTGGACTTCTGGTGCGTCGGCATAAAACATTGCTCCATCAAAGGTGCTTGAGATGTCCGTGATGATATTAACCCCATTGGGGAGAAATACCTCATGCTTTTGTGTCGAAATATCACCCGGGTGAATTGGATCATTCGTATTGGAGCCACCACCGCATGCTATAAAAAAAAGAGAAAGCAGTATAAGAGGGAGGACGCGTTTGAGTCGTGAATGAAACATCTCTTCTCCTTGGCTTTTCCACTTAAGATGAGGGGCAGATATATTGGAAAGGTGCGGATGTAAATTGCAGAAGGCAAGCGCAGTTGGTTGCAGCTTCTGCTACGACTGTTTCTGGTGAGATATAGTAATAAATGGGATTGAAAAAGGTCAATATCTTTTGAAAATGATAGGATAAAAATAGGTTTTTTGAGGGGTGGGAGAGGGCGGTTTTTTAAGGTGAAAAACCGCCCCTGGGTGTTTTTAGAGTTACTCCAAGGTCACGGTTTGGCCGGGACGGGGAACAACGGCTTTGTACCCTTTCTCTTTAAGGGTATCCCGAAAAGCCAGGGATTGCTCCTCTTCTCCATGAACAACGGCAATTTGTTTGATTTGGATATTGGATTTTCGTAGGAACCTGAGCATCTCCTCCTGGTCGGCATGGGCTGAAAATCCTCCAATTTTTACAACCCTGGCTTTTAAGGGATACTCTTTGCCCAGAATTTTTACCATGGGTGGATCACCTTTCCTCCCTTGGGCCTCAAAGGCCTCACCCAATTCAAGGATACGGCGGCCCAAGGTGTGCTGGGCCATATACCCCACAACCACGATGGTGTTGTTGGGGTTGTGCGCGCGATACCGCAGGTGGTGGAGAATGCGTCCCGCTTCACACATACCCGATGAAGAGATGATAATATGGGGTGTGGTGGTTTTCATGCACTCCATGGATTGGGCCACCGAGTCAATGTAGGTGAGTTCCTTAAACTCAAAGGGCTTTTTACCTCGTTCGAGAAAGGTGTGGTGGGCCATGTCATCGTAGACTTCAGGGTGTTCGGCAAAGACGCGGGTGAGGTTTCCGGCCAAGGGGGAGTCGACAAACACAGGGATTCGAGGAACCTTTCCCTGGTTGTAGAGTTCGTGGATGATGTAGACCACATCCTGGGTGCGACCAAAGGCAAAGGCTGGGATGACCACCACACCGTCTTTTTGAGTCGTTTCGTTGATCACCTCGCCCAAGCGCTCTTTGAGTTCCACGGTGGGCTCATGGTGACGCGCTCCATAGGTGCTCTCCATGATGAGAAGATCAATGGGCCCCAGGCCTTCAGGGAATCCCAGCGTGGGGTTTTTGAGGATGGGACGATCAAATCGTCCGATATCGCCGGTGAAAAGAACATGTCTCTTTTGCCCTCTTTCCGTAAAGGAGAGAAGGCAAAAGGCCGATCCAAGGATGTGTCCCGCCTCGAAAAAGGTGACGGTCACCCCCTTGCCGATCGTGACCGGTGTGTTGTAGGGGTAGCCGTCAAAGGCGGATAGAGCAGCTTCTGCATCGGCCATGCTGTAGAGGGGTTCTACTTTTTTGAGATTGTACTGATCCAGGAGGTTGTCAATGGCTGTGGCGTTAAGTTTGAGGCCATTGTGTTTGAGGAGTCGGGCAATTTCACCACGCTCACGGTTGGTAAGCTGTCCCTTTTTGGCGTGTGAGAGGTTGTAGAGGTGGCCACGCACGGTTTTGTAGTTGAGGTAGTTGGCATCAGACTCTTGAATATGGGCAGAGTCTTTGAGCAGGTAGTGACAAGCATCAGCCGTGGTCCGTGTGGTGATGATGCGTCCGTTAAATCCTCCTTTGACGAGAAGAGGGATGCGTCCGGAGTGGTCGATGTGGGCGTGGGAGAGGACCATGTTCGTAATAAGGGCGGGATCGACGGGAAAGATGCGGTTTTTGGCATCGCTCTCTTTGCGTCTTCCCTGGAAAAGCCCACAATCCAGAAGAATTCTGTCTTTACCGGTTTCAAGAAGGTGCATGGAACCGGTTACTTCGCGTGTGGCACCGTAAAACGTGACATGCATGAAAGGCTCCTTTCTTCCCCGAGAGTCATGATGACTCACCTGAAAAGTCGCGGGGGCTGAGGTGGGATGATACACTAAGGGTAAGTGAGGCTTGCAGGGGTGTCAATGAACGAATCTGAGATGCAAGAGTCAACTGTCACTAGAAAAAGTTTTTTTGGAATCATTCATATTTTGGGTGGCTGGCAGATAACGGGAGGCAAAAGAAGGCAATGATGTGGCACAAGCGGATACCCGCAGCCTATGTAAGACATGGGGTAAAGACTGGGGTGGCAAGCCTTTTGGCGTATGAGGGGAGTCGGTTTTTGGGGCTTCCTTACGCTTATTGGGCCGTCATCTCAACGGTGATTGTGATGCAGGTCTATGTGGCCGATTCCGTGAGAATGTGCCTTTACCGCTTTTTTGGTACGGCCATGGGGGCAGCCATTGGAATCTTCTCGATCTGGGTGTTTCCGAAAGGTGAGCTGTGGAATGATGCGGCGATTTTCACCACCCTTGGATTTTGCGCTTTGATGACTCGGTTCAGTCCGAGGTATCGCATGGCTGCCATTACCGTTGGGGTTGTAATGGTGGGAAGTTTTGGTGCGCCCATGGAAGAGCGGGTGGTTTATGCTTTGTGGCGCGTGGTGGAGATTACCGTAGGGGTGGTCTCGGCGTTTTTGATTTCGGTCATTCTCTTTCCCGAGCGACTGGAAAAAGAGCTCCTGGCAAAACTTTCGAGACAGAGGCGTTGGGCGGGTGGGCTTTGCCGAAGTCTTTGCCGGGCCTTTGTGAAAAACGATGTGGCCACTCCGTCAGACGAGGTGGCCGAATTAAGCCGTCAGGTGCATGATAACAGGGCCTCTTTCAGCGGCATCACCCATCATGAACTGCTCTTTTCAAGACGAAAAAAAGGCGAGACCCTTTCGGCCTCCATTCAGCGCATGGAGCAGATCTCCCGTTGTCTTACGGCCATGGAACACGCTCTTTCTTCCGAGGCCCTTAAAAAAGAGCCCTTTTATATGGAAGATGAGCTTCTGGACCTTTCGGAAGCGTGCGCCTCCTTTCTTGAGCAGGAGGCCGATCAAGATGATCATTCCGGGCATCTGGCCATCAAGCAGGCCCTTTCGGCCTGTGGAGAACATCTCAACGCCCTCAGAAGGGAAGGGGCCACACACCGCTTTGATGTGGAGATGCTCTCTGGATTTTATGGGTTCTACAATGCACTCATCGCTTTGGCCCGGGAGTGCCTGGCTTTGTAGAGAAGAAGCCAGGGAAGCAAGGTGAGTGATGAGAGAAGGGCGATGGCCATGGCAAGGCCTGTGAGCAGGCCGAATAGAATGCTGGGGATAAAGTTTGAGAGAACGAGAATGGAAAATCCGGAGATGATGGTAATGGAGGTGAAGTACATGGCGTGGCCAATGGTGCCGTGGCATCGGTGCATGGTCTCCATAAGGTCATCACCTTTTTCCAGCTCATCTTCAAACCGGTGAATATAGTGAATGGTATCATCGACAGCAATGCCCACGCTGATGGCGGCAATGGTGATGGTCATCATATCCAAAGGAATTCCCAACCACCCCATAAGGCCGAGTACAATACCCACCGAAAGGATATTGGGAAAAAGAGCGATCAGGGCGGTGGCGGGCGATCTGAAGAGAATAAGAAACATGAGAGCCAGAGCCCCAAGGACGATACCCAGCGTGAGAATCTGCGAAGAAAAGAGGCTTTGAAGCATGTTGTTGTAAAGAACAAGCATGCCATTTAAACGGAAATTTTCGGGTTTGATGCCGATTTCATCGGCCAGACCTTGTTTTACTTTTTTAAGAAAATCATCTCGCCTGAGATCCGGAGCCGAGTCTTTGATGCGGATGGAGAGGTGGGCTTGGTTGTGTTCCACCGAGACATACGGTTTTAAGAGAAGGTTCCGATACTTTTCAGGGATCTCACTGTAGAGAAGGGCCAGGGCGAAGTTATCCAGAGGTTTTCCCTCATTAAGGCGTTCTGCAACGCCTATAAGGGAGGCCAGAGAGAGGACCTTTCCGGTTTCAGGGAGGGCTTCCAGCCAGGTGTGTACTTTTTTGATCAGAGCAACTTTGTCTTGGGTGAACCAATACTTATCACTCTCTTCCACCTCGTCGAACTCGGAAAAATCATCAAAAAATTCTTCGTCAGATTCGAGCTCTTCCTCAGTCAGAGTTTCCGGCTTTTTCTCCTCGTTGTCGCCCGAGATGGCTGAAGCAGAATCAAAGGTGATCACCACATCCAGGGGTGTGGTCCCTCCCAGATTGTCATCAATCAGTTTCATGCCCTGATAGATCTCTGTGGACTTTTTAAAGTAGTCAATAAAGCTGTTTTCCACCTCAAGGCGCAGGATACCGGTCGTGCAGAAGAGAAGGGCCAAAAGGGAGATGGCGGCAATGCTTTTTCCTCGGTGTTGGGTGAGACGACCGAGGATTTCAGGCAGAGGAAAACGCAGGCTCAGACGGTTTGGTGTTTTGCTTTTGGGCAGAAGCACAAGGGTTGCGGGAAGCAGGATGAAGGTGATGAGAAGAGAGACCACAATGCCTGCACTCATCATCCACCCAAAGGTGATGACAGGCAGGATCCCGCTGAAGAGAAGAGATGCAAAGCCGGCAATGGTGGTGAGGGCGGCAAAGAGGCAGGGCTTGGCCATAAGGGCCGTGGCGCGCGCTGTGATGTCAAACTGGGTAAGCTCAGGACTCTTTTTTTGAATCTCCCTGTGCCGTACAATGATGTGAATGGCGATGGCCATGGTGATGATGAGCTGAAGGGAGATGAAGTTAGAGGAGATAACGGTCACCTCCCATCCCATGAATCCAAGAATACCCACCATGTTGATAACAGAGACAAAACAACAGAGCATGGGAAGGATGATCCAGCGCACCTGGCCAAAAATCAGTCCCAGAGTGATCACCAGAAAAAGGGCCATGCCAAAGCCAAAGACTCGAATATCATTTTTAATAAAAGAGATGAGGTCGTCGGCCACCATGGAGATGCCCCCTAAAAAGAGGTCAGCTTTTTCTTGATGCTGGGCCATGATGTGCCGAATGGCGGTGATGTCGTCGTGCCTGCTTTTTCGGTAAGTCTCTCGGTATTGCCAGAAGGTCTCTTGGGCCTTTTTGTAGGATTTTTTTTCTTGGGGGGTAAGGGAACGCTCCGTTTCAAGGGTTTTGAAACGGTCCCTTTCATAGAGAAGTTCCATGTAGCGGGTGTCGTTGGCCACTGTGGCGACCAGTGCGGTAATTTTTCCGTTGGGGCTCACCAGGAGTTCTTTGTAAACAGGGCTTTCAAGAATCTCTCTTTGGGCAAGTTTGGGGTCGGTTTCTGGAGAGAGCAGTGTTCGAATGTTTGATGCAAGCTCTTTTACGGGAATGGGGGGGCTTTCAAAGAGAGGCACATCCAGCATGGTGAGGACCGACTCCACCATGGGAATTTCTTCAATCTTTTTTTTTAAAGCGGTGATGTCCTGATATGTCTCTTGGGAAAAGAGCTCTTTTTTTGGGCGGTAAGCGATGAAGAGGATATCCTGCTGGCCAAAGCGTTCATTTAGTTTTCGAAAATAGCTCAAGTCTTCGTCATTATCCAGAACCAGGGTTTCAGCGGAAGCGTCCAGTCTGAAGTCTTTGGCTTGGTAGCCAAAAAAGAGGGTGAGGAAAAAAAGCAGCAAGAGGGTAAGCACGGGCCATTTTAAGAGGGTGCGCCGGTAGAGGCGGTCGGTGGCTTGGGTAAATCTCTCCATGAACAGGGCCTTTGATGGATGGTGGATGTGTGGTGTTGAAGGTGCCTGCAAAAGGGTCGGTGGATTTTGCAGGCGAGGTTTGATGGCCTTAATCAAGACGCCGATTCCCTTAAGGCGGCAATCACGGCATGGTGGGGGCGTTTGCCGTGTTGCGGGCTACTGCGGGGGCATTGGATTTTTAGGCATCATTAAAGTTAAACCTTGATATCGCCAAGCTTGGTGATGAGAAGGTCAAACCCACCCTCACTGATCACCTGATTGAATTGTGTGCGGTAGGTGGCCACAAGGCTGACACCCTGAAGTTCAATATCATAGATTTTCCATCCTTTTTTGGAACGATAGAATTTGTACTCCATGGCGTAGCGATTCTCTTTGGATATAAGCTCTGTGGGGATAATCGCTTTGTTGGGCTTGGGGCTCTTTGCCGGGTGGATCTCAATCTTTTCGTCTGTGTAAAGAGAGAGTTTGTCGGAGTAAGAGCGCTTCATGACGTCGGTGAAGGTTTTGATAAAGAGGTTCTTCTGGGGTTTGGTTAAGGTCGACCAGTTTTTTTTGCCCAGGGTGAGCTTTCCCATAAGGGGGAAGTCAAAGATGGGGGAAACTTCTTGAGTGATCAGGTGTTTTTTCTTTGCGAGATCCACATCGTCTCGCTTGAGGGTAAAGAAGATAAAGTCGAGCTTTCCCTTTAAAATGGTTTCAACGCTTTGGGTCTCTGCTGGGGCTATCGCAGGAAAAGAGACGAGAAGAAAGGCAAAGCAACAAAGAAAAATACGTCGTATCATGGGGCCTCCATGGCACTTTCTGACAGTGTTGTGCGGGTGAGTCGCAAAGCCTTTGCCGATCAGAGCCAGGCTTGCTTGCAATAGATTGTGCGAAAAAGTCGGTGCTAAGTCCTCCGGCTTCAGGTGAAACTGTAGCCAGCCTGACGGAGTGTGTCAAGCCGGACCACTCTATCGGGTTTTTTGAGGCGCATCAGTGTTTTGGATCACTCCTTTGTTCTTTTATTGGTTTCATACTTTTGTAAAAATCGATGCATGCCAATGTGGTACCTTCGCGATGATGTGGTAAAATGGAATAGATAGCTCCTTTTTATGGCCTCTTTGCTTTGACAAAGATAAAAATGAGGCCTGATTTTGGTGTGAAACTCTCTTTTGCCATGCTTCATTTGGTTACCCTGAATTATTTATCGACTCTCTTCTTTCATAAACCCCACCCTTAAATTTTAGGTACTTTCCATGAAAACACGGATCACAGAACTTTTGGGCATTCGCCATCCCGTTATTGAGGGGGGAATGCAGTGGGTTGGTCGTGCGGGACTTGCCGCAGCCGTCTCCGAAGCTGGCGGTCTTGGAATTATAACAGCCCTAACCCATGATTCACCCGACGGTTTGGTGCGAGAGATTGAAGAGGTGAGGCGTTTAACCCAAAAACCTTTCGGTGTGAATCTTACCCTTTTGCCGACATTGAAGCCGGTTTCATACGATGCGTATGTGGATGTGATCCTGTCTGAAGGGGTGGCTATTGTGGAAACAGCAGGCCGAAGCCCCGAGCCATTTATGTCGGCATTTCTGGCATCTGGAATCAAGGTGATCCATAAGTGCACCTCGGTTCGTCACGCCATCAAAGCTGAAAAATTGGGATGTGCTGCCGTGAGTGTGGATGGGTTTGAGTGTGCCGGACACCCCGGAGAAGACGATATTCCAGCCCTTGTGCTTCTGCCTTTGGCTGCCGACGCCCTTTCCATACCCATTATTGCATCGGGAGGGTTTGGCGACGGCAGGGGGCTTGCCGCAGCCCTCTCTCTGGGCGCAGATGGGATCAATATGGGGACGCGTTTTCTGGCAACAAAAGAGGCCCCGGTTCATGAGAGGATCAAAAGGGTTTTGGTGGAGGCCGACGAGCGTCAGACGGCGCTGATATTAAGGAGCCTTCACAACACCGTACGAATTTTTAAGAATCGAGTGGCTGAAGAGGTGATGGCGTTGGAAACAAAAGAGGGGACCACCATTGAAGATATCGCACCTCTGGTGAGTGGGACTCGTGGCGCTTTGGTCTATGAAACCGGGGATGTGGATGCCGGGGTGTGGACGGCAGGCATGGTGGTGGGACTTATTCGAGATGTGCCAACAGCAGCGGAACTGGTCTCGCGTGTTGTTTTAGAGGCCGAAAGTATTGTGAAAAAAAGGCTTGGTTCTATGGTGGCTGAATAGGGAGTTGGTGGGATGGCGGCTTTTTGGGAATCGTATGGATTTTTTATTTATGCCCTGATACAGTGTTCGCCTATTGACTGATACGTATTTTAATGATTCTTTTGTTTTTTAAGGTGGCTATCGTTTTGGGTGGTTTTGCATTTATGTGCCGTCTGCAGGGGCAGGTCGTGTTTGCATTAAGGTAAACGTGCCCTTTATCTTGTGAATAGACTGACTGGGTCGGGCCCACGGGCCATACCAAAAACTTTGAAATCATTTGGGGGCACCATGGGACAACGGATCGCTATCGTCACCGACTCCACCGCCGATTTTCCCAAGGGGGTGGCAGAGAAGCTGGGTATCCATTTTGTGCCGGTTCATATCACCATTGAAGGGGTGGACTATTTGGACGGGGTAACCATCACGCCCCATCAACTGATTTCTCAGATGCACAAGGGAGCCCATCCCACCACTCGGCCCGGCACTCCGGCAGAGTATGCAGATGCCTATGAGACGCTTTTAAAGAGGTATGACCGTGTTCTCTCTTTTCAGCTTTCAAGCAAGCTGTCCAACTGTTACGACAGCGCGCGAAATGCCCTTTCGCTTCTCTCGATTCAGGATGCTCGGCGTGTGACGGTTTACGATACGGGTACATTAAGTATTGGTCAGGCGGTCTACACCATTCTTGCGATCCGTTATATCAAGCAGCAGGGGCGAATTGATGGCATGAAAGAGAGTTTGGATGCCATCATGGAGCGAAGCATAAACAACATCACAGTAAACAATCTCTCCTGGCTTCGAAAAAGCGGGGCTCTTGGGGCGATTCCTGCCATGGTCGGAACGATGCTGGACATCAAGCCCATTATCGCCCTTAAAGATGGACAGTTGAAGATGGTGAATCGGGTTCGGGGTATGAAAGAGACCTTGGATGAGATGGCCGCCTATGGCAAGAGCAAAAAAGAGGATCTTGTGTGGGAGGTGTGGGTGGCCCACTGTGATGCTGAAGAGAGTGCGTTTTATTTGAGAAATCGTCTTGCCGAAGCCCTGGATAAAGAGAGTGGTGCCATTCGCATGGTGGAGGCAGGTGCTTCCATTTCTGTAAAGCTGGGGCCGGGAAGCTGCTGCTGGGGGATGATTCCTTATAAGCTTTAAAGAGATAAAAAAAGAGAAAGACAAGGCGACTCACCATAGCGTGGAGTCGCCTTTTTTGTTTGGGTGTCGGGTGTTAGGACGCTTGAGGTGCCAGGCGTGCGTGCCTCTGCTTTTGAACAAGCACGATGACCCCGAGTATGGCGAGGCCAATGGGGTAGGTCCAGTAACGTTGAGCCTGGGCAAGGCCCAGCCAGATGGCCATTTGATCGGGTCGCATCAGAATAAAGGTGGCGGCTAGGAAAAAGGGGACTTCCCAGATTTTGTTTCGCGTAAAAAACCACCCTTGAGTGGCAGAGGCAAAGGCAAAGTTGCCAATGCAGGCCATGACAAAGATAAGAATGCCTTGGCTCCAGCTGGTGACATTGTGCAGGATCAGATCCGTATTGAAGATGAACATAAAGGGGAGAATGGCGGTTCGAATGTCGTACATGAACCCTTGAAGTCCTGTTTTGATGGGTGGGGATTTGGCGATGGCCGCCGCCGCATAGGCTGCCAATCCAACCGGGGGGGTGTCGTCGGCGAGGATTCCAAAATAGAAGCAGAAAAGGTGTGCCGACATCAGGGGAACAAAGAAATCCTGGGCCTGTCCAATGGTGACGATGGCAGGGGCGGTGAGGGAGGCCATTACAATGTAAGTGGCCGTGGTGGGAAGTCCCATGCCGATAAGAAGGCTGGCCAGGGCCGTGATGACAAGCATGATATGGATGTTTCCCATGGATATCTTGTCAATGATCTGCGTAATAAGGCCTCCAAGTCCCATGGCAACCACGCCGACAATAATACCGGCAGCGGCGGTGGCCAGTGCCACAGAGACCATGTTGCGCCCTCCCATGGCAAGGGCGGAAAAGATATTTTTTACCCCATCCCAGAGGGCCGGTCTGATAGGCTCTTTATGGTACCAGGCTTTGATTGGGTTTTGGAAAAGCATGATAAGGGCCATCACCCAGATGGCGTTGAACGCGGCCAATTCGGGGCTGTGTCTTAGAACCACCAGCTCATAGATAAGGAAACATAAGGGAACCAAATAGTGGATGCCGCTGAGAAAGGTCGAGAAGATGGGCGGCAGTTCAGTGCGGGGCATTCCCTTAAGCCCCAATTTTGAAGCTTCAATATGGGAGATATAAAAGAGGGCGGCATAGGAGGCAAAAGCAGGCACAGCAGCGGCTTTGACCACTTCCACGTAAGGCACATTGACGTACTCGGCAATAATAAAGGCCGCAGCCCCCATAATGGGAGGAGCCAGCTGGCCATCTGTGCTGGCAGCCACTTCAACGGCGGCTGCTTTGGTGGGCGGATAACCCACCTTTTTCATCATGGGGATGGTGAAGGTTCCAGTGGTGACAATGTTGGCGATACTCGAGCCCGACACCATACCGGTTAATCCGGAGCCGAGGATGGCTGCTTTGGCCGGCCCCCCTTTAAATCCTCCCAAAAGGCTTAAGGCCATGCGGATGAAGTATTGGCCTCCCCCGGCTCGTTCCAGCATGGCACCAAAGAGGACAAAGAGAAAAACGATTTTGGCAGAGACGTCCAAAGGAACCCCGTAGATTCCTTCGGTGGACATGGTCATTTGACCCATGTAGCGGTTGAGCGAGACCCCTTTAAAGCGAATTAATTCCGGAAGAAAGTCCGAGGGGCCGAGAAAGGCGTAAGCCGTAAAGAGCAGGGCGATGACGGGAAGGGCTGGGCCTATAACCCGTCTTGCAGCCTCCAAAAGAAGCACAACAAGTGTGATACCTGCCACAATGTCCAGTAAGATGGGATGCCCGACCCTTTCCACGATGCTTTCGTAGTGGATGATGAGATAAAGGGACGACCAGGCTGCGGCAAAGGCCAGGATCCAGTCGATCAGAGGTATGCGATGGGTTGCTGAAAGGACTTTGATGCCGAGTCGCGTCTTTTTGAACATGGGGTAGTTGAGAAAGACAATGAGAAGGGCAAAGGCGAGGTGAATGGCGCGAGTGTAGGTGGAGTTTAGGGTAATCCACCGTGCGATGGCGAGCTGAAAAAGGCTCCAGCCCACAGCAATAGAGGGAATAACCCAAGCACTCCACCCAGAAGGCTTGCGGTGAATGCCAGCCTCTTCTTCGGCAAGCTTTTCAACGATATCAAGGTCGGTCTTAGTCTCCATGCAAAAACCTCAAACAGTTGTATAGATGGCTTCGCAAAAAGTCAGGAGATCTCTCAGTGACTTATGGCATCGGGGGTTCCATATTCGCTTGATGGGCCTCTATTGTGGGCGTCGCGTAGGAACCGACTTTTTACGATTTCATCGGTATTGCAAATGAAAACGGGGGGCTTTGCCAGAGGTTGAGAGCTCCCCGTTTTCATAAGGTGCGGTGCTATTTCATCAAGCCGGCTTCTTTGTAGTACATCATGGCTCCCGGGTGGATGGGAGCAGAGAGGCCTTCAAGCATGCTCTTTTTGGTAAGCACCTGATAGGCGGGGTGGAGTTTTTTGAACTCTTCAAAGTTCTCAAAGATCTCTTTGACCATGGCATAGACGACCTGGTCAGAAACCTTGGCCGAGGTGCAGAAGGTGGCCTTTACGCCAAAGGTGGGGGTGTCCTGCGTATTTGTTGCACCTGGGTAGAGGCCTTTGGGAATATAGGATTTGGCGTAGTAGGGGTATTTTTGAACCAGTGCATCGGTTTCGGTAATGGAGACAAACTGGGTCTTGCGGCGGCCAGAGGTGGCCTCTTTAAACGCTCCGCTGGGGTGACCGACGGTGTAGAAGAAAGCGTCGATACGCTCATCTTGAAGAAGGCCGGGGGCTTCAGCCGCCTTGACAGATTCGGCTTTGAGGTCTTTCTGCCAGCTGATACCGGCAGCTTCCAGGGCGTCGATGGCATTGCCTCTCTGACCGGAGCCGGGGTTGCCAATGTTGACGCGTTTGCCCTTGAGGTCGGAAATGCTTTTGATTCCGGAATCCACTGCCGCCAGAAGGGTGACAGATTCCGGGTGAATGGAGAAGACCGCACGAAGGTCTTTCTGGGGCTTGTACTCCCACTCTTTTAAACCGTTGACAGCCTGAAACTGACGGTCAGACTGCACAATACCGAACTCCAGATCACCAGCCATGATGGCGTTGACATTGAAGACCGAACCACCGGTAGACTCCACCGTGGCGCGGATACCATACTCTTCTCGTTTTTTGTTGACGATTCTAGCGATGGCACCACCTGTGGGGTAGTAGACACCTGTAATACCACCGGTCCCGATGGTGATAAAGGTTGTCTTTTTCTCTTTGGTTGCGCTTGTCTCTTCGGCGGGTTGGCTGCATCCTACGGATAGGGTGAGGAGCAGGGCAGCACTGAGGAAAAACCATTTTTTCATATCACACTCCTTTCGTCACGGTTGGCCAAAGGGGCGGCTTTGCCACTCTGGTATGCGTTATCCCCAAATCTCTGTCGATGTATGGCGTATTCGACAGGCTCGATTTTAAGGTTTGTGGCGGTGCAGGGGCTGCTTTAGGTTTCTCTACTTGTCTGTTTCTGGGAGCATGTGTGGTGTTTCGTTGCCGAACTCATAAACGAGGCGGCGATCCGGGAAAGGCCGAAGGATGGTTCGGCGCGTCTGTAGCACGTTAAGGGGCTTTTTATGATTAAGTGCCCATTGCAGAAGGTTTCTGCAGATTTTTTGTCGTTTTTGGTTCCCGGCTCTCAATTCCTAAAAATTTCTATCAGATGGCTTCTCTAATTTCAAGGCCAAGCCGTCCAAAGCGTATTCAGTGTAAGGATTGTCTTATTAATGTTGCTTGAAAAGTACGTTTGTTGTGTCAAAGAAAATGGGAGTGATGCCCCTTCTTTGCAAATGGCTTTAAAGAAGGGGCAGATCATCTATGCGAGGGCTTTTCGAATGCGTTTCATGGCTTTTTCTACGTTTTCGCGGCTGTTAAAGGCGCTGATGCGAATAAAACCTTCCCCGCAAGAGCCAAAGCCAGCCCCGGGTGTGCAGACCACCCCGGCTTCGTTTAAGAGCCGGTCAAAAAATTTCCAGGAGTCGGTCTTGCCGTTGATCCAGATGTAAGGGGAGTTGTCTCCGCCCACCAGATTAAACCCAAGGGCGCTCATCTCTTTGCGAATGATGGCGGCGTTTTCGAGGTAGTAGCTCACCAGCTCTTTGACCTGGGCCTTTCCCTCGTCGGTGTAGATGGCGGCTGCCGCCTTTTGAACCGGATAGGAAACCCCGTTGAACTTGGTGCAGTGGCGTCGGTTCCAGAGGGTGTGAACGCTGTGGGCCTTGCCATCTGCATCCCAGGCTTTGAGTTCTTTGGGGATCACGGCAAAGGCACAACGTGTACCGGTAAAGCCCGCGGTTTTGGAGAAGCTTCGAAACTCAATGGCCACCTCTTTGGCACCTTCCACTTCGTAGATGGTTCGCGGCAGGTTCTCGTCGGTGACAAAAGCTTCGTAGGCCGCATCGTAGAGGATGATGGCCTTGTTGTTGCGGGCGTAGTCCACCCAGGTTTGAAGCTGCTCTTTGGTGGCGTGGGTGCCGGTGGGGTTGTTGGGAAAGCAGAGGTAGATAAGGTCGACGGGTTCATCGGGAAGCGCGGGGAAAAAGCCGTTCTCTTCTGTGCAGTCGAGGTAGACCATGCCGCCAAAACGGCCCTCTTCAAAATCTCCGGTGCGGCCGGCCATGACGTTGGTGTCCAGGTAGACTGGGTAGACCGGGTCGGGAATGGCGACCACGGCATCGGTTGAAAAGATCTCTTGAATGTTTCCGGTATCGCACTTGGCCCCGTCGCTTACAAAGATCTCGTCGGCGCTGATGCTTGCCCCACGGCTCTGGTAGTCGTTTAAAGCGATGGCATCACGCAGAAAGGCATACCCCTGCTCTGGTCCGTATCCATGAAAGCCCTCTTCGGTGGCCATATCGTCCACGGCTTGATGAAAGGCGTCGATGCAGGCCTGGGGAAGCGCGCGGGTGACGTCTCCGATGCCCAGCTTGATCACTTCCGCCTCGGGGTTCGCCTCCTGGAAAGCAGCCACGCGCTTGGCGATATCGGAAAAGAGATAGGAGGCCTGGAGCTTGGTGTAGTTCTCATTGATACGGATCATGATGGTGTCTCCCAAAAGATGTATAGAGTCGTGTGGTGATCCAGGGCGTGGGGAAAAAGGGTCGTTTCTAAGGTGCCATGGAATTTGGTGGACGAGTATAGAATAATATTCTGTAGCTGTCAAATGGGGTGTGGCTTAAATTGGTTTTTGAAAAAAGGCGTTTCATAGATTGTGTTGATTTGTTTTTCTCTTGTTTTTGGGGTGATGCAGTTTGTTCTTGGTGTGGCGCTGTTTCGCTTTGTGGAAGCTTTTGGTGGTTGTTTGGTCGGTGGCGGGATAGGTTTTTAGGGTAAGATATAGACTTATATTCTGTTGTTTTTTAAAAACAGAGAATAAAATTTGGTTTGGATTTTTGACAGCCTGGGTGAGGCGTGGCACACTCTGCCCTATATTTTGCACAACAGAGGCGTTTTCAGGTTTTACGGCGCATCTGTGTTAACCCGCAGCTTAGGAGTTCTCTTTGTCTCTTTTGGAGTCGCTTCTCTCGTTAAACGAATTGGGCGATGGGATTGTGATGGCCGATGTCTCCATCCCCTCGCTTATCACAAACCTTTTGCCCGGAGTTGCCTCGGCAAAACGGGGCGTTCCCGGTGTGGATCTTACTCGGTTTTCAGGGCTCTTCGCTTTTTTCAGGGAAGATGAAATTCAAAGGGCCTGCGAATTTAAAGTGCTTAAAAAACAGGCCGAGTGGCTCTCAGGCCGCCTTGCCGTAAAGCAGGCGGCTGCCTCTTTTTTGGGGTGTGAAGCAAAAGGGGTGCGGATCAAAACCCATGAAGAGGGCGCACCCTATTTGGCAGATTATCCCGATCACCCCATCTCCATCACCCACTCGGGCGACCATGCCGTGGCCCTTTTTTCGGCTGTTAAAGGGCGGCAGGTTGCCGTGGATATGGAGTGGGTGGAGCCCGGGCGCATGCCCCATGTGGCCCGGGTCGCCTTTACCCAACGGGAAATCGACGAAATGAAAGGCCATCCAGACGAGGAGTGGTATCGCCGCTGGACCCTTAAGGAAGCCTTTCTTAAATACATAGGAAAGGGGTTTCACGAGAATCTGAAACGGGTGGAGATTTTGAATTGCGGCATCTGTCACCACGGCGAGGTGGTGGAAGATATCGTTTCACAAAGCCCCTCTTTTCATCCCGGCTACTGCATCAGCATGATCTGGACCCGAGGCTGAGCCTCCGGCGGCCCTGCCGGGGGCCAAACTTTTGAAAAGTTTGATAAACAGGTTTTTTAAATACATTGGCCATGCTCCACGCTTTTATGGGGGGCATGGCTTTTTTACAGCCAATGTGAGAAGGCGAAGCCTTTCTCGCATTGGCGAACCAGGGGTGCAGGGGCTTTGAGCCCCTGCCTGCCGGAGGCTTTCTTCTTTAAAAGAACAGGGACCAGAAGAGGGCGATGACGCCCGAGAGCACCAACTGGCTCTCCACGAGAAACTCGAGCTGAAAGCCGGGCAGAATCAGGCGCTTCTGGTAGGCTATCATAAGGCCAAAGAGAAAGGCCGGGTAGATCCAGAGGATGTACCCGAGGCCGCTGATAAGCCCCAGAAGGCTTGAGAGTGGCAGCATCAGGGCCAGGGTGATCAGAAGATTCTTGAGAATTTTCGCGGTTTTTTTATCTCCCAGGATAATGGGAAAGGTCTCCTGGCCCACGATACGATCGCCCTGCATGTCGAGGATGTCAAAGAAGATGGTGCGGGAGAAGACCATGCCGCAGGCGAGGAGCAGGGCGGGCAGGGTGGAGATGGTGAACCCGTGCCTGCTGGTCAGCGCTGGAAGAAGGGCGGTTACCACGCCCCAGGCGGCGGTAATAAGAACGGTTTTTGAGCCTGGAACGTCTCTTAACCGTTTGTATTTTCCTTTGAAAAGACGGTTGGGGATGATGGGCAGGTTGTAGGAGAGTCCGGCAAGGCTCATGAGAAGAAGCACCACAAAGGGGAAGGTGCCGAGGCTGTACGCCAGAAGAAGGCCGAGCCCGCCACCGGCAAAGGCAAAGGAGGCCAGAGCCCATTTGTTGCGATCGTAGAAATCGGCGCGTTCCGGGTCGTTGTATCGATCGGCGGAGATGGCGGTGAGGTGGTTGAAGATGTGCATGGAGAGCACATAGAGCATGGCCACGGCAGAGGGCACCAGCCAGTTTTGAATGCCTTGAAGCACAGAGCAGGCGTAGGCAAGGGATGCGGCGGCCAGGGCCAGGTAGACGTTGCTTCGCATCAGCGCCATCTTGATGACGGCAACGGGAATGCCAAAGAGGCGCTCCTGGCTGGCTGAGGCGGTTTCAATGGCGCGGTAGACCTTGCTGATGATCCAGTTGGGGGTGGAGGCACCGGCGGTGATGGCCACCGAGTCCAGATGTTTGATGCGGTTCATGTCCAGCTCTTCCACATCTTCAATGTGAAAGGTGAGTTTGCCCGACTCTCGGGCCAGTTCGGCCAGTCTCTGGGTGTTTCCGCTGTTTTTGCCCCCCACCACCACCACGGCATCCACGTTTTTGGCGATGGAGAGGATGTCTGCCTGCCTTTTTTCCGTGGAGTCACAGATGGTGTCAAAGGTGAGGTAGTGGGGGTGGGTTTGGCTGGCCCATTTTTTGACATCATCGTAGAAGGCCACGTTCTGGGTGGTCTGGGCGACGATGATGGCGTTTTCAAAGGCGGGCAGCTTTTTGACTTCATCTAAGGTTTCCACCACGTGGCCGCGTCCGTGGGCGTAGCCGTTTAAGCCGATTACCTCGGGGTGGTCGCGGTCTCCGATGATGATGGCGTGGTACCCTTTTTTGGCGTGGCGGTGGATGATGCGCTGCACCTTGATGACCCGAGGGCAGGTGGAGTCGACCACGGAAAAGCCTGCCCCTTTGAGGGCCTCTTTGGACTCAGGGGGCACCCCATGGGCTCGAATGACAACGGTGCCTTCACCTTTTTCAGGGATGTCACTGATGGCGGGAATGCCTTTTCCTTTGAGCAGATCCAGAACCTGAGGGTTGTGAATGAGGGGGCCATAGGTGCAGATGGGGCGCTTTTTGCCGTTGGAAGCGTCAAGTACTGTGTCGACCGCCCGTCTGACCCCCATACAGAAGCCAGCGGTTCTTGCGATGATGATTTTCATATTTTAAGTGTCCCTGGTTGGTGAATGCTTGGACTTTGTCGTAATTGGCATGTTGTCTGAAGCATTCAGCCGTTATTCGCCTCCGGCGGCCCTTTCGGGGGCCAAACTTTTGAAAAGTTTGACAAACAGGTGCTTAAATTATTTGGGCATAAGTTTCCCTGTTTTAACCCCACCCATCATGTCAGTCGTCCTTTGAACATTCACCCAAATACATTACTCTTTTTCGAGCAGGTCCAGCAAGCGGTTGAGGTCGTCATCGTTGTAAAAATCGATCTCAAGCTTTCCCTTTTTGCCCCGTTTTCGAATGGAGACAGGCGTCCCAAACCGGTGAGTGAGGCGCTGGGCAATGGACTCCAGTTGAAGCTGGGCGGCCGTGGGCATGGTGGGCTCCTCTTCGGTTTTTTCCTGATTTGCCTTCAGGCTGCGAACAAGATCTTCGGTCTGACGCACGGAGAGGCTTTTTTCCAGAACCGTGCGAAAGGCCTCTTTCTGGGTGAGGGGGTCTTCGGCGCCCAAAAGGGCACGGGCGTGGCCCATGGAGATCTGTCTGGTTTTGATGCTTGCCTTGATCTCGACAGGAAGCTGTCGAAGTCTCAGGGTATTGGCAACGGCGGGCCTGCTTTTTCCCACCTTTTCCGCCACCTCCTCCTGAGTAAGGGAGAAGTGCTCCATAAGGCGGTGGTAGGCGTCTGCCTCTTCGATGGGATTTAGATCTTCCCTCTGGATGTTTTCGACAATGGCCATCTCAAGAAGGGCCTTGTCCGAGAGCTCACGAACCACCACGGGAACGGTCTGTAGTTCGGCCATCTTGGCGGCGCGAAGGCGTCTTTCACCGGCCACCAGCTCAAAAAGGCCTTCCGGGGTTTGGCGCACCACAAGGGGTTGGATAATGCCTTGCTCTAAAATGGAGGCGGAGAGCTCGGAAAGCTCCTCATCTGAGAAGGTGTGCCTTGGCTGGTAAGGGTTTGGGGCGATGCGATGAATGTCGCATCGAATAAACTCTTTAGAGGAAGCTTGGGGCTCTTCAAGGGTGGGAGCAGTCTCTGGAATGAGGGCGGAAAGACCGCGACCAAGTCCTTTTTTTTTTCGTGATCTGGGGGGTGTGGTCATGGGTGTTTTGTCACCATTGCCGCTGGTCTTTTGGTGGAAAGAAGGCCAGCGATGCATGCATGGCAAAGGCCATGTCGGTTGATTTTTTGAGGCGATTCAATTCGTCTTTGACGAGTCGCTTTTTGAAAAATGGTTTCCGTAAAACTTTTTCAATAAAATTTGGCGTGGCAAGTGGAAGGGTGCCCCTGCGGAAAGCGCAGGGGAAAAGGCTATCGCTCCACCACTTCTCGGGCCAGGGCCAGATAGCTTTTGGCGCCCACGGAAGAAGGGTCGTAGAGAAAGATTGGCTCGCCGTAGCTCGGGGCCTCTGAGAGGCGAACGCTCCGCGGAATGCGCGTGGCAAATACAATGTCACCAAAGTGCTTTTCAGCCTCTTCGGCCACCTGGAAGGAGAGGTTGGTGCGACGGTCAAACATGGTGAGAACAATACCGCTGATGCGAAGTTCTTTGTTGATGCTGGCTTTTATGCGCTTTACGGTGTCCAGGAGCTGGGACAACCCTTCCAGGGCGTAGAATTCACTCTGCAGGGGAACCAGAATGGAGTCGGCGGCTGCCATGGCATTTAAAGTGAGAAGACTCAAAGAGGGAGGGCAGTCGATGACGATGTAGTCGAAATCGTTTCGCACCTCACCCAGCAGCTCTTTCATGATGAGCTCTCTGCCTTCGTGATCCATCATCTCCACTTCAAAACCGATGAGATCCACCCGTGCAGGAAGCACCGAGAGCCTTCGAACTTCCGTTTTTTGAATCAGCTCTTTGGCCGATGCTTCGCCAATAAGACCATGGTAGAGGCTTTTGCGAAGCGATGCCTTGTGAATGCCGATACCTGTGGTGGCGTTGGCCTGGGGATCACAATCCACCAGGAGTGTGTTTTTTCCGATCTGGGCCAGGGCCGTTGCGAGGTTGATGGCTGTGGTGGTTTTTCCCACCCCGCCTTTCTGGTTTGCTATGCAGATAATTTGTGCCATGGCAGAGGAGATTAGCATAAAAAGGGGCTTTTGCAAAGAAAATGAGCAAAAAAGCATGTGCCTTGATTTTACTGTATATATGACTTTTTGAGGTGCTGTTTTGTCTCTCTTTTTTGACAGAGAGGGTCCCCTTTTTCGGGGTGAGAAAGAAGGGGATAAATTTCTTTTGTTCATGAATTCTAAAGAGACCGGTGGTATATTGGGGAACATCCTCTATCTTTAGTGAGATGTTTGGGGCGTTGCAGCTGCAGCGACTTTTCATACGAGGATCACATAGGGTGGCTTGTTAGGTAAAGTCATCGTTATACGAATTATAAGATGACGGCCTCTGCAAAATTTGATGCAGTGTATATTCTTTTGGGTAGGCCGATTTTTTTCGAGACCGTCATAGCATGAGGTGTGCATGAGATCAGTTCGGGGTGCTCTATCGGGAAGGTGGGCCATTTTTACCAGGCACGTGCAAAAGTGTGTGGCGTTTTTTTTGATGGTGGCTTTTCTTCTGCCCCAGATGGCTGGGGCCATCACCATTCGTGAAGAGAATGAGGTGGCGGTGGAGTTTATAAAAATGGTGAGGGCGAGGAATCGCATCATCGATGACCCTGTGATAAATGGGTACATTACTGGCCTTGGGCAAAAGCTTCTGAAATTTTTTCCTGAACAGGCCTTTCCCTATACATTCTATGTGGTGGAGAGTGATGTATTCAACGCTTTTGCAGGACCAGGCGGACATGTGTTTATAAACAGTGGGCTTTTCGAGGCTCTTCCCAATGAAGAGTCGTTGGCGGGGATTATGGCCCATGAAATTTCCCATGTGCATAGTCGCCACATCTCTGACCGAATTGACCGGTCGAAGAAGATCGGCGTGGGAACGCTTGCCGGTGTAGCCGCCGGTATTTTGGTTGGGGTATCTGGGAATGCCGCGGCTGGAGGGGCTTTGGCTGTGGGTTCTTTGGCGGGCTCTCACTCTGCAGCGCTCTCTTTCAGCCGGGAAGATGAGATGCAGGCCGATCAGGTGGGAATGACCTATCTGGCTGAAGCAGGGTATGGTGGTGATGATATGCTGACAGCCCTCAAAACGATTCGCGAAAAGCAGTGGTTTGGTCCGGCGGAAATTCCAACCTACCTCTCCACCCACCCGGCCCTTGAAGACCGTATCGCCTATATTGGGAATTGGCTGGTTGCCAATCGGGAGAAGGTGGATGCCAAAAGAAAGAAGATTGATCAGTCCGCGTTTTTAAAGACAAAAGCACGGATTACAGCCCTTTTTTCACCCATTGAAACCGCCGAAGAGAAGCTGACCAACGCAGCAAAGCGGGGTGAGGCCTCTCTTTATACCGAATATGGCCTGGGGCTTTTGATGAATCGACGGGGAAAATATGAGGCGGCTGCGGCCAACATGAAGTCGATTCTTGCAAAGCGGGCCTTTGACTTTGATGCCATCAAGGGGCTTGCTCAGATCTATTTTAATCAGGGGAAAAGCTCGCAAGCTCATGGGCTTCTTACTGGAGTTTTAAGTGTAAATCCTATCGATTTTGAAGCCAACATGCTTATGGGTGAAGTGCTTATCGATAAAGGGCACTATGAGGCGGCCCTTCGTCATCTCTCCCCCTTGGCCTCAGATTACGGGCCGGGAGGCAGGGCGCATTATCTGTTGGGGAATATTTTTTCGCACCTTAAAAGACCGTTTGAGTCCAGTTATCATCTGGGGCTTTACTATCGCAGCGTGGGAGATCTTCGAAATGCTCTCTTTCAGCTGGAACGCGCCGAGACAAAGGCGTCCACAGTGACAGCCAAGCGTGAGGTGGAAAAGGCCATTGAGTCCATTACGGGCAAAAAGAAAAAGAAGAAAAAGGAGACAGCAGAGAGGACTTCCTCCTCGAAGTAACTCTGCTTTTGCAATTTAACCAAAAAAGCCCTCGGCATGCGTGTGCCGGGGGCTTTTTTTGGGTGTATCCGTCTTTTGAAACGGGATTATTTCTCTGCGGAGCGGTCGAAGTGGGAGAACTTCATGGTGAAGTTGCCCCGGCCCTGGGTGGCTGAGCGCAGGGTGGTGGAGTAGCCGAACATGCGGGAGAGGGGCACAGCAGAGATGATCTTCTGAATGCCTCCGTCGGGTTCAATGGCTTCGATTTTTCCACCTCGCGCGTTGAGGTCGCCGATCACTTCTCCCATAAAGTCGTCGGGAACAAAGACTTCCACGGCCATGACAGGCTCCAGAAGGTAGGGTGCGCCACTTGCCAGAGCCTCTCGCATGGCCATGGAGGCTCCCACAGAAAAGGCGAGCTCGGTGCTCTGGCCTTCGCGGGTTTCGGCACCTGAGAGGGTGGCCATGACGTCCACCACGGGGTAACCCAGAAGGGTGCCACTGTCCATGGCATCCATAACGCCTTTTTTAACCGCTGCCTGAAGGTTTGCGGGAAGGGTCTCTTCGCTGACGTTGGAGATGAAGTCGTTTCCAGCGCCGAGATCCCGTGGGGCAAGCTCCACGGTGAGGTTGGCAAAGTGGGTGATGCCGGCCATTTCGCGGTCAAAGGTGACGGTGGCGGTAGAGGCCTTGGAGACGCTTTCCCGGTAGACCACTTGGGGGTTGCCCACATTGACGTCGGTGTTGAACTCGCGCTGCATGCGGCTGATGATGATCTCAAGGTGAAGCTCGCCCATACCCGAGAGGATGGTCTGGCCGGTGTCTTCATCCACGCGCACCTTTAAGGTGGGGTCTTCGGCGGTGAATTTGGTGAGAACGGTGTCCAGCTTATCCTGATCGGCGTGGGTTTTGGGCTCCACAGCAATGGAGATGACCGGCTCGTAGGTATCGATTCTCTCCAGCATCACCTGATTGTCGGCGTTGCAGAGGGTGTCTCCGGTGGAGGTGTCCTTAAGGCCCACAATACCCACGATGGCCCCGGCGCCTGCTTCTGTGACGCGCTCTTTGCGGTTGGCGTGCATCAGAAGAATTCGGGAGAGCTTCTCTTTCTTATTAAGGGTGGGGTTGAACACCTCACTGCCTGCAATGAGTTTTCCGCTGTAGATCCTTGCAAAGGAGAGTTTTCGGCCTTCGATCATGGAAACTTTGAAGACCAGGGCAGAGAGGGGCTCTCCATCTTTCTGCTGGAAGGTGAGCTCTTCTCCGGTGCGGGGGTGGGTGCCCGCTGCCGAGGGGATATCCACGGGGCTGGGAAGGAAGTTACCGATGGCGTCTAAAAGGGGCTGGATGCCTTTGTTTTTAAGCGCGGTTCCGCAGAGCACCGGCACGATGGAGAGATCGATGGTGCCCTTTCGAAGGGCGGCGATGATCTGCTCGTTGGTGACGGGTTCTTCGGCGAGGTAGGCCTCCATGATCTCTTCGTCCACATCGGAGAGGGCTTCGATCATGGCATCGCGCCAGGTTTCGGCCTCGTCCATCATGTCAGAAGGGATGGGATCGGTCTCAAACTCGGCGCCCAGAGAGTCGTCGTTCCAGACAATCATCTCCATCTTGATGAGATCAATGACTCCTGAAAAGTTCTCTTCAGAGCCCACGGGGAGCTGAATGGCAACAGGCGAGGCTCCCAGTTTTTCTTTGATGGCGTCGACGGTACCGAAGAAGTTGGCGCCGATGCGGTCCAGCTTGTTGATGAAGGCGATTCGAGGCACCTTGTATTTGTCGGCCTGGCGCCAGACCGTTTCAGATTGGGGCTGCACGCCGCCCACGGCACAGAAAACACCGATGGCGCCGTCTAAAACGCGCAGGGAGCGCTCCACTTCGATGGTAAAGTCCACGTGGCCCGGGGTGTCGATGATCTGGATCTGATTTTTATTCCACTGGCAGGTGGTGACCGCCGAGGTGATGGTGATGCCGCGCTCCTGCTCATCGGTCATCCAGTCCATGGTGGCTTCGCCATCGTGGACTTCACCGATTTTGTGGGAGCGGCCTGTGTAGTAGAGGATACGCTCAGTCACCGTGGTTTTACCGGCGTCAATGTGTGCCATGATGCCGATGTTTCGTATCTGGTCAATCTTGATTTTTTTCATCTCGTCTTTTGCTCTTTTTCAAAAAATTGACGTTCCTTAAAAATGTCGATACCCCAGCGCAGCGTTTACAACATTGCGTGAAGAGGTGGCACAAAGGCCTGGCATTTTGAAGAACCATCCTAAAATTATCGGACCAGAAGCATTTCCGGCTTCAGGGCGTCTGTGATGTCGATGTGCCCGGCCAGGGTTTTCATTTCATGGCCTTCGACAAGAATCTTTACCGCATCAATCTCTGGAATGTTAACGGCCAGAGAGTTGACCACCGAGTAGACCGTGAGAAGCTCTGTGATAGCCCCCATAGGGGCCCCTGCAATCTCACGGGAGAAATCAACCACTGCCACCTTTCGGTCGGTCAGGTAGAAGGCCCTCAGTTTGGTACCTGAAGGCAACGTTCTTGTGTTTCCCCTCTGGGGGCCTGACAAAAGAGCGGTGATGATTTTTTTACCCAGCTGCCAGGGATCCCGCGCTGTGGAGACCGTTCGCTCTTCAGAGGTGAGAAAATCGCTGTCACCTTCGGCAAAGTAAAGGAAAAAGCTCTCCTCTTCAATACGAAGTTCTGCGTTGCCCTGCAGGGGCTCTTCCACCGTGGCTTGAGGCCTTGGGGTATTGGTCTTGAAGAGAAGGGTGAGGGCACCCACTGTAATCAGTGTGGCTACAGCTGCAGCGATAAAAATACCCACTTGTCCTTTGCTGTTTTCATGGTTGCTCATGGCAGCTCCCGGGCGTGAAAATCATGCGCCTTGCTCTGGCGCTGTCCGAAGACAGCAAAATTTAGGCTATAATGGGGGTGTTGTCAAGATTCGGTGCTCGAATAACGGCAGCTTGGAATTTGCTATTTGCAGCAATACCGGAAGCGAAGCCTTTTCTGTTGGAATTCGTAACTATACGGGGTGATGATCTTTTTGCAAAACATCTTTTTTAGGTGTCTTCGTTGTTATTTTTCAATAAAAAAGATATATGCGGGTAATTATTCAGCATGGTCTCCGGGAGGGCGCTTTTTTGAAATGAAGTGTGGGGTAAAATATAAAAAATGAAATCACTGGAAATTGAGTCAGTGTTTTAAGTGTATGTTTGTCAAACTTTTCAAGGGTTTGGCTTTCGGAAGGGCCGCCGGAGGCGACTGGTAGCTGAATGGTTACACGCGCGGTTATGCTGGTTGGATGGTTGTGTGATGATGAGGCGGAGTTGATGATGGAAGAGCAGTGGAAAACGGAGCGACAGGGTCGCAAGGCTGAAGAGTGGGCCAACCTGATCCGGGTGTTTACCTGCCCGGAAGATCAAGAGACGCGAGACGTGCTGGTGCACCTGATGCGCCAGATCCTTTTTGAACTCCACGATTTTTTGATTCAAAATGTGGGGATTACCGAGGCGGTGAGTCTGAAGGATATTGCCGACCGTTGCACCGATACCGCCATGAACCGTGAGCCAGAAAAACGCCTGGCTGAGGTGATTACCGGTGTGTTTGATGAGGTGGCCCCCCATGCGGTCAATGTGGCCTCCCCCTATTTTGTTGGGCACATGACAGCCGCCATTCCCTACTTTATGGTTCACCTCAAGGCCATTGTGGCCGCCCTTAATCAGAACGTGGTGAAGCTTGAGACATCAAAAATGCTTTCGGTTCTGGAAAAGCAGGTGGTGGCCAAAATCCATCGCATCATCTACAGAAATAGTGAAGACTTTTATCTTGAGCATGTTCAAAACACCCACACCTCATTGGGCTCTTTTACCGAAGGGGGGACCACAGCCAACCTGACGGCACTGTGGGTGGCGCGAAACAAGAGCCTGAAACCAGCGAAAGGGTTTCGGGGGGTTGAAGTGGATGGCCTTGCGGCGGCCTATGTGGCCCATGGAATTGAGCGCTGCGTTATTCTTGTCTCAAGGCGGGGACACTATTCTCTTCGCAAGTGCGGCGGGCTTCTCGGTATTGGAAACGGCAATGTGATTCCTGTGGATGTGGACCATAAAAATCGCATGATGCCCAGCCATCTCAAATCACTGATTGAGGCGTGCAAAGCCGAAGGAAATACACGTATTCTGGCTGTGGTGGCCGTGGCTGGAACCACAGAGACAGGCAGCATAGATCCCCTTTACGAGATTTCAGAGATCTGTCGGAAGGAGGGCATTCATCTCCATGCTGATGCGGCCTGGGGTGGCCCAACTTTGATGTCTGAAACCTACGGTCACCTTTTAAAGGGGATTGAGCTTGCCGATTCTGTCACCATTGATGCCCATAAGCAGTTCTACATGCCCATGAGCTGCGGTATGATTTTTTTTAAAGACCCCACCAGTCTGGATGCTGTGGCTTACCATGCCAATTATATCATTCGAAAAGGGAGTGTGGACCTGGGCATTAAGACCATTTCAGGTTCTCGCGAAGCCCACTGCCTTATTCTTGATAGCGCCTTGAAAATTATGGGTAGCCGAGGGTACGGCCTGCTGATTGATCATGGCATTGAGCTGGCCCGTCGCTTTGCCAGGGAGATCGCGTCTCGGGATCTATTTCAACTGGTGACGCTGCCTGAGCTTAATATTCTTACCTATCGTATTTGTCCCAACTCGGCCCAGGAAGAGCTTAAGAGAGCAAACCCCGAACGATACAATGCCATCAACGCGCACTTTAACGAGGTCAATCGTATTCTGCAGCAAGAGCAGCGTGAGGCTGGCAACAGCTTTGTTTCCAGGACGGTTTTGGAGCAGGAAACAGTTTTTCCTGGAGCTCCAAATGGCAAGGTGGTGGTGCTTCGCAGTGTGCTGATGAATCCTCTGACCACCATGGAGGTGCTTCGGGATATTTTGGATGAGCAGGAGGCGATTTATAGGGCTTGGCTCAATGGGGAGCTCACTCGAAAGGGCCGGGCATCAAGCCTATCCTCCAGCTGATGCAGCCTTAAAAACGATTTGCTTTTCAACGGAGTGCTGAAGGCGTCTGATCTTTTCGATTTTTCCCATCACAACAAGGGTCATGCCTTTTTTTAGCCGCGTATTGGGCGCAGGGTTGAAGGTGATCTCCTCATCCTGTTTCAACCCGAGGACCAGCAGGTCGTAAGCTCTGTGGAGATCGGTTTCGCTTAAGGCTTTGCCAGCGAGGGAAGAGTTTGGGGTAATGCGGACTTCGTGGATGCGAAGGGAACCTTTTTCGCTTCGAAGCATTTGGTCGAGAAAGTCCACGGCAGTGGGGCGAATCATTTGAGAGGCCATACGAAGAGCGCCAATGGCGTTGGGTGAGACCACACTGTTGGCTCCTGCCATGGTGAGCTTGGGCTCCAGCTTGGCATCGCTGGCCTGAGCGACGATTCGGATGGATGGGTTCATCATGCGGGCTGTCATGGTGACAAAGAGGGTGTCCTTGTCCCTCGGAAGGGCAACGATAAGCCCTCGAGCCCTTGCGATACCTGCCTCTTCTAAGGTTGTCTCTTCGGTGGGGTCTCCTTTGATATGAAGCAGGTGTTTGTCTATAAGGCAGGCTTCAAGGCGAGACGCCTCTTCTTCCACAAGCACCACCGTCTCTTTGCAGGCTTGAAGCTCTTTTACCAGGGGCCTTCCGGCCTCTCCTCCTCCCACAAGAATAATGTGTTTTGAAATCTGTCCAATTTTCTTTTTCATACGAATTTTCCTGTGTTCACCGGAGAGTTCCCCCTCAATAAAAAGGGCGGCGATGGAGCTGATGGCATAGAGAATCAGTCCCATGCCAAAGGTGATGAGGCCCATGGTGAAGAATTGAGCGGCGACGTTTCCTGACACATCAAGCACCTCTCCATATCCCACACTGGTAATGGAGATTACAGTCATGTAGATGCAGTCGATAAAGCGGGCCTGCCCTCGAAAAACGGTGTAGTAGCCGAGTGATCCAATAACGATTACAAGCAAAATGACCAGTAAAGAGGTGCTAAATCGCTTTCGAACCATGGCTGCCTCCGGGGGCTTTAAGGCGTTGGGGTTTGACAAACAGGACTTCAATACGCTTTGGCAAGCCCCTGTTGGTGCAATTTTTTACAGCCTATCTCCGACGTTTCGATTTGATTGCTTTTGGGGCTCATCAAATCGAAACGTGGGGACAATAGAAATTTTTAAGATAACCGGCTTCTCTGAAGGCATGCTGAAGGGGTACACGTCCAGAGTCTACTTCAATCTTGGATCTACTCGTGCTTTTGGGCTTCAGAAAAACCCAGCTCAAAGGCTTTGAGGTTGGTCTCTACAAAGGCGGCTTTGGTTTTGGTGGAGATCGCCTCCTTGATGGAATCTGCGGTGATGGGCAGAACTCCGGTTTGGGTAAGGGCTCCCAAAAGCACCATGTTAACCGAGAGAACGTTGCCCGCCTTTTCGGCGAGCTTGACCGCATCAAAGGCGATCAGGCGTTTTGTTTTTTCAGCCAGAAGGCTTGTGACGGTGTCTATTTTCGGGTAGACCCCTTTGCCGATGGCGACCGTGAAGGGGGGCAGGGGAGATAGGTTGGTGATGGTGACGGTGTCGGCGTTGCAACGGCCCAGGGCGCGAAGGGCCTCGCTGGGTTCAAAGCTGACAAAAACGTCGGCCTCGCCATTTGAAATAATGGTGCTTTGAGCCTCTCCAAAGACAATGGAAGATTCCACCACGCCGCCCCTTTGGGCCATGCCGTGGATTTCGCTCATTCGGACGGGAACGCCTTGAAGAAGAGCGGCTTCTCCGAGAACGCGGGATGCTAAGAGGTTACCCTGGCCGCCAACGGCGACGATAATCAATCGTTTGGTATCCATAGTGGTTGTCACCTTGTGCTGTTGAAGTCTAAGGGCGATGCCCCAAAAGAGTCACTCCCATTTGCTGTCTATTTTTTTACAGGCAAAATGGCATTTTCAGGGCAGATCTGGGCGCAGATGGAGCAGCCTGCACACATATCCTCAATAATACTTACCCTTCCTCCTTCGGTGGTAAAGGCCGGGCAGGCGATGGTGTCAATGCAGTCTCTGTGGTTTTTGCACTTTTCAGGATCCACCTGGAATTTTCGGGATGTAAGCTGCTTGAGCTGTCGAGCGTAGAGGGTACACTTCTCTTTGGCGATGATAACGGATACGCCCTCAAAATTTACGGCATCTTTGATGGCAGCAATGCTCTTTTTGAGGTTGTAGGGGCGGATCACAGAGACGTGTTTTACGCCAGCGGCCCTTACCATGCCCTCTAAATCGATGGACTGATAATCCACATATCCCATCTCTTCCATATCCACCCCGGGGTTGGGCTGGTGACCGGTCATGGCGGTGATGCGGTTGTCCAGAATTACCAAGGTAAAGTTGTGCTTGTTGAAGACGGCGTTCATGAGGCCGTTGATGCCCGAGTGAAAAAAGGTGGAGTCTCCGATAAAGGAGATCACCTTTTTGTCGGTGACGGTGGAAAAACCGGCCGGTGTGCTGGTGGAGGCGCCCATGCAGACAACAAAGTCACCGGTGGCAAGGGGGGGCATAAATCCCAGGGTGTAGCAGCCAATGTCTGATGGGAACATGGCGTCCATCCCTTGTGTGGCCTGCTTGACCGCATAAAAGGTGGCGCGGTGGGAACATCCGGCACAGAGGTTGGGCGGACGGTTGGGGATTTCAGGGAGATTGGAGAGGTCTATTTTGCGATCGTCTACATCGCCCAGATCAAAAGCTATGGCCAGCACTTGCCTCACCATTTTGGGGTCGAACTCGTAGAGCCGTGAGAGAAGCTCTTCCCCTTTGCCGCAGATGGGAAGGGTGAGGCCGTTTTCTTGAGCGATGGCCTTGATTGCTTCTTCCATGACAGGCTCACCCTCTTCCACCACCAGAACTTTTTCACATCCTTTTATAAAATCGTGGATCAGGGCCTTTGGCATGGGGTTTGAAAAACCAATTCGAAGGATTTTTGCCTTGTCAGATGCATGGAGTTCGGCCAATCCGTCTTTGACATATCCGTAGCTTACCCCATTGGCAATTACCCCAAATCGTCCTTCTCCCTCTATTTTGTTTAGGGGAGAGGCGCAGGCCATCTCTTCGGCTTTGGCAAGATTCTGTAAAAGTTTGACGTGGAGCCCTCGGGAGACCGCAGGTACGGTGACGCAGCGCATGGGATCTTTAATAAAATACCCTTTGGTTTTACGAGGGGTCATCTCACCCAGTTCCACCACACCGGTGGAGTGGTTGATGCGGGTGGTGGTTCTGAGGATTACCGGCTCTCCCAGGGCCTCGGATAGCTCAAAGGCGTAAGTGGTCATCTCTTTGGCTTCTTCCACACTGGAGGGTTCCAAAACAGGAAGTCCGGCCAGCTTGCCGTAGTAGCGGTTGTCCTGCTCGTTTTGGCTGGAGAACATGAAAGGATCATCGGCGGTGAGAATCACAAGACCTGCGGTGACGCCCACATAGGCAAGGGTCATCAGAGCGTCTGCAGCCACGTTCATCCCCACATGCTTCATCACGCACATGCTTCGGACCCCGCAGTTGGCAGCCGCTGCTGTTACCTCTACTGAGACCTTTTCGTTGATGCTGTACTGGAAGTAGAGGTCGCTCTCCTTGGACATCTGAAAGAAGTTGAGAGAGATTTCCGATGAGGGGGTTCCTGGGTAAGAGGCGGTGAAGGCGACGCCTGCTTCAATGGCGCCGCGTGCAATGGCCTCGTTGCCCAGCATGAGCATCTTCTGGCCCGGATTGTCTGTAAGAAGCTTGTGCATGGATACAATTCCTTAAAGAAATATAAGCGGTGATGGCTCCTTAAACGTCTCTTTGGGTATGCAAAAGTGCATGCGAAGGGGAGCTGTTTCGCATGATTTGAGACATTTTTGAACCTCTTTCTTGTCTAAGAATCTTCATTTTTTTAGACGTGATATCTACAGATGTCAAGGGTATGCAGATAGCTTGACCATTGAAAGGTGGGTATGGGATTCACGCTTTAGAGCTTTGAGACAAGGCAGTAAAAGCCGGAGGTGGCGGGCAGGTTTTTTTTGTAAGTGGTGTAAAATACGGGGAGCTTGATGATTTATTTTCCAATTTACGTTAACGAGAATTTGTTTGAGGGCGAAGTGGTGAAGGTGGGTTTTGAGAGGTGATGCCCATTTTAAAAGTAAGCGGCATTGGATGACAGTGTGGGGCGCGGTCTTTTGAATACGGTATGGTGTCAGTTTGGGCCAGTGGGATCATGGTTTGAAAGCGTACTTGGAATTTTTTTTTGAGAAATGGTGGTGCATGGGAAAAACTTTATGGACCCAAGACCAGAGGCGGAAATGGGGATGTGTTCTTTTGGTGACGAAAATAAGGGCAATGGCGGTTCGAAAATGAACAAGATGTTCGTTTGTGTGGAGGAAAATGTGCGGAAATGTTCGCCTTGGAAAACCTTTTGCAAAAGGCTTTACAAGGTCATTTCATTTGCATAAGAGGTTTAAAGAAATTTTACGCATATCGACGTGTTCACGGGAGTTGAGCTGTCGGGGACACGCGAAGAAAGTATCTGATAATAAGATGTTTTAGTCTTAAGGTTGATCACCCCATGAAAAAACCGGTCGTGCTTGTTCTGGCCACTCGGAACAAGGGAAAAACCGAAGAGATACGCGCCCTGCTCAAAGGGCATCCGGTGGAGCTTAAAAATCTTGATGACTTTGGCCCCATACCCGAAGTGATTGAAGATGGCGATACCTTTGATGATAACGCCTACAAGAAGGCGAGTTTTACAGCCCGCGTTCTGGGATTTCCCGCCATTGCCGATGACTCTGGTCTGACGGTGGAAGCCCTGGACGGAAGACCTGGAGTCTACTCTGCACGATTCGCAGGAGAAGATGCCGACGATGCCGCCAACAATGCCAAGCTTCTCAAAGAGCTTGAAGGCAAAGGCAATCGAAAAGCGGCTTTTGAGTGTGTCATCTCCATTGCTGTACCCACGGGGCCCGCATTGACCTACGAAGGCCGATGTGAAGGCGTGATCGCCGAAGTCCCTTCCGGCGATGGTGGATTTGGCTACGATCCTCTCTTTTATGTGCCTGAAAAGGGAAAGACCTTTGCAGAGCTTACCATGGAGGAGAAGGGAGAGATCAGCCACAGAGGCAAAGCGCTCCAGGAAGTGGCGGCTGAAATGGACAAAATTCTTACCTGGCTTGAGATCCATACACCTGTTCAGGAACGCTTTGAGTGCAAAGGCGGGTGTTCCTGATACCAGGCTGATCACCAGCTGCTGATAGACACGGCTGTCACCACAGCTCCTGTGGCCGAATGATGTTGCATCACATCTCGGTACCGGTGCGGGCTGGCAGCCGGAAGAAGATGAGATCGTCACCGCAACGAAGGCATGTTTTATGCGTGAGGTGTATGTGTACCCATGCCCTCACATTCGGCGGAGTGTTCTCATTAAAAGCAGATCGCTTATACTTTTTAACTTTATTCATATTTCAACGCATGACGGATAAGCCGCGTGTCTCTTTGACTTTTTTTATTGCATGGGGTTGCAGTGGAGAGAGGGCGAAAAGGCAAAGGGTGGGGTATACCCAAAGCCTTGGGGAGGTACTGCGGGCTGTCATCAAAACCAATTCAGGATCAGGATCATCATGGCACAGACACGAGAAATGGTTGGGGGGATCGAGACCTTGGAGGCGGCATTGGCTTTTCTTGAGGCTTGCATGGATGCCGAAACCTTTGGAAAGCTTAAACAGATAAAAACGGAGACCGCAGTGATAACCATTGCCAATGCGGCCAAGCTTTGCACACCCGAGGCGATTTTTATCAATACCGGAAATGAAGAAGACAAGGCCTTTGTCCGCAAAGGGGCCCTTGATGCTGAGGAAGAGGCCTCCCTTCCCATGCCAAATCACAGCATTCACTACGATCTCAAAGACGAGCAGGGTCGCATCACAGATCGGACCTTCTATCTGGCAGAGCCCGATGAGAAGGTGAGCTCTTTGGCCAACCGTATTGATCGGTCAGAAGGGCTTGAAGACGTGAAATCCAAAATGGCAGGCATTATGAAGGGGATGACCATGATCGTAGGGCTTTATATGCGCGGTCCTGTGGGAGCCTTTGCCTCCAATCCTTCTCTTCAGATCACCTCTTCTTTCTACGTTTCTCATAGTGCTGAGATGCTTTATCGAAATCGTTTCTACGAATTCGATGCTGAAGTGGAGCGCCTGGGCTATTTCTATACCAACCTTCATTCTCAAGGACTCAATCGAACCGAAGACCTTCCCGACGCACGGGTCTATATGGATCGCCATGATCAGACCACCTACTCTATCAATTGCACTTACGCTGGCAACACTTTGCTCATGAAGAAGGGCAACCATCGGTTCTCTGTGGATAAGGCCGTGAAGAACCGTGGCAACGAACTCTCAGAGCATATGTTTATCACCGGCATCGAAGGGCCAGAGAGCCGCGTGACTTGGTTTGCGGGAGCCGCTCCCAGTGGGTGCGGTAAGACCACAACGGCCATGGCAGGTCACCACTTTGTGGGGGATGATTTGGCCCAGATGTGGATCGCCGAGGATGGTACTGTGCGTAGCATCAACCCTGAGGCGGGTATTTTCGGTATTGTGGAAGATGTAAACTGGGAGGGAGACCCCGGCCTGATGCCACTGCTTCGTGAAGAGAAGACCGAGGTGATCTGGTCCAACGTGCTCATTGATGAAGAGGGCCAGCCCCAGTGGACGGGCAATGGCGATGCACCTTTCAAAAAAGGAAAGAACTTTCAAGGGGCGTGGGAGCCCGGTATGGTGGATGAAAAGGGAGGGGCGGTTCCTCCGTCTCATCCCAACGCACGCGCCACCCTTAGGGCCAGTGCTCTGGCCAACTACGCACCGGCATCTGAAGATCCCAACGGTGTGGAGACCAGTGTGATCACCTACTCCGGACGCGATGCCGATACCATGCCGCCTGTGTGGGTGGCGAAAAATTCCGATCACGGTGTGGCCATTGGTGCCTGTATTGTCTCTGCGGCCACTGCCACAGAGGTGGGAGCCAGCGGCGTGAAACGTGCCCCTTGGGCCAACGCGCCTTTTATTCCCGGTGCATTGGGTGAGTACATGGATGCCCAGTTTAAGTTCTGGGGCAACACCCATATCGCCGATGGCAAACGGCCCCTTATGGCTGGCCTCAACTACTTTCTAACACACGAAGCCCGTGGGGGAGAGTCCAAGGCCCTTCTGGGGGAAAAGCGGGATGTCAAGGTGTGGCTTGGCTGGCTTGAGCGCCGTTTTCACGGTGAGGTGGGAGCCATTGAGACGCCCATCGGATTTATTCCAGAGTACGAAGATCTCAAGCAGCTCTTTGCTGAGATTCTGGATAAGCCCTATACAAAAGATCTCTACAACAAGCAGTTCTCCATCTATGTGGAGAATATTGTCTCCAGAATTGATCTTCAGGCAAAGGCTTACGGTAAGGAAGAGGAGATTCCTTCGCGTTTTTTCGAGGTACTTGCCGAGCAGAGAGAGGGCCTTCTTGCAGCCAAGGCGAGCTTTGGACCGGTGGTGAATCCGGCTGAGTTCAAGGCGAGGAATGCGGCCTGATACGCATGCAAATGGGTCCTGTAAATGCGAGGGGCCCATCTGAAGTACCGATTTTTAGAACAGCAAAACCCCGTCTGTTGGTTTCTCAGGCGGGGTTTTTCTATGGCTTTTGATTGGATGATTTTCTGTGTTTTCTCGAAATGTATTTTGATATGGATGATCATGTGACGAGATACTTCAAAATCGAATCTTGCTAAAATACCCGCGGGCAAGGCCCGCATGAGATGCACAGGGCATCTTGGAACCCGGAGGTGTGATGTCTCAGCTAGACTGGATGATCGTAGCCGGATACCTTCTTCTCAGTGTGACACTGGGAGTCTGGTTTTCTCGGCGGGCCCTTAGAAGTGTGGATGATTATTTTGTTTCGGGGCGTTCGTTTCCGTGGTGGTTGGCGGGTGTCTCCATGGTGGCAACGGCCTTTGCCATCGACACACCCTTGGGGATTGTTGGTCTTGTGGCGGGAGACGGAATACCAGGGGTGTGGTTTGCCTGGTCTTTTGTGCTTGGCGGTGCGGGCACTCTGGGGGCTTTTCTCTTTTCGGCCATGCTGAGACGTTCCCGAATTATCACCACTGCAGAACTCATCGAACTGCGATACTCGGGTCCTCAGGCCGCTGCCTTAAGGGGCTTTAAGGGGATCTACTTCGGCGTGTTTGCCAACGCCATCACCTTGGGGTGGATCATCAAAGCGGTATGGACCCTTTCTGAGGTGGTTGTGCCTGGTATGGATCGGGATCTTTTGATGGCAACGCTTCTTCTTTTTACCCTGGTTTATACGGCCATGAGTGGGCTTTGGGGGATTGCGGCCACCGATTTTATTCAGTTTGTAATTGGAAGTATCGGCTCGTTTCTTTTGGCTTACTACGCCTGGGAGCATATCGGGGGCATCGGCGAGGTGGTTGAAGGGTTCAAACTCAAGTATGGGGCAGAGGATGCAGTCATGCGTCTTTCGTTTTTGCCCAAATACGGCACCTCTTTTTTTGTTACCTTTGTGGTTTTTATCACCTTTAGGTGGTGGGGGAATCCGCCGCCCGCCATCACCCAGCGCATCATTGCCTCCAAAGGAGAGAAGGAGGCGTCCATGGCCACCCTCTTTTTTGCGTTCCTCGCCTTTGGTTTCAACTACTGGCCCATGATTTTTGCGGCCATGGTTTCTCTGGTCGCCTTTCCCGATGCCTCAAGTCCTGAAGTGGGGTATGCCATGCTCTTGACCCGTCTTCTTCCCACAGGTTTTTTGGGACTCATGATGGCATCGCTGATGGCTGCTTTCATGTCCACGGTGGATACCCACATCAACTACGGGGCCTCTTATATGGTCAACGACATCTATCGGCGTTTTGTGGTGCGGAATGCATCGGAGAAGCACTATGTGAGAGCTTCTCAGGTCTGCACCGTGATCATGCTTCTGGTGGCGGTTTTTGTGGCCTATAACCTCGACTCTGTGGCGAGTGCTTGGTATTATATGTCTATGATTACAGCGGGCTATGGTGTTGTTGTCGTGGTGAGATGGTTTTGGTGGCGGGTCAACGCCTGGGCAGAGATCGCCGCTCTGGCAACATCGGGCCTCACCAGTACCTTGCTCTCTCCAAAATTTGCAAAAGCCCTGGGGTATTGGGATGCGATCCCCCATATTCGGTGGCAGTATCGCTTTTTGATTGTGGTGGGTGTTTGCACTGTGAGTTGGGTGACGGTCTGTCTTTTTACAAAGCCCGATGACGAGGCACACCTGGTGGCTTTTTGCAAAAAAGTGAAACCTTATCCCACCTTTTGGGGCCCCATTCGAAAACGCTACCCCGAGATTGAGTGGCGGGAGAATTTTGGGTTGGCCGTTGCTCTCTGGTTGGTGGGAGCCCTTGGGGTTTATGCTTTCTGTTTTGGGATGGGCAGTCTCATGTTTCTCAAATGGGTTCAAGCGAGTTTTCTTTTTCTTATCGCGGGTACCATTGCCTTTGGTATTCGCCGTCTTTGGAATCCTTGATTTCGTAATGTGCAGCTATTTTGCAACGGGTTGTTGAAAAATGGATTTTTGTTGCAGAAAACCAAGTGAGCGGCCTTGCATGATGGCATTTCGTGGCTAAATTTTTCAACTGGATCTCATCCATGATGGATGAGATCGGGTTCCACTAACAGCACCCCACTCCGAACCAAAGGAAGAACATGAATATAGAAGAGAAGTTAAATATATCTGGGACGCTTTCGAAGGCGGATGCTCGGCGTTATAAAAAGCGCCTTGAGATCATGGCCATGGAACAGCCCGAAAAAGCGCTGGATGCCATCTTATCCGATCCCACGCCTGCGGCCCTTGTGCAGTCTTTTCCTCGTCAGGATCTCTATTTCTTGGTCAACGATATCGGGGTGGAAGACGCCCTTCCGGTTCTCTCGGTGGCAAGTTCCGCTCAATGGGGCTATTTTATTGACATTGAAGTGTGGGACAAAGATCGCGTTGACCCCGACGCCTTGACCCGGTGGTTTGATCTTCTGCTGAAGGCAGACCCCAAACGATGCGTCAACTGGATGGTTTCAGATCAGACGGCCTTTTTTGAAGCCTATCTGGCCCGCTACATTGAGGTGCGTGTTCGAGAAAAGAATGAAGACCCCTCTGATTTCGGACCGGGTTGGTTCACCTTTGACGACTGGTTCTATATCAAGCATCGAGAGCTTGCCGAAGAGAAGGTGGAAGATGGGGCTCTGTACATTCATCCCGATGATCGAAATGACGTGGTCTTTTCACTGCTTCAGACTCTCTCGGAGACGGATCATCCCCGTTTTCAGAGTGTGCTTCTTGAGGCCATGAGCGTACTTTCATCTGAGGTGGAAGAGGAGAACTACCGTCTGCGAAATGTGCGGCTCTCCGAAGAGGGATTCTACCCCTTTGAGGAGGCGTTGGGGGTTTATGCGCCTTTGGCTTCGGAGGACGTGGCAGACGGGCTCATGAAAAGAGCACCTGTGGCGGGCTCTGCAGCCACTCCAGGGGTCCATGCCAACACGGTATCGGAAGGGGATCTCTTCTCCAATGCCTTGGCCGAAGTGGACGAAGGCGAGACACTCGCCTCCCTTCAGATGGAGTTTGCGGCCCTTTGCAACCGGGTCATCTCCGCAGATCAGAAACAGGTGCAGGAACGAGCTCAGCTTAAAGGGATTGTCTCCAAGGTGTGCGGCTACATCTCCATCGGCCTTTCTCTTCTGGATAAAGGCGAGAAAGGGCCACGGTCCATGGGGGCCTGGCTTTCCTCCTGCGGTTTGGAGGAGATTTTTCGAGTGGGTTATGGCAAGGCCATGGCCTTGAAGTTTAAAGCCGATCGGTGGCGCCGCGAGAGCTGGCTTCTTGGTGGCGGGCACCCTCTTTCTCTTTTGGGGGAAGCTTGGATGGGAGTGATGGGTGGCCTGCTTTTAAACCGGCCCCTCTTTTTTGACAACTATCAAACGGGGGCTCTTTATCGAGAGTTTGCCTCCCTTGACGATATTGAAGCCACGGAAGCGATTTTTTCAGATGTGGAAGGGCTCGATAACATGGTGGGATTTCTTGCACCTGATGTGGCGCTTTTTAAAGGTCCTTCGCTCACCCTTAAGAGTCTTTTGCTTACCCTTTGGACTCCTGTGTGGCTGGGGGAGGCCGATCATTCTGGACCGGTTGATCTGGATCAGGTGAGACGTCTTCTTGATGAGATTTTTGAAGAGGGCAAAGAGGGTAAACGGCAGATTACCGATGCTGCAAAATCTCATTTTCTAAGCTGGCTTTCCGAGGCCGGAGCCGTTCCGGTAGAAGAGGTGAGCCATCGTTTGGCTGGCACTTTGGAACGACTTTTTGCAGAACTGGCCGACGAATATGGCCCTGTGACACCCCACACCCTGGATGCCCGGTTTGTCCATTTCTTCATATTGACTCCAGAGGAAGATCTGGAGTAGTCTCTTTTGAAGACGGGCTTTTTTGCTTTTTGGACGAAAAGCCCGTCTGCCCCTCCTTACAAAGCACCCCTCTTTTTGTGACTTCCCCATGTGCTGAGACTCCTGCCATCGAAAACGTTTCACCATGGAGGTTCTATGGACCACGAGCCTGAAATGAAGATCGGTCTTCCGCAGTTTCGCGCCATCAGTCACGCTATTTCCCGCTATGAAGACATCACTCTGCTTGGGGTTCACCTGGTGGAGAGCATCTGCACATCCTTTGAGATTAAGGCGGCCAGTATTCTTCTTTTTGATGATCGAGAAAATCGTCTCTTTAATGTCTGTAGCTATGGGCTTAGTGATGAGTACAACAGCCAGGTTCCCGAATGGTCAGCCCGTTTTGAAGAGTTTACAAGGGGCAAATGGGTCTACTTCAAAGACTTCTCAATGGATCCTCGAGTAGAAAACTATGAGGCCATTCAGAAGGAGGGGCTTCGTTCCATGCTCTCTGTTCCTATCAAGCGTCGAGAACATATCTTGGGGCTTTTAAAACTTTATAACTCGGAGAGTTGGATTCTGCACAAGGAAGACATTCTGAGTATCTCTGTTTTGGCCGAGCAGTATGGCCTGGTCATTGAAAACAATGGCCTTCAGAATTTTTTAACGGAGGTGAAGGAGGCCATGGGGCGTCTTCCCCTTCGAAAGCTTCAAGGATTGACGCCGTGAAATCCGATGTCATTTTGGATACCTCGGATTTTATGGCCATTGATGTGGGAGACCGTGTGGGGGTAGGGGGGCGGCTTTTTCGTGTCACTGGCAATGCCCGTGAGGGGCGTTTTGGGGTGGAAGACCCCAAGATGTGGGTCAAGTGGGTGGTTGATGAGGAGACAAACACCCGTAAAGTGATGAAGTTGGTTTTTTTTGAGAGTTTTATTACGTCGCTGGGTGGGGTGAAGATTCGCTGTTTTCGGGATCCTGCCAAAGAGGCTCAAATTTTGACCGCCATGCGGGAGCACCCCCACTTTATGCAGGGGCAGGCATGGGAAGACAGCAGAGGAAACAACGTTCGGGTTATTGATGTGGTACGGGGGGCGAATTTTTACTCCTTTTTGGAAGGGCTCCACCTCCCTCATCAGGACTACTTTGAGACGCTTCTTCCTGGAATACTCAAAGAACTGGTCAAAGCTTTTGAGGCGATTCGTTCCCTTCACCTCAAAGGGATGCGCCATGGGGATGTGAGAAACGATCACATTATTATTGAGAAGAGCTCTGGAAATTATGTCTGGATCGATTTTGACTACGACTACGAAGCAACGGAAAACCCATTTGGACTCGATATTTTTGGCATGGGGAATATCTTGCTCTATGCCATTGGAAAAGGGTTTCATACCCTCCATGCCATGAAATACGATACGCGAAAATATGATGATTTTTTTGAAAAGTTGAAAGAGACGGATCTCTCCATTTTAGATGGAAGCCGCCTGATGAATTTAAGAAAGCTCTACCCCTACATCCCCAAGGCTTTGAATAATATCTTGCTGCACTTTTCTCACGGGGCAGAGATCTACTACGAGAGTGCCGATGAGCTTATTGAGGATATCAATCGGTGCCTCTACTCTATATTTTGACCCTTGCCTGATGGCTCCTTAAAAAAGCTAGAGGGCCTCGCAGGGCGCCACAACAATTGGGGTCCCGTAATTGTTTGATCTGGATGGCGCGGCGAGGCGTCGATTTTTTACGACCACACTTTTCTGGCTTAAGGCAACCAAACCCGGGAGGTGTTTATGGACTCCATCCTGATTGCCCTGAGTGATTCGGTCAGCTCCAAAGCTGTTTTGGAGTATGTCCTCTCCATGTCAATTTGCCCGGAAAGTGTGGAGATCACCTTGTTGCATGTCTTCAGGAAACCCTCCGGCGGAGAAGAGCTCATGGGCAAAAAGTATATGAAACAGCAGCCCGCACGCTACATGGACATTTTGGAGAGGGCCAGGGATCGGTTTATGGAGAAGGGAGTACCCAAAAAGAACATTACGCTTAAGATGGTAACAGAACCTTACGACACCATCGCCGATGGCATTATTCACCAGGCACGGCAGATTCGTCCCTCACTGGTGGTGATTGGGCGCAAGCGCATGAGCAAAGCCGAAGAGTTTGTTTTGGGTGATGCCAGCATTAAGCTGGTCAGGGCTTTGGAGGACATGGCTGTTTTGGTGGTAAAGGTAATTTAGCTCTACCCCATGGGGATGGCGCATGCCTCGGTTAGCTGAGAGAGGATCTCCCCGGCGCCACCTTGAAGATAAATATCGGTGATGGTGGCGGTAAGGGGGGTGGGAGATGGGTTTACCTCAATGATGGTGGCTCCTTTGGATTTTGCAAGGGGAGGCATCATGGCTGCGGGTTGAACCACAGCCGATGTTCCCACCACAAGCATCACATCGCATTGAAGGGAGAGCTCCTGGGAGCGTTTAAGAGGCTCCGTGGGAATGGGCTCGCCGAAAAAGATACAGTCCGGACGATAGATACCACCACAGGGACAGGTTGGAGGAAGTTGGTCAAGGGAGAGCGCTTCGCTTTTAATACCCTTTCCGCACCCCATGCAGGTGTGTTTGGCGAAGGTGCCGTGAAATTCGATCACATCGCGGCTTCCGGCCTTCTGATGGAGAGAGTCCACATTTTGAGTAATGACAGAGGAGAGAAGGCCTCGCTCTTCAAGATGGGCCAAGGCAAGGTGTCCCTTGTTGGGTTGGGCGCTGTCCAGGGTCTCTTTAAGGGATTTTACCAATATCTCCCAGACCCTGGCCGGATTTTTTAAAAACGAGTCGATGTGGGCAAACTCCATGGGATCGATCTTTTCCCAGAGGCTTCCTGGTCCGCGAAATGGGGGGATTCCGCTCTCAACAGAGATCCCTGCTCCGGTAAGGGCGATGGTGAGGCGACTGGCGGAGAGGCTGCGTGCTGCGCTTTCGATGGAATTCGAGTCCATGGGAGCTCCTGTTGGGTTTAAAGGGTGATGGGCTGATGGGGTGAGGCTGCAAAGCAAGAGAGAGGCTCGCCTGCTTGTGCGATCTGTTTTGAGCAGGCTTGAACCATGGCGTCCACCTGTTCGTCGGAGTGTTCGGCGTTGTGGTGGATAAACCCAAAGCGCTTGACTTGGGCCTTGCGGGCCAGGTTGAGGGCATCGGACCAGCTGGAGTGGCCCCAGCTTTTTCGGAGAGCATACTCTTCAGGGGTGTATTCGGCGTCATGAAGAAGGAGATCGCACCCCATTGCAAATTGTGCGTAAGATTCGAGGGTTTCGCCCCCATCGTGGACCATGCCCAGCTCGTTGTCTGTAAGGAAGACAAAGCTGCGATCCTCTTCTGTGATGCGAAATCCCAGGCCTTGGTTGGGGTGGCTGATGCCAATGGTTGTGATGGTGAAGGGGCCAATGGCAAGAGGAGAGACGAGAACCGGTTGAAAGGTAAATCTTTGGCCGATTCGAGTAAAGGGTACCGGAAAGGTGGGGGCTTTAAAAAGGGCCCCCAATGTTTTCTCCAGGTAATCCAACTGAGAGGGAAATACTGGAACGGTGATGTGGAGTTCGTTACTGAAGATGGGTGCAAAAGCGGTAAGGCCGAGTATATGATCCCAGTGTGTATGGGTAAAAAGGAGATGGCACTGGGTGGCTCGTTCATCGATAAGTTTTTTGCCCAGGCTTCGAATGCCGGTACCGGCATCGATGATGAGGCGTGTGCCATCGATACCGCGTACTTCAAAGCAGGTGGTATCTCCTCCATACTTAACCGTGTCTGCTCCCGAAACAGGAATGGAGCCTCGGGTTCCCCAGCACGTAATATGCATATCGGTCCCTTTTGGCGTGTGGGCAGGCGGTGCATCGGCATGCCCGGGTTGAGGGGGCTAGGTGTGAAAAGAGGCCGTGCAGTTTCTGATACCCTGCAGGGCTCTGCCAATGTGGCGACGCAAGCAGTGGCTTTGGAATAAAAAAAATCACTTCAAGCATAGCTCAGAGCGGTAGGGTCACACAAGCACCTTGTGAAAAACCGAACGTGTTTCCCTTTGAGCGTGGGGGGTTGGAATCACCTTTAGGAGGAATATGAATGGCGGTTCATCTTGACATTGTGTATGACTTTCATTAGTGTTTGAAGCCGATGCGAACCAATGTTTGCTTATGGATGTGTATGTTTTTATTTGGGTATCCGCAGGAAAGTGACGTCTCTCACGTGCGGAGCGATTATTGATATATTGATGAAGGAGATTTGATCCATGGCTCAACCTATTGCTGACCGGCGTGATGTCGATTTTGTTCTTCATGAGCAGATGGAAGTGACCCAGTTCACCGACAACGACACCTTTGCCGAATTCAATCGCAAGACCATTGACATGATCGTATCTGAGGCCCGCTCTCTGGCGATTAAAGAGATTATGCCCACCCAGGAACCCGGTGATGCAGGATGCCACTTTGAAGGTGGCCAAGTGACTGTGCCTGAGTGCTACAACCGGGCTTGGAAGCTCTTTATGGAGGGAGAGTGGCTGGCTATGGCAGACACCCCAGAGTGGGGAGGGCAGGGAATGCCCAAGACCGTCTCTCTGGCTGCCAATGAGTATTTCCTTGGTGCAAACGTTGCCTTTATGCTTTATCACGGCCTGACCCACGGTGCGGCCAAGATGATTGAAGACATTGGAAACGAGGCTCAGAAGAAGACCTATCTTGAGAAGCTCTACACCGGAGAGTGGGCTGGAACCATGCTTTTGACCGAGGCGTGTGCTGGCTCTGATGTGGGTGCCCTTGAGACTGTGGCAAAGAAGAATGCCGATGGCACTTACTCCATTACCGGAAACAAGATCTTTATCTCCGGTGGTGAGCACAACATGACAGAAAACATTGTGCATCCGGTGCTGGCTCGTATTGAGGGCGCTCCGGCGGGCACCCGTGGTATCAGTCTTTTTCTCGTGCCCAAATATCGCGTCAATGAAGATGGCTCCCTTGGTGAGTTCAACGATGTGGTTTGTACCGGTATTGAACACAAGATGGGCATCAATGGCAGCGCCACCTGCTCTTTGACCCTGGGCGGCAGCGGAAATTGTATTGGTGAGCTTCTCGGTGAAGAGAACAAGGGTATGCGCAACATGTTCATCATGATGAATGACGCCCGCCAGCTTGTGGGGCTTCAGGGTTTTGGTGTGGCCACAGCCAGCTACATGCATGCCCTGGCTTATGCACGGGATCGTGTGCAGGGTGCCAACATGATGAAGCCCAAAGAGGGCAGTGTGCCCATCATTCAGCATCCGGATGTACGCCGTCAGCTCTTGGAGATGAAGGCCAATGTGGATGCCATGCGAAGCCTTATCTACTTCTCTGGAGTTTGTCACGATCAGGTGAAACTGGCGGAAGATGAGGAGACGCGTATGGAGTACGCTCAACTCCTGGAAATTTTGACGCCTCTCATCAAAGGGTATGTGACCGACAAAGCCAATGAGGTGTGCAGCCACGGCGTGCAGGTTTACGGTGGCTACGGGTATTGCCGTGATTTTCCTGTGGAGCAGCTGCTGCGTGACAGCCGCATTTTTCAGATCTATGAGGGCACCAACGGCATTCAGGCCATGGACCTCTTGGGACGGAAAGTGGGAATGAGCAAAGGAAAGCCCTTTATGAGCTTTCTGGCACGCATTAAAAAGACCATTGATGAGGCCAAAGGGTCCGAGGCTCTGGCACCCCTGGCTGAAAAGTTTGAGACGGTATTCAACCGGTTCAATGAGGTGGTGGTCACCCTTGCCAACGCAGCCATGGGCGAAAAGGTGCAGGCTGCCTTTGCACAATCCCATCCCTTTTTGACAGCCACCGGCGACCTTACCTTTGCATGGCTCTTGCTCTGGCGTGCTGTGGTGGCAGAAAAAGCCCTCTCAGGTAAGCACAAGAAGAAGGATATTCCCTTCTATGAAGGCCAGATCAAAACCTGTGCCTACTACATCTCCAACACCCTTGCCGTTACTCGAGGGCGTCTTGATGCCATTGAATCAATGGATGATGCTGTCGTTGGTTTGGCTGAAGAGAGTTTTGGAAGCAAATAATCTCTCTGACGTTTTACGTTGATTGATAAAAAGGTCCGCTAGCAGCGGGCCTTTTTTGTCTTTTGGCAGAAGGGTGTGGGCGCATTGCAAATTTTGAGCAGGTAGGGTACAAAAAGGGTCCGTTTACGAATACACAAGGCGATGGAATTTGGGGTGGAGATGTTGATGACGGAGAGGCCTGTTTCTGTTGTGACAGGCTACCTCAACGCGATCAGCCAACTCCCTCGTCTTTTTAATTATGCCGGGCATTGCGTCAGGCTTTAAGACCACCCCAACCATCTGGAAAGGCCGAATCGCTTCCATGACGTTTCGGAAGATCTATGTTTCGAATCATACCTTCTCTCTTTTCTCTTCTGTTTCTTCTCTGCGGGGTTTGTGCCGCCACCCCTTCTTCAGAAAAAGATCTTGAATCTTCCTTGAACCACTTGGCATCGGTGGTGGCGACACCCCATCTCCAGCCCGATGACGCACAGGTGGAGACGCTCCTCTCGTTTCTTAATGGTGCCACCCGGGGTAAGATGGTCTGGGAGGAGAGTCGTAAAGGGTGGGGAACTGGTGTCGGAACCACCTTTGCTGTCTCTTCATCGCTCTCTGGCATGATGGCCTATTTTTACAACCCCGCGATTTCCGTAGAGGCCGTGATACCTGGTCTGGTACGCAGGGTTGGTGACGTAACGTGGGAAAAGGGACGAGATGGCAGGCTTTTTTTGGTGGACGATGCCGGAAAAAAAGAGCCCGTGGTGGTGCGGCATGCCTATCAGCTCTATATTACCCCAGATGGGAATTCCGGAGCCTACTACAGTTACAAACAGCATGAGCTCTCCATGGTCAGCAGCTGGAAAGGCCGTCGTTACCTGTTGAGCGTCTCTCTGCAGCCCAACGCTTCGGATGTGGGGCGAAAAGGGTATCCGGTTGTTACCCAAAAAGGGGGTAAGCTTTACAACTATTCCGGTGAAAAGGGTCTGACGCGTTTGGGGCTTGGCTGGGTGGACTCTTACATCTACCGCTCCCTTACCATAACGCTCTACCTTGAAGACGCCCCAGGGGCCGAAACACTTTCAGCCATCTCTTTTAAGTGGCTCAATGCGGGATGGCTTGGAAAAAATATGGTGAAGGCACACCATATCGACCGTGGTATCGACCGTTTTGCTCGGCATCTCGACTTTTTCTTTCAGTCGCCGGCAAGAGTAAGCCCCGAAGCATGGGCAGAGGTATGCGAAAAAATTCGCGAGCTGCCGACTTTGGCTTTGAAGAAGATTTTTTCCCAGCAGATCGCTTTGATGGTAAAGTCAGAGAGTAAAAATGCCACCCTTTTTGATGACGCGTATGTGGGAAGCCTTACCCGTGATGAGTTGGTGGCTGGTGTGATTTCAAACCACTCCGTGGCCCTTCTTTTGGGATGCAAGACGGTTTCCCTGTGATAAATAGTGCAAGATCAAGGACAAGACGTTCCATGACAGATAAGAAAAAAAAAGTGCGTGCCCTGGGCCTCTGTTCTGGTGGACTGGATAGCATGCTGGCGGGATTGGTCCTGAGAGATCAGGGGATAGAGGTCTCCTGGATTTGTTTTGAAACACCGTTCTTCTCTTCGGATAAGGCCCGAAAGGCCTCGGAGATGACCGGCATTCCCCTGATTATTCGTGAGATTACCCCTGTTTATCTGGAGATGCTCACCGATCCGCCCTGTGGCTACGGCAAGCATATGAACCCTTGCAGGGATTGCCACTCGTTGATGTTTCGTCTGGCTGGCGAAGTGATGAGGGAAGAAGGGTTTGATTTTCTCTTCAGTGGTGAGGTGGCAGGGCAGAGACCTCTTTCCCAGAACAAGCAGGCCCTTCGGTATGTGGAGAAGAATTCCGGATTTGATGGGAAAGTTTTAAGACCTCTCTCGGCCAAGGTGCTTCCCGAAACCGAGGTGGAGCTGGCAGGGCTTGTGGACAGAGAAAAACTCCTGGGGATTCAGGGGCGTTCAAGAAAAGAACAGATGGCTTTGGCCGAGGCATATGGTCTTGCCGAGTATCCCTCACCTGCCGGTGGGTGTCTGCTCACCGATAAAAAGTATTCCGATCGTTTGAAGGATCTCTTTGGTAGCGGAAAAGCCTATGAAGAGAGCGATCTTCACCTGTTAAAGCAGGGGCGTCATCTTCGCCTTTCAAATGGCGAAAAATTGATCATCGGTCGAACCAAAGGGGACAACCGGTGGATCATAAAATACCACGACCCCAAACGACATCGTCTTCTGGATCTTAAGGGCAAGGGAAGCCCCACTGTGGTGGTGGACGCCGATGCCTCCGAAGAGACGGTTCTTATTGGTGCAGGGCTCTGCGCAGGCTACGCCAAGGTGCCTGCGGGTGAGGCTGTGGAAGCGGTGTTGCAGGAGCCCTCTGGTAAGCGCATCATCAAAGCCCATGCCATTGACCCTGCACGTCACAGAGACGATATTATCTGATTTTGCCTCTGTCGTACGATGAAAAAAGAGAAAGCCCCTGCGATTTGAATCGCAGGGGCTTTTTTTTACCTGGAAGGGGACAGAGAGGATCAGAATGCCTCTCTTGTGCCTCAGGAGAGGCGCTCTGCGATAATCTGGAGCCCTTCAAGGGTCAGTTCCGGTTCCACCGACTCAATGGTGCTGGAGACACCACTGATAACGCTGGCCAGGCCGCCTGTGGCAATCACTTTGGGCTCACATCCCATCTCACGTTTGATGCGCTCCACCATGCCGTCCACAAGGCCTGCATAACCGAAGATGATACCGGCCTTCATGCTTTCGGCGGTGTCCAGCCCGATGGCCCGCTCTGGTGGCGTGCAGATCTCCACCCTGGGAAGTTTGGATGCATTGGCAAAAAGAGCCTCGGATGCAATGCGGATACCCGGAGAGATGGCCCCCCCCATGTATTCTCCCTCTGAAGAGATGATGTCAAAGGTGGTGGCGGTTCCAAAATCGATGGCGATAATGGCGCTCTGGTATTTTTCATAGGCAGCCACAGCATTGACGATGCGGTCTGCGCCTACTTCGGTGGGGTTGGTGTAGCGGATGGGCATGATGCTTTTGGTGGTCTCAGAATTTACCCAGATGGGGGGATGACCGAGGTATTTGGTGCAGAAGGTCTGCAGGATCTCTTTGACCGGGGGAACCACGCTGGAGATTACCGTTTTTCGAATACTTTCTGGGTCGATTTGTCGCTCTCTAAAGAGGCTGCTGACGAGAAGGTTAAACTCATCTTCCGTCATGTTTTTTTGAGAGCGGATGCGCCAGTCGTGTACCAGTTTTTTTCCCTGAAAAAGGCCCATGACTGTGTTTGTATTGCCTACATCTATAACAAGTATCATTGTTTCTTACCTGATGAGCCATAAAAAGGCATTAGGAGCTTTTTTTCTTGTGAAACGAGCCGTTGGTAGGCTCTTTTGTCTATGCGATGGGGCATCCTACCCCATTTCGCTGGGGTGGGCAAGTTGTGAGGCGGTTGGGCTACTGGGCGATGGTGACGGTGAAGAGCTCTGGTGTGGCCGAGGCGAGGCTGGCACCCTCAGGAAGGGTGATGGCGGCTCTTCGCACGTGGATACCCAAGGGCAGTTCGCGGGTGTCGATGGTGGCGGTGACCCCTCCATGGGTTTTAAGGTGTTCAAAAACGCTGGCGGTGGCCGAAACCTGAAGATGAACCTTGGGTGGTGTAAAGGTGACGCTTCGAGTCTCTCCCGGAGAGGGGGTAATGGAAATGGCGGGAAGGTTTGCCACCACAGGTTTGGCCTCAATAGTAACCCGTACTTTGAAAAGGGCTGGAGAAAGGATGGCAGGTTGAATTTCTGACGTTTGTGGGGCCACGGTGGTTTCGATGGATGCTGTGGCGCCTTCCACACTCACTGCTGTCGTTGAGATGTTTGAGAGGGCATGAATGGCTTTCATGGGTGCCGTGATACGGGCAGTGGCCGGAAGGATTTCAACCTTTGCTACGCGAAAGCCGGGAGCCGGAGAACCGGTAATGCGTGGAGTCACCTCCACAATGCGTGAGGCCGTACGGGTGAGGCGCAGGTGAATTTCAGAGGGTGTGATCTGTTTGATGGTGATTTTATCGGCATGCTGAGAGAGCATCTCTATGGGGTAGACACCCTCTTTTTCAAGTTCGCCGGGTGCCATCGTGACCTGAAGGCGAAGAAGGTCAGGATGGCTCAATGTTTCAGAATTTGCTTTGATGCGGACTTCAGCCTTGGATTGGGATTGGTAGGTGACGAGGTGGTTTTCCGGAACCCCAGTTATGTGAATAGGCACCACAAGGGTGCGCTCTTCACGTCGAAGTTCCGGAAGAATTATCGAAAAGAAAAAGAGCACGGCAAGAAGCGCAAAGGCGGCAGCGGCAATGCGTATGGAAATCTTTTTACCTGGCAGTTTTTCATGTGTCACAAGAGGCTCCACGCATGGGTAAGGGCAGAGGATCAGCGGGCCTGACAGATGCTGTCCATGATGCGCACGGTGGTGGCTGTGCTCTTGACGTCGTGAACACGCACGATGTGTGCGCCGCCTAAAATGGAGGCTGAAACCGTGGCCTGAGTGCCGATCTCCATCTCTTCGGCTGTGGGGATGTGGCCGTTTTCCTCCAGGGTCATTCGGATGCAGGATTTACGCGAGGTTCCCATGAGGATCGGTGCGTTTAGGCGCTCAAGCTCTTTGAGGTGCTTGATGATGGTAAAGTTGTGGCCCACGGTTTTGCCAAAACCGATGCCGGGGTCCACGATGCAGTGCTCCCGAGGGATGCCGGCTGCCTCGGCCCGCCCGATGGACTTTTCCAGATAAGCGGTGATTTCGCCAATGGCATCTTGGTAACTTGGGTTTTTCTGCATGGTTTTTGGGGTTCCCTTCATGTGCATGAGAATAATGGGAACCTGGTGTTTGGCCACCACACCTGCCATGTCGGGGTCTTGGGTCATGGCCGAAATATCGTTGATGATGGCAGCTCCTGCCTCAAGGGCCCGTTGGGCCACCCCCGCTTTGACCGTGTCAATGCTGATGGGAACATCCACATGCTTAACCAGCTCTTCCACCACCGGAACCACCCTGCGAATCTCCTCTTCAAGGGCCACAGGGTCTGCATTGGGCCGTGAGGACTCCCCCCCGATGTCAATGATATCGGCCCCTTCTTCCACCATCTGTTTGGCCCGTGTGATGGCGTGGTTGAACGAGAAAAACCGGCCCCCATCGGAAAAGGAGTCCGGCGTTACGTTTAAGATACCCATGATACAGGTACGGTGTCCAAGTTTGAGGGCGTGGTTTTTCCAGGTCAGGTCGAAAGTGTTCATGGGCTGCAGCGTCCTTTCGCCTGCACAGGCCGTGGTGTGCGGGCAGAGCATGAAGCCCCGAAGCCTTTGTGCAAAGGTCCGGGGCTTTCAAGGGGTACAAAAATAATGGGGTTATACGGTTTCGGTATCGCCTTCGTCCTTGTCTGCGGGGGCGTCGGATTCCAGGATCTCTTCCTGGGGCTCTCCGCTGTCCAGAGGCGTTGAGGGAAGCTTAATACCCGGCCGCATGGAGTGGATGAGATCGTCCACCTCTTTGCCCATGATGGTCTCCTTGGCCAGAAGCAGCTCGGAGAGGGCGTGGAGGATGTCGATATTTTCGGTCAAAATGGTTTTTGCCTTGGCATGACCTTGGGTGATGAGCTTGGCCACCTCCTGGTCAATGCACTGGGCGGTATGTTCAGAGTAGTCTTTGTGCTGGGCAATCTCACGGCCCAAAAAGACGTGATCTTCGCTGTTGGCGTAGGAGACGGGGGCCAGCTCGTCGCTCATGCCCCAGTCTCGTATCATTTTGTTGGCAAGGCTGGTGGCCTGTTTGATATCGCCTGAAGCGCCAGTGGTGAGCCGGTTGAAGATAATCTCTTCGGCCACACGTCCGCCGTAGGCCACCGAGAGCTCACTCATGAGCTGCTCTTTGTGCTTGAAGTCCCGCTCTTCGGGCAGGAACCAGGTAACGCCCGCTGCACGGCCTCTGGGGATGATGGTCACCTTGTTGACCGCGTCGGTAAAGGGGAGAAAACGTGCCACCAGGGCGTGGCCCGCCTCGTGGTAGGCGGTGTTTTTGCGGTCTTCCTCTTTGATCACTTTGGATTTTCGTTCAAGACCCATGTAGACCTTGTCTTTGGCGTCTTCAAAGTCCATCATGCGAAGTTTTTCCTGATCGCGCTTGGCAGCGAGAAGGGCGGCTTCGTTGACCATGTTTTCAAGATCGGCCCCTGAAAACCCAGGGGTCCCCTTGGCAAGATTCAGGGCGCTCACATCGTCTTCAATGGGCGTTTTGCGCATGTGCACTTCCAGAATCTTTTTTCGACCGTTGATGTCGGGAAGGTCCACCACCACCTGTCGGTCAAAACGGCCGGGGCGAAGAAGGGCGGGGTCCAGAACATCCGGGCGGTTGGTGGCAGAGATGAGAATAACCCCTTCGTTGGACTCAAATCCGTCCATTTCAACCAGAAGCTGGTTCAGGGTCTGTTCCCGCTCGTCGTGTCCACCGCCAAGGCCTGCGCCACGTTGGCGTCCCACGGCGTCGATTTCGTCGATAAAGATGATGCACGGGGCGTTCTTTTTGGCCTGAGCAAAGAGGTCACGCACACGTGAGGCACCTACCCCCACAAACATCTCCACAAAGTCGGAGCCGCTGATGGTAAAGAAGGGAACTTCGGCTTCGCCTGCGATGGAGCGTGCCAAAAGGGTTTTACCGGTTCCCGGAGGGCCTACCAGAAGGACACCCTTGGGAATGCGGCCCCCAAGACGTGTGAATTTTTTTGGGTTTCGAAGGAAATCCACCACCTCGGTGAGTTCCTCTTTGGCCTCTTCCACTCCGGCCACATCTTCAAATGTGACGCGCTCACGATCTTCGGAGAGAAGTCTTGCCCTGCTTTTTCCAAAGCTCATGGCCTTGCCGCCGGCCCCTCCCTGCATCTGCTTCATAAAGAAGATCCAGATACCAATGAGAAAAATCATGGGAAGCCAGGAGCCTATCATGGTGACAAGCCAGTGGGGTTTGGCAGGAGGAAGGGCGTCGATGGTGACCCCTTTGTCTCTCAAAATGGGAAGCAGCTCAACATCATTGGGGGCATAGACGGTATACTTTTCCTGATTTCTATTGGTAACCGTAAGATTCTGCTCCTGGATTTTGACACTGTCGATGTTTCCGCTCTCCACCTGGGCAATAAAGGTGGAATAAGGGATGGTATCCATCTGAGGCTGGTTTTTGCTGAAGATGTTGTAGAGCATGATCATCATAAGGATGATCACCAGCCAGAGGGAGAGATTTTTATAAAATGGGTTCAAGAGATGGGTCCTCCATGGTCATTCGTCATTCGTATGGCTCCTGATGTGAGCGCAGGGTTACATCCATATTAATCATCCTTTGCATTTAGGCAAGGCATAATCTGGGGGCTTTCAGGGGTTTTTCTTGTTTTTTTTCAGTTTGGCTCCTGAAAAGTGACACGCAGGGCCATGGTCCCTGTGGCAGGCTCGGACCATGCTTGATCCTTTCGAAGGCCCGCCACCCAGATGATTTGGGTAGCACTGAGAAGAAGGGGTTGCATGGAACGTTGGGTGCCTTTGAGTCCGCAATCGGTAAAAAAACGTTTGATTTTGCGGGACCCTGCCCCTCCTTCTGGAGAGAATCGGTCTCCGGGACGCATGTTACGAAGGGTAAGAGGCCAGGAGATGGCCTTGGCATCCAAATAGATTTCATTGCTGCCGGGTCTGGGAACAAAATCGTTGGGTACTCTTTTCCACGCAAAGAGAAACCGATGGCCTGTTTCAGGGAGAGTGACCTCCTTTTTTTTATCAGAGGAAAAGTATTCAATGGTGCAGAAGAAGTCGGGAACCTTTTTTTGGGGCGGGATGTGACGCAGGGAGCCTTTATGCATCTCAAGGGTGAGCGTTTTTGCCTCGCAGGTGGCGCGAAGGCCTCGGCAAAGGTCGACGCTTCTCCTTTTTTGTGGCGGATTGAGAAGGTCGATGCTGCTTTGAATGTGGCGATGCGTCAGCGCTTGGGTGGAGCCGAGAAGAGCGTGGGCGGCAAGGCGAAGAATGCGTCGTTGTGCTGCAGAAGGCTGCCTGGTAAGGCTTTGGGCATCCAAAATAACGCGTGTGGCAGAATTGTCGAGAAGGCAGGTTTGAAAGGCAGTTTGAGCCATCTCTTCCAGCCAGGCCTCTTCATCCCTTAAAAGAGTTGCGGTTCGAGCAAGGGTCTGGGCAGCCGATGGATTGAATTCATTTTGTAGTAAAGGAAGCAGCTGATGCCGAATGCGGTTTCGAGTATAGGTCGTATCGCTGTTGGTTTCATCGGTGACAAAGGTGAGCATTTCTTCTTTGAGCCATTGGTGAATCTGTTGGCGTGAAACCGTGAGCAGGGGGCGGATAATGCCATTTTTTGTGGCTGGGGCCATGGCGGAGAGACCGGTGAGTCCTGAACCTCTTAAAAGATTAAAGAGAAGCTGTTCTGCGGCATCGTCCATGTGGTGGCCTGTGGCAAGGCGGTCTGCTCCCCACTCTTTCATGGTTTTTTTGAAAAATGCATGGCGAAGAAGCCTGGCTGCCTCTTCTACCCCGACTTTGTTCTTTTTCGCATGGCCAAGGGCATCCACCTTGGTGGTGAAAAAAGGAAGGCCCAGATCCTGCGCATTTTTTTGGGAAGCGAATTGGTCCCGTTGGGCGGTTTTTCCTCGAATGCCGTGATTTACATGGGCCACAGCGAGCTGAATCTTAAGCTCTGGAGCAAGCCGAAAGAGGACGTGAAGCAGGGCTGTGGAGTCGGCACCTCCAGAGTGGGCCACAACGATTCTTTGGCCTGACGTGCAGAGGTTGTGTTGAGAAATTTGGTTTTTTACTTCCAACAGGAAGGGGGGCTGGGTACGTCGGGTCATGGGTTCCTGGGGTGGAAGGGTTAGAGAAGCGTTTGCGGGTCAGATGCCTCATGTTGTTATTGTTTTTAACTATTTAGCCGTGGTTTGGGTTTTTCAGGGGGTTTGGCAAATAGTCTTACTTTCCACGTTCCGTTTTTTGCGGAGCTTTTTTCAAAAAGCCACTCGCCGAAGGCGATATGAATAGTTATCATAACGTTATTAGCAAGGGACTTTTATTGAAAAAAATATGCCATGGGAGCATGTTGTGTCAACCATTGGGCTCTTTTCAAAAAGGTCGGGCGTGTGGTGGCCCCTGATTCTTGAAAAAGGGGCTTGAAAAGGAGCTTTTTTCCACGTATATGTATGTCTCCTGGCTGCGTCTTGTCGACCGGCCGCCATGCAACAGCCCCGCTCGAACCGTGTCAGGTCCGGAAGGAAGCAGCACTAAGGGATGTGGTCTGTGTCGTGGATCGATCCCGGTCGGCAGGCGTGGCCAGGTCTTTTTTTGAGCCTTTCTTTTTTTCTGCTTTCATACACCGCAATTCACAATCAAACCGTCCTGCAATACTGGGGTAATTCTCCTTGAAAAATATGCCGAACGGCTCTTTTTTCAACTCTGTCCTCTATTTTTTACCCGTCTGTCCCATTGACAAGCGTACAAAGCGTATTATTTTTTTTCCGAATCGCACAAAACGCGATGTGAGAGTTGTTTCGCGAACAACTTCCACAGGTTGACGAAGCCAGTCCGGGCATCGACCCCGGTTGAACAGATGAGGCCCGTGTTAAAGCGGTCGGACTTTCTTGATAGATCAGAGTAAGCAAGGGTCTCTTTTTTTAGAATCAGGAGTGAGCATTGGCCAGCAAGCGTCCAAACGATAAAGAATCGAAAGCCGTTGAGCCTGAAGTAGAGACCGGAGCCGAAGCAGAGGAATCTGTGGCGGAGTCTGCAGCAGAAGAAGAGACGACCCAAGCCGAAGAGGCGGAGGCCGAGGTGGAGGCACCGAAAAGCCCCGAAGAGTTGCTGCAGGAGAAGGTCAAAGGCGCCGAAGCCAAGGCGGCAGAAAATCATGACAAGCTGCTTCGTGCCACAGCGGAGTTTGACAATTATAAAAAACGATCTCTTCGTGAGTTCCAGGAGTCCAAGAAGTACGCCAATGAGGCGTTCATCAAACAGCTTCTGCCGGTGATTGACAACCTTGAACGTGCCGTAGAAGCGACCAGCAGTGAGACCGAAGACTCAGGAAAGGTCGTTGTGGAAGGGGTAAAGATGACCCTTTCCGAAATATTTAAAGTGTTTGATAAGTTTAATCTGAAAGCGCTGGAGTCTGAAGGCAAACCTTTTGATCCCAATTTTCATCAGGCTGTGATTCAGGAAGAGACCGATGAGGTTCCTGAAAATACAGTGGTCAAGGTGATGCAGAAGGGGTACCTGCTCCACGACAGGCTCATTCGGCCGGCCATGGTGGTTGTCTCCAAGGCAGCGCCAAAAGCCGTCAATGAGGATAAAAAGGTCGAAGCGAAATAGCATCAGCACCTAGGCCCCTTACAGAAGACGATCAGACAGATATTTTAAAAAAAGATTTAAAATGAAAGCGCCTGCTCTTTTGGACATACAGGCATGGAGGAAATCATGGGTAAAGTCATTGGTATCGACCTTGGAACAACCAACTCTTGTGTAGCGGTTATGGAAGGCGGCGACGCCAAAGTGATCACCAACACCGAAGGCGGACGTACCACGCCTTCCATCGTGGCCGTCACCGAAAGCAGTGAGCGCCTCGTGGGACAGATCGCCAAGCGTCAGGCCATCACCAACCCTGAGAACACGGTCTTTGGTGTGAAGCGTCTCATTGGTCGTAAGTTTGACTCTGCTGAAGTGCAGCGCGATGCAAAAATTCTTCCCTACGCCATTAAAAAGGCGGACAACGGGGACGTGCGCATCGACCTTCGCGACAGCCTTCACAGCCCGGCTGAGGTCTCCTCTTTTATTCTGGCCAACATCAAGAAGACCGCTGAAGAGTATCTGGGTGAAGAGGTAACCGATGCGGTTATCACTGTGCCTGCTTACTTTAACGACAGCCAGCGTCAGGCCACAAAAGATGCCGGTCGTATTGCGGGCCTCAACGTGCTTCGTATCATCAACGAGCCCACCGCAGCCTCTCTGGCCTATGGTCTCGACAAGAAAACCGAAGAGAAGATTGCGGTTTTCGACTTGGGCGGCGGTACCTTTGATGTCTCTGTTCTTGAGATCGGCGACGGCGTATTTGAAGTCAAGTCCACCAACGGCGATACCCACCTGGGCGGCGAAGACTTTGACCTTCGCATCATCGATTTTCTGGCCGATGAGTTCAAAAAAGAGCAGGGCATTGACCTTCGCTCTGACAAGATGGCGCTTCAGCGACTCAAAGAGGCGGCTGAAAAGGCCAAGATGGAGCTCTCCTCTGCCATGGAGACCGATATCAACCTTCCCTTTATCACCGCAGACGCTTCCGGTCCCAAACACCTCAACGTAAAGCTCTCCCGTGCCAAGCTTGAGGCTCTGGTAGCAGATCTTCTGGACAACCTCACCAAGCCCTGCACCACGGCCATGAAAGATGCTGGCCTTTCTGCTGGCGAGATTAACGAGGTGATTCTTGTTGGTGGCATGACCCGTATGCCTGCGGTTCAGGAGCGTGTGAAAGAGATCTTCGGCAAAGAGCCCCACAAGGGTGTGAACCCCGACGAGGTGGTTGCCCTTGGTGCAGCCATTCAGGGTGGCGTTCTCAAAGGTGATGTGGATGACGTGCTTCTTCTTGATGTAACCCCCCTTTCTCTCGGTATTGAGACTCTGGGCGGCGTGATGACCAAGCTTATCGAGAAGAACACCACCATTCCTACTCGTAAGAGCCAGGTTTTCTCGACTGCGGCTGACAACCAGCCTGCGGTATCCATTCACGTGCTTCAGGGCGAGCGTGAGATGGCCGAGTCCAACAAGACCCTGGGTCGCTTCGATCTGGCCGACATTCCTCCCGCACCCCGTGGTGTGCCCCAGATTGAGGTCACCTTCGACATCGACTCCAACGGCATTGTCTCTGTTTCTGCCAAAGACAAGGCAACCGGCAAAGAGCAGTCTATCAAGATCACCAGCGACAGCGGTCTCTCCGAAGAAGAGATTCAGCAGATGGTCAAAGATGCCGAGCTCCACGCCGAAGATGACAAGAAGAAAAAAGAGCTGGTTGAAGCCAAAAACACCGCCGACGCCCTGATCTACCAGACCGAAAAGTCTGTGAAAGAGGTGGGCGAAGGCGTGGATGAAGCCACCAAGTCCAACGTGGCTGAAATCATCGAAAAGCTCAAAAAAGCCATGGAAGGCGATGATGCAGCTGAAATCACCAAGCTGACTGAAGAGCTCACTCAGGCCTCCCACAAGATTGCCGAAGCCGCCTACAAAAAGGCTGCCGAGGAAGGTCAGGCCAGTGAAGGTGCTGCAGATGCCGGTGCTGCTCCTGCAGACGATGACGTGGTAGATGCTGACTTTGAAGAGGTTAAAGAAGGTAAGTAATCGCCTTAATTGGGCTACTTGATGGCCTGATACAAAGATTTAAAAAAGCCCGGTGCCAGGAAATGGCATCGGGCTTTTTTTGCGGTTTATGATGATGGCTATTGGGGCGAGAGTGCATTTTCAAGGTCCACAAGGCCGCGGCCGAAGACGGCATCGGTGCCTGGTGCGCCAACGTCTTTTGCGGTTTCAAGGAGAATGTTGGCCACATCTGCCGGGGTAAGCTCAGGGAATTTACTTTTTACGATACCTGCAATTCCCGCGACAAAGGGAGCCGAATAAGAGGTCCCATACAGATTGCCTGCATCGTGGGGGAATTTGTATGGGGCCGAGAGCCAGCGATTTTGGAGCTCTACCACCTCGCCTGGCCGGTTGGCGAGGTTATCATATCTGCCCCGTCCCAGATTGCTGAAGGAGCCGACAATAAGCAGATAGTCCGATAAAGGCCTGCCGTCGATGACGGCATCGCTCATGACCATGTCCACGGCATTGTAATCGACCATATATAGATTGCCTTGCGCGATTCCCTGGTAGGTCGCCGTGCCAAATGTATAGTAGTAATTTCTGGCAGATGTGATGTAGACGGGAAGTTTGCCGTGTTCGTAGGTATTGCTTCTATCTATGGCTCTGTAGAGGGTGGTCATGCGATTGGTGGGAACGATGTAGCTGAAGCTGGCATTGATGAAATCAAATCGGCGGGAGGTGAATTGGCCTGCTCGGTTTTGGTTGTTGGCATCAAGGAAGGTTAGGTTCGCATCCTTGGCAATGCCGTATAAAACGGTTCCATCGCTATCTTCGTGCCGTCCGCCAAGGACCAGGGCTGTCTTTTCCCAATGCTTGTAAGATCCAGAAAACGTACCATTGTTGGTGGTGTTGAGGTTGACGGTGAAGTTTAGCTGGCGTGCCTGACGGGCAGGGTTCCGGTAGCGGACGGTGAGGTCGATGTTGAGGAATCGAGACGAGAGAGAGTTGACCCCATTGAGCCTTAAGTGGGTTGAGCGTGCCCTCCTATCCATGAAATCGAGGATTCCTATAGAGACACCTTGGCCCGTATATCCTTGACTCCATGCATTTTTTACTTGGTTTGCAATGTCTATGTCGTTGTGGTTTTGGGCACGGCCAAAAAGAGTACGATCCAGATTGACGGTGGTCTCTTTGACCTCATCACCCAGGTAGTGGACCGTGGAAATATGGTTCCTGAAGGTTTGTGTTATATCAAACAAATCTCTTCTCTGGGTGTCGCGCCACAGATCGTTGGCACTGCAAACAGACGCTGAGAGATACACGGTAAGAAAGACGATGATAAAACGTTTCATGGGAATGCTCCGGGGTTTTTTTGTGTCTCATCAAAAACTCAGGGCAGCGATCAGCCACCCCTCGTATCTGAAGTGTTTTTTGAAACCGCAAAATGTGGGCCAGTTTTTTTAGGGCACTATTTCAGAGGGAAGCGAGAAGAGCGGGTATCAATTTGATAGAAATGGCAGTGGGACGATCAAATTGATGGGCGATCTGAGCGGTCTTTTTTGGATGTGCAAAGGCTGTCACTATTGTGGCGAGAGTGCGTTTCCCAGATCCACGAGGCCGCGACCAAATTCGGCATCGGTGCCTGGAGCCCCGATGTCCCTTGCGGTTTCAAGAAGAATGTTGGCCACATCTGCCGGGGCAAGCTCAGGGAATTTGCTTTTTACAATACCTGCAATGCCTGTGATATAGGGTGCCGCATAGGAGGTCCCGTGAAGGGCACCAGCATCGTGGTAAAATGTGTAAGGGGCGGAAAGCCAGCGGTTTTGAAGCTCCACCACTTCGCCTGGCCGGTTGACGAGGTTTCTATAGACACCGTTTCCCATGTTGGAAAAACCGCCTGCGATGAGAAGATAATCGGAGAGGGGGCGTCCGTCGATGGTCTCATCACTCATGGCCATGTCGACGGCGTTGTAGTCAGCAATAAATCGTTCTCCTTGGGCAATCCCCTGATAGGAGGCGGTCCCGTATCGTCGGTGAACATTTCCTCCAGAGGTGATGAAGACGGGAAGTTTACCGTCTTCATAAGTGTTTGTTGCATTCATGGCTTTGTAGAGGTTGGTCATGCGATTCGTGGGGGCGGTGGTACTAAAACTCGCATTGATAAAATCAAGTCGTCTGGAGGTGAGTTGGGTCACACGATTTCGGTTGTTTGCATCGAAAAAGGAGAGGTGAGCATCTTTGGCGATGCCATACAAGACCGTGCCATCGGCATCTTGGTGTCGTCCTCCAATGATAAAGGCACCCCTTTCCCAGTGTTTGTAGTGTCCCGAAAAGTTGCCATTGTTGCTGTTGCTGCGGTCAAAACTGAAGTGGTGTCTGCGCTCCGACCTCCTCCATGGTTGGCGTCTGCTCTGGTAGCGGACGGTAATATCAAAATCGTAGGACCGAGACGATGCCGAGTTGACGCCTCTGAGGGTCAAACGGCTCGATGGGGCACCAGCGCCCATGTAATCAAGGATTCCGATAGAGACCCCCTGGCCTGTGTACCCTTGGCTCCATGCGTTTTTTACCTGATTGGCGATGTCTACACTGTTGTGGTTTCGAGCGCGTCCAAAGAGGGTGCGGTCAAGGTTGACTGTGGTTCGTTTTACCTCATCGATTCGAAGATAGATTGTGGCTGTGTCGTAACGAATGTTTCTAAGGTTGACGATCCTTTTTATATCAAAGATATTTCGTGTTTGGACGTCTTGCCACAGGTCGGTAGCGTGGCAGATGGAAGTCGACAAACAGATGATGAGAAGGGCGAAAACGAAACGTTTCATGGTGTCCTCCGAAGTGCTTTTATAGGGCTTTCGTTACAACACCCCAGCAAGGTGTGTGCCAATGATTTTGTTGTATTTTTCGGCGTGGAGGAAAGGCGGGTGGGTCAATGTGAGAGACATTGAAAATGAAACGTTATTCAAAATGAGGGAGGCGGGGCGATAGGACGGAAATGGCAGCTATGGTCAGGCAACAGACCGCCATGCGCTCGTCTTGAGGCTTGCAACGGCTTTTTTTGTGTTTTTAGCTGAGTGAGCAGCCAGGTCCCGTTGGTTTAGTGGGGGTTTTTGAGCGAGCTTTGCCCGGTGGCTTCAAGCACCGTGGCCCAGAGTTTGCCGCAAGGATCCACTTTTTTTCGTTTTTTGACCACCTGATCCATGGGGACATGGACAAAATGGTTGTTCCAGTGGCTCACCACCAGCTTGGTCTTTCCGGTCATGCCGGCGTGGACGGCATCTCGGCCAAGAAAGCTGCAGAAGACGTGGTCGTTGGCATTGGCTGGAAGGCTTCGAATGGTGTAGCTGGGGTCGATGTACTTCATGCTGATGGGAATGTTTTTGGCTTTGAAATGATCGATAATACGCTCTTTTAAAAGCAGGCCGATATCGTTGAGTTTGAGATTTCCCGAGGCGTCGTGTTCTCTCTCTTTGGAGAAAAATTCCTGCCCGGCCCCTTCGGCCACCACGATGACGGCGTGCCCCCTTAGGGCAAGACGTTTTTCTAAGTTTTCCAGAAGGCCGTTGGCTCCTTCGATATCAAAGGAAACCTCAGGAATCAGCACAAAGTTGACGTCTTGGCGGGCCAGGGCTGCGGTGGCTGCCAGAAAGCCGGATTCTCGCCCCATAAGTTTGATGAGACCAATGCCATTTGGGTAGCCTTCGGCTTCGTTATGGGCACCGCTGATGGCCTGGGTGGCCACGTCGACGGCGGTGTCAAAGCCAAAGGATCGGGCCACCAGATAGACGTCATTGTCGATGGTTTTGGGGATACCAATCACACTGATTTTAAGGCCGCGTTGGGTAATGGCATCGGCGATGCATGAGGCGGCAGCGAGGGTGCCGTCTCCCCCAATCATAAAGAGGATGCCGATATGCATGCGTTCCAGGCTGTCCACAATCTCGTCAATGTCCTGATCGCCACGGGACGAGCCAAGGATGGAGCCCCCCCTTTCCAGAATATGGACCACCCGTTCGGGGGTCAGGTCGAGGGTGCTGTGACCATATTGGGGGATAAACCCTTGCAGACCGTAGCGAATGCCCAAGATGTGTTTGACGCCATAACGATGGTAGAGTTCGAGAACCACGGATCGAATGATATCGTTCAGGCCGGGGCAAAGCCCGCCACAGGTGACCAGAGCGCAGCGCAGTTTGCTGGGATCGAAGTAGATGTTTCGCCTGGGGCCTGCGCATTCGAATGCGGGAGCGGCTATGCCTTTTTTCTTGAGTTCGTTGACAGCCTTCTGGTTGACATGAAGGAGGATGCGTTCATCCTCTTCCACAAAGTAGCTGGCTCCTCCATGGTCGGTGGTCTGAAGAAGGGGGGATGGAATTTTGGCTTCACCCAGAGTGGGGATGGTGGTGACGATCTCTTGAAATTTCATGGGCACTCCCGTGGGGGTTAAGGGCAGGGAAAGCCCTGCCCGAAAGGTGGCGGGGATCAGTTGCCGTTGAAGCGAAAAGCCCCTTTTCCGAGAATATCATGGAGGTGAAGCAGGCCTTTGACGGTGCCCTCTTCATTGGTGACGGGAAGCACAGTGATCTGGTGTTTCTCCATGAGGTTCAGTGCGTCATAAGCCGGAGCGGTGAGAAGGACAGATCTTGGGTCATGGGTCATGACCCGAGTAATGGGAGTCTGGGAATCGCAAGAGGCTGTGGCAAGAATATGGCGCACATCGCCGTCGGTAAGAAGCCCTTTAAGAACCCGGGTCTCATCCACCACAAAGACGGCACCAAAGCGTTTGTGGTCGAGAATGTCAAGGGCCTGGCCCAGGGTGCCGTGGCTTTCAAGCAGGGGCAGCTCATCTCCAGTGACCATCAGCTCGGTGACCTGAAGTGACAGCCTTTGTCCCAGGGCTCCTCCGGGGTGAAACTTTTTGAAATCGGCAGACTGAAAATCTTTGGCCTTTATGAGGACCACCGAGAGGGCATCTCCCATGGCCAGTTGCGCCGTGGTGCTGGATGTGGGAGCGAGTCCCAGAGGACAGGCCTCTTTTTCCACGCCGGTGTTGATGACCAGATCAGAGGCCTTGCCAAGGGTGGAGTCCGGGTTTCCGGTAAAGGCGACCACCGTGCATCCCAGTGTTTTTATACTGGGAATCAAGTGGTTTAGTTCGACGGTTTCACCGCTATTGGAGATGGCGATGACCACATCTCTGGGGGAGACCATGCCCAAATCGCCATGCATCGCTTCCACCGGATGCATAAAGACGGCGCGGGTACCGGTGCTGCTTAGGGTGGCGGCAATTTTACGGCCGATGAGACCCGATTTTCCAATGCCGGTAATAATGACGCGGCCGCTGCTTTCAAGGATGGCATCCACAGCTTTTGTGAAGTTGTCATCAAGCTTTTGGGTGAGTGTGTAAAGGGCGTCGGCTTCGGTGCGGATGACCTCAGCGGCCTGTTTAATGGATGTCATGTGTGTAGGGTCCTTCAAAACCATCATGGATGGCTCTGTAAAAAAGTTCGTCTGCCCGATAATGACCTCACACCATGTGGGGAGCTTGTTTTGTCTCTTCCTGCGATGTCGGTGGCGTCGAGGCAATGGGTCGACTTTTTACGAGTTCATCACTATTTATCGTTGATCCATAAGGCAGATACCTTATGGTGTTGTTTTGCGTGGGACGAGTCTGGAAATCGTCGGTCCATCTTTCTCGTCTGCAAGCGCCTTTGGCAAAAAGGCGGCTCTATCGTTTTTTAAGAAATTGATCTGTAACCCATTTGAGCCCCTTTTGCAAAAAGTCCCTATATCTTAAGCGGTGTCCTCCCGGTGATGCAACCCCTGTCTCTGTAATACCAATGGATTCCAGAGGATGGTCGTTCGTTGAGATAGAGATTCTGAGGGGTTGGACGAGTGTATAGCGAGCTTGTGTGTCCCTTTAGAATCTGAGCACTTGGGTGTTCGGTTTTTAAGAGAAAAGGGCTAAATTTCAATTTGACAAATGGGGATCAGTTCTTTATAAATACTTGGTTTAATTTTGATCTCTTGAAATACCATGAGTCGGCCTACTGGCCAAAATCTGTGATATGGGGAGTATATCCAATGATTTGTACAACAGTTCGAAATGGCAGTGATTGCCCTTTCATGACCAAAAGCGGTTGCTCTTACGAGGGCGGCGTCTGCAAGCCCATCATCGAAAAATGCGAAGGTTGCGCCCGCATCGGTGAGTTCTCTTCTGAAAAATACTGCACGTCCGCTCCGGACCCTGACGCACGCTGGAAAAACGGCAACTGCAACCTTGCCACCCACGTGAAGAACGTCATCGAAGAGAAGAAGCAGAAGATCAACCCCATCAAA
>JAKSCC010000196.1 GCA_022360815.1 Desulfobacterales bacterium
CCAGCATCAGCTCGTTCACCCTCACGTTGGGTGCGCCAAGCCGGGCCCAGGTTTCGGTGAGAAGAGAGATCCCGCGATTCACCGCCGAGTACCCCTCGTTGAAAATATAGCTGGCAGGCCCGCTTCGTCCCACAATCCCTGCAATGGATGAAATGTTAACCACCGCGCCGTCCGGAGACTCTTTCAAATAAGGCAGCGCCTCCTCAAGCACCCACCTTTTGGCCGTCAAGGTGGTGGCCACCTCCAGCTCCCACTGGTTTCTCGTGTAGCTGCCATGGACCACCGGCATGCCGCCGCGCTCGATGTTGTTGATCAAAATATCGAGGCGTCCGAAGCGCCGAATCGCTTTTTGAATCAAACCGGAGATGGCCGTGGTATCGGTCAGGTCAATCTTGACAATCTCATAATCGCACCCGGTCTCTTTAAAAGCCGCCTCCATCTCAGGAAGACTCTCTTCCCAGTCGTGCCAGGTAAGAGCCGTTTTTATGCCCCGACGCGCCAGAGAGAGCCCAATCTCACGGCCGATGCCCTTCACGGCCCCCAGCACCAGTGCCACCCTCTTCTCCATTTCCCTCTCCTTATAAAATGAATGCGCAGGAGTTGAGCCCACTGCATCCATGTGATCACTCCGATTCAACAGCCCCTCTTCAAAAAAGCGGCTCACCAAAGGGAGCCGCCACACACTCTTTGATTACCGGCCAAAAAGCCTTGCCTTGACCCAGGCCAATGCCGCATCCATAAGCGCCTCGTCGCTTTCAACCACCGCCTCTTTTTCCTCCACCTCAATGTCACCTGCTTTGACCTTCTCGCGGAACCCATCGAGATTGTAGCAGGCCAACACAAAGGCCTCTTTTTCATCGCCTTCAAGGCGTCCGGGCAGGATCTGCTGCTTGAGGCTGATAAGCTCAATCATCTGGTCATTGCGCCTGTTGTACTCTTTAAGGCCCTGATCCTCCATCCACCGGGCCGGGGTGGTGGTGGCACCACCCGATGAAAAGCCCTCACAGATCGGGTCTTCAATCAGGGCAAAATGCTCAGTGATGGCTCCGTCCTCCCGACTTCGAGCAAGGGCCCTGGCCAAAGGAAACATGCGGCAGGAGGCGGGGCGGTCCTTGTACACACGGCACCCCTCTTTCGAAAGGAGCGGACAGGCATGGTTGTCTTTGCCGGATGTCAGAAAGGAGACCACAGGAAGACCGGTGGTATCGCCTGCATATATATAGGTATACTTTGCAAGAAAAGCATCGGTGGTCATCCCCAGGGCCCGACTGAGACGCAAAATGTCATAGGGAAAGAGAAACTGATTGATATCACAGCAGCACTGATTAAAGCAGGCCTTCTCCGGACCACAGGAGAAGGTAAAACGCTCTCGCTTGCCAATATACCGGGGTTCATCGCTCATTGATCGTCTCCATCTTTCATCAAAAGGTGTTGTCTACAGGGTTGCACTAGCAGGAAGGCAAACCCGCCCCGCATGTTCCCCCAATGCCGGGGCTCATGTCAAGGGCACCGGCCACTTCAGCCAAGGCCAATCCCCCCGATAATCATAGGGAAGCCGTTCTCGGCCGCCCTTCCCACGCCCTCCAACCACCCTGAACCACTGTTCATTTTATTAACTCCATCAATTCTTTTGATTTACTACAATGTCATTCAAAACATTCATTGATAAATTCCTTTTCAACCCACCCCCTACACCCCTTTAAAATAGAATTAAACCCCTTTTCATACAGAGACTTACACCATCACATACCCTCCCATTTCTTGACCTATTCACTTCCGTATCTCACCCACCCTCCCCATATGTGGTATGAACGACTCCTCATATTGCAAGATATGGAAATACCCCAATAATCACAGTAGATGGCTCTTTTTTAAGGATTTTTGCTCTCTAAAAAGGTATTGACAAGGTTTAGACCCGGTGCTACTTTGCAGCTTGATTCATATCATGGGAAGTAGGATTGATAGAAACTATCGCCTGCAAAAATTTAGCAATACGAGAAATGCATTATGTGTCAAAGGGGAGGACGAACCCTTTTGACAGGTAATATTTCTATAATCGTAGCCGGGAGTTGCAACACTTCAGGCGACAGTTGTCAGTGGTGGTGTATCCCCTCTGGAACATCGCCAAAAGTTAACGAGGCATTGGCCATGGTGATCAATGCCCAATCAGGGAGGTATAGCAAATGCCAAGCTATGTAATCACTGAAAAATGTGACGGTTGCAAAGGCGGGGAGAAGACAGCATGTATGTACATCTGCCCCAACGACCTGATGGTCCTGGACCCCACCGCCATGAA
>JAKSCC010000055.1 GCA_022360815.1 Desulfobacterales bacterium
CCCAGAGGGCTGATCAATTTTCCCAAAACACGCATCCTGTCGATCTACCATGACAACGAACCCCTGACCGACGATGACAAGCTGAGGCTCTCGGTCTGCATGACCGTTCCGGAAGAGACTCCTGCAGAAGGAGAGGTGGGCCGCATGCGCATTGAGGGCGGAACTTACGCCATTGCCCCCTTTACCCTTGAGCCCAAGGAGTATGCCGAAGCCTGGGATATGGTGTTCAGCCAGTGGTTTCCCGCCTCAGGCTACCAGTCCGACGACAGGCCCTGTTTCGAGGTCTACTTAAACAGCCCCGATGACCACCCCGAAGGAAAACACGAGGTGGAGATTCACATCCCCGTCAAACCCCTTTAAAAAAAACACCAAACAAAAAAACCCCGCCACACTCTGGACGGGGTTTTTCATCACAATCTCACGTTTATCACCAAACGATCGCCTACCAGGTAAGCCCTGAGATAAAGATCCAGCCAATGGCCACCGGAGCCACCACGCAGCAGAGAAAACGCCACACCGAATAGATCCTTTCCGGCAACTCTTCTTTGGCAAAACCACTCACCACAAACCCGCCGATCAGAGCAAAACCAATCCCTCCAATGGGCATCATCACTTTGGAGGCGACAAAATCCATCACATCCAGAAACGATTTTCCGGCAATGTCGAGCCCTCCGCCCACACTGATGGCCGAAGGCACCCCCATAAGAAAGGCTACGGTAACCACTGCTAGTGTTGCCCGTTTGCGGCTCCAACCGTGTTCCCCGGTAACCCAAGCGCAAACCACCTCCAGCATACTCATCGAAGAGGTCAAAGCGGAGATCACCAGCAAGAAGAAAAAGATCGCCGCAAAAAAGCCTCCGAAAGCCATCTTACTAAAAACAACCGGAAGGGTGACAAAAGAGAGCCCAGGCCCCTGCCCCGGCTCAAACCCAAAGGCAAAGACAGCAGGAAAAATCACAAGCCCTGCGATAAAGGCAACGAAACTGTCCAGAAGGCAAATTTGAAACGCTGGTCCCACAAGGGGCTCGTCTTTTTTCAAATACGAGCCGTAGGTCAGCATCACCGAAACCCCGATGGAAAGCGAGAAAAAAGCCTGACCCAGAGCGGAGAGGATCATGGCGCTGTTGACCTTGGAGAAGTCCGGCTTCAGGTAAAAGAGAAGCCCCTCCATGGCCCCGTCCAGCGTAAGGGAGCGCACAGCCAGCACAACCAGCAGAACAAAGAGCACCGGCATAAAGATGGTGCAAAACTTTTCAATGCCCCCTTGAATGCCCCGCACCACAATGCCAAAGGAGACAGCAATAAAGAGAAATTGAAAGGCAATCACCGAAAAGGGCGAAGAGATAAACCCGCCAAAAGCCTTTCCAGCTGAAGCCACATCCGTTCCCAAAGACCCCATTAGGGCATCCAGAGTATACTTGATGGTCCAGCCTCCCACCACAGCATAAAAACTCAGGATAATCAAACACGCCAAAATACCCATAATACCCAAGGGGGCAAAGGATTTTCCACAGGCACGCTTCAGGGACGCCACAGGGTTTCCGGCCCCATGTCGGCCCACAATAAACTCAGAAAGCATCAAAGGCATTCCAATGGCAAAAACAAGAAGAAGGTAGATCAGCACAAAAGCTGCGCCCCCATTCTCTCCAGCCACAAAGGGGAATCTCCAGATATTCCCCAGGCCCACCGCTGATCCGGCGGAGGCCAGAATAAACCCAATTCGACTTCCAAACTGATCTCTACTTGCAGAGTCTGACAACGTGACCATCCCTCATGTTACGGGTTATTAAACCGATTCTTTATCAAACCACTCTTCCCTTTAAAGGAAGACCGGCAACTTTATAAACCCTTGCCCCCAAGGTCAAGGAAAAACCCTTTTTTCGTCCTCGCCTGAACCCCTTGAAAGGCAAAGAAAAGGCCCTGTCACATACCACGACAAGGCCCTTTGATGGATGGTTTAAAACCCCGTAGCGCTTTTCCCTCTATACGCTACCATTTAAGCCCGGAAAAAAAGATCCAGGCAATGGCAACGGGCGCGACAAAACAACAGAGAAACCGCCATACAGGATAGACCGATGCAGGCAGCTCCTCTTTGGCCACCTTGTACACCAGAAAACCACCCACCAGGGCAAACCCCATTCCACCCAAAGGCATCATCACTTTGGACGCCAAAAAATCCATCGTATCCAGAAAAGATTTTCCGGCAATATTCAATCCGCCCCCTAAGCTGATGGCCGAGGGCACTCCGGCGAGAAAGGTGGCACCGGAAAGAACCGCTGACGCTTTTCCGCGGCTCCACTTCCGCTCATCCACGAGATACGCATTGCCAACCTCCAGAAGGCTCACCGAAGAGGTAAGCGCCGCAATAAGCAGAAGCACAAAAAAGAGAATGGCAAAAATGGCCCCGCCCGGCATCTTACCAAAGACCACCGGCAGGGTCACAAAGGTGAGCCCGGCACCGGCACTGGGCTCAAAGCCAAAGGCAAACACTGCCGGAAAAATCACCAAGCCTGAAATAAAAGCAACCAGACTGTCCAAAAAACAGATCTGAAATGCCGGGCCCACCAAAGGCTCTTTGCGGTCCAAGTAGGAACCGTAAGTGAGCATGCCCCCGATACCCAGGGAAAGAGAGAAAAAAGTCTGTCCCAAAGCGGCCAGAATGGTGCTGCTGTTGACCTTGGAAAAGTCAGGTTTCAGATAAAAGGCCAGACCTTCCGCAGCCCCCGGCAGGGTCATGGAGCGAATGGCAAGCACAATCAAAAGAATAAAAAACAGGGGCATAAAAATGGTGCAAAACCGTTCAATACCACCACCAACACCCTTGGCCACAATCAGGTACGTTCCCAGCATGAAAAGAGCCTGATAACCGATCACCGGAAAAGGTGAGGCAATAAAGGCCTCAAAAGCACCACCTGCCGAGGCAACATCGGTCCCCAAAGCCCCCATGATGGCATCCAGAGCATACTTGATGGTCCAGCCGCCCACCACTGCGTAGAAGCTTAAAATCACCAAGGCCGCCAAAATGCCCATGCCCCCCAAAGGAGCAAAGGCCTTTCCGCAGACACGCTTAACCGAACCCACCGGGTCTCCCTGACCTCGACGCCCAATGACAAACTCTGCCAAAATAAGCGGCATACCGATGGCAAAAACCAGAATCAGATAGATAAAAACAAAGGCGGCCCCACCGTTTTCTCCGGCCACAAACGGAAATCGCCAAATATTTCCAAGCCCCACCGCAGCACCGGCTGACGCCAGAATAAAGCCGATACGGCTGCCAAACTGCTCTCTTTTCCCCGGATTTGACACGTCATTTCCCCTTCTTCCCCCCGGTCAAAAAATCACATTCCTAACGCAAAAGCCCATCCCGCAAAAAAAGCGCAGGTTCTCTTCTGCATGGTCAAGATTTGAATGGTGAGAGGGTCAAACCAGTGTGGGGCATGTCTCTTTCAAGCGGATATGCGAGGAAAAAAGCCCTTAATCAAGAAGAGGAAAACGAAAAACCAAACTCAAATCCACAGTTCTTTTAATAAATACATAGCAGACAGGTCAAGAATAAAATGATCTGTTAAATTATCCAAGGATCATTTTTACAAAACAGCCAATTCACCACCTTCACTTCAAAACACCACATCCGTATCGCTTGGATCCATCCACGCAAAAAACACCACCCGAAAACGTTTCTAAATCTGTAAGTTTTACAAGCCCTTTTACGGCCAAGCCTAAAAAAATAGCCTTTACACACGCCCCTTAAGTCATGAGGCGTATGCAAAGGCCAAGCGAAGTTATTGCCGCTATGTCATGATCTTTTATGCGACAAGGGCAACTCCTCAACACGCTTCAAGTGCATGCAATTGCCGCGCAAACAAAAACCCATCTCGGCCGTCTTTTCCCGTAAAAAAGCTCGCCGAGACATACGGTAAAAAAAAGGGCTACTTGTGTTTGGTATTGGAAGGAAGCCTGGCCCGTGAATAGGCGTCGTCATTCAGCTCCAGGTACCTGCCCTCAAGAAAACGATGGTAACCAATGGCACCGATCATGGCGGCGTTGTCTCCGCAATACTTCAGCTCAGGCGTGTGGAAGGTGAGTTTGCGATTTCGGGCGGCCTCGCCCACAAGCTGACGCACACGGGAGTTGGCCGCCACGCCCCCCACCACAGCCACATGCTGGCATCCCTTCACCTTGGCTGCATACATCAACTTATGGCAAAGCACCACGGCCACCGACTCCTGAAAGCTGGCCGCAATATCGCAAAGCCTCTTTTCGTCTGGATCGGGATTCTCTTTCAGGTGCCGCCCCACAGCGCTTTTCAGGCCGCTGAAACTAAAATCAAAGGCTTTTTTATCAAGATAAGGTCGAGGAAAAGAGATCGCCTTGGCATCGCCCTTTTGAGCCAGACAGTCAATCACCACCCCACCAGGATAACCCAGCCCGAGCATCTTGCTCACCTTGTCGTAAGCCTCACCTACCGCATCATCTCGGGTCTGGCCCATGAGCTCATAGTCCGTATGGCCGGTGACATAGTATAGGCTGGTGTGACCTCCAGAGACCAAAAGGGCCACATAGGGAAATTCTGGTCCTTTGGCCCCAAGGAAGATGGAGGACATATGCCCTTCAAGATGGTTCACTCCCACACAAGGGATACCAAGCCCCCAGGCATAAGCTTTGGCATAGGAGAACCCAACCAGAAGCGCCCCCACCAGCCCGGGCCCCTGGGTCACGGCCACCGCATCCAGCTCCTCTTTTGCAATGCCCGCCTCGTCAAGGGCCTGACGCACCACCGGAACGATCGCTTCGATATGTTTACGGGAGGCAAGCTCCGGCACCACCCCTCCGTAGACGTGATGCACATCCACCTGGGAAGCCACCACCGAAGAGAGAACACGCGTGCCCTCTTCCACCACGGCTGCCGCCGTCTCATCACAGGACGATTCAATGGACAATATTTTCATGGACTCACACTCCAATCCCGCTGAAATTCTTTAAAATATACGCCGCTTTCAAGAGTACCACAAAGGCACCCTCACACGAAAGCATACCTCTTATAGGGAAATTCAAACAAAAAGGCCACCTTCAAAGGGGCAAAACCCGCTTTGAAAATGGCCTTATAAAAAGCCGACGTTTCGACGCAACAACCGCCTCGCCATGCAAAAACGCCTCTATAGACCTGTCACACCCACTGAACCTGACTCTCGTCCTCATCGCGTGCTGCAATCTCACCGATAAGCCATGCTTTCTCGTTCATGGCCTCCAGCATATCCAAAAGAGACTGGGCAAAACTGTCTGGTACCACCACGGCAAGGCCGATACCGTTGTTGAAGGTGCGCATCATCTCGGCCTCTTCCACACCGCCAGCATCCTGAAGCCAGTTGAAAATCGCAGGGATTTCCCAGCTTCCTCGATGCAAAACCGCTTTGCATGCATTGGGAATCACTCGAACGATATTCTTATCTATCCCGCCATCCGTGATATGAGCGAACCCACCCACTTTAATGGTTCGAAGTATCCCTTGAATCAGTTCAGAGTAGATGCGGGTTGGAATCAAAAGCTCTTCCCCAAGGCCCTTTGAGAGTTCGGGCACCTGACTCTCCACCGAGAGCCCCAGCTTTTCAAAACAGATCTTTCGAACCAGAGCGTATCCATTGCTGTGAAGACCGGAAGAGCCTATACCGATAATCTTATGGCCCACGTGAATCTCAGAGCCATCCACAATCTTATGATCGTCCACAGCACCCACGGCAAAACCGGCCAGATCGTATTCTCCCTGAGAGTACATTCCTGGCATTTCAGCGGTCTCACCGCCAATAAGAGCGCACCGGGCCTGCTGACACCCCTTGGTTATTCCATCGATAATGGCTTCGGCAACCGTCTCATCCAACGAACCCATGGAGATATAGTCGAGAAAAAAGAGTGGTTCAGCCCCCTGGACGGCAATGTCGTTGACACACATGGCCACCAAATCAAGCCCCACGGTGTTGTGAACCCCCATCATGTGGGCCACTTTCAGCTTGGTCCCCACCCCATCGGTGGAGCTGACAAGCACAGGTCTTTCCATTCTTGAAAAATTGGGAGAAAAAAGTCCGCCAAAGCCTCCAATACTGCCCATTACACCGGGCCTGTTGGTCTTCTGCACCATCTTTTTGATGGACTCTACAAGAGAAGCCCCCTTTACCACATCCACACCGGCATCCTTATACGTCAACGAATTACTCATCTATTGAAAATTCCTCCAGGAAGTTTTCTTGATGGCCACCCACACCCTTCTCTTCGTCCTGCCTTTAATATATAAGCACAAACGAAAAGCCCCCATCGAGCACGCTGCATTTCCAACGCCTGCATACGACACCCTTCCCCGTAGAATACGACACCCCAGACATTGGACAACATCCGGGGCGGCTCTTCTCTTCAAAGGCTGTACACACTGCAGGCCGTGTTGCAGAAGGGCCGTCAATGCGAAAATACTACCTAAACAGATTCCTTTTAAAAGTCAATTTAAAACGGGACAAAGCCTTACGGCAAAAGGTTCTCCATACTTTAAGCCCCCATCGGCTGCCACTTCTCATTTCTTTAAAAACAATCTTTTTGACAGAGCGGTAAGTTCTATTGTAGGTAATGCCTGTATTTTACATGCTTTTCAAGCAGTCAGCACCCCAAAGGGATTGCAAAATCATTTCAATTCGTTGCCTTTTTCTGAACTTTCCAGAAAAGTGTGCAGCTCTGGTTTCTCGAATCATACAAGAGTACCGAATTTTGCTTAACCCCTCCCTTTACCCGTGCTGCCGTTGTTGACGACATGCCGCCCTATCCACCACCTAACCATAGGCGGATAGAGATTCGCAAAAGGAGCACCATCATTATGAAGACAATCAAAATCGGTATCCTCGGACTGGGAACTGTGGGCACAGGTGTGGTTCGCATGCTCGAAGGGGAGAAAGATCTCATCGCATCACGTCTCGGGGCAGAACTTGAGGTGGCAAAAGTAGCCGACCTTGATATCGACACCGACCGAGGCCTCACCCTGCCGAAAGACCGATTCACCACCGACGCCAATGCTGTGATCGACGACCCTGACATTGACATCATCGTGGAGCTTATTGGCGGTGAAACCTTTGCGAAAAGCTGCTTTGAAAGGGCCATTGAAAAAGGCAAACACATTGTGACCGCCAACAAGGCCCTCATCGCCTCTCACGGCAACGAGCTCTTTCGTATGGCCGCCGAAAAAGAGGTGGATATCGCATTTGAAGCCAGCGTGGCGGGCTGCATTCCCATCATAAAAACCATCCGAGAGACCCTGGCCGGAAACACCATCTCAAGCCTTGCCGGCATCATGAACGGCACCTGCAACTACATCCTTACCCGAATCACCCAGGAGGGCGTCGGCTTTGAAGAGGTGCTCAAGCAGGCCCAGGAGATCGGTTTTGCCGAAGCCGACCCCACCCTTGATATTGAAGGGATCGATACCGCACACAAACTGGCCATCTTAAACTCTCTGGCCTACGGCATGAAGATCAACCTTGACGATATCTATGTGGAGGGGATCACCAAGGTTACCCTTGAAGACATTCGCTTTGCCGAAGAGTTCGGCTACCGCATCAAGCTTCTGGCCATCGGCAAACGCACCAATGGCGCGGTTGAGGCCAGAGTCCACCCCACCATGATTCCCATGGACAACCTCTTTGCAAGCGTCAACCACTCGGTCAACGCCGTCAACGTCCACGGCCATGCAACCGAAGATGTCTTTCTGGTGGGCCAGGGAGCCGGCATGATGCCCACTGCCAGTGCCGTGGTAAGCGATCTGGTGGATATCTCCCGAAACCTCATCAACCAGGCGGGCCAGAGGGTCCCTTACCTCTCTTTTCAGAGCGATCGCATCAGCGACCTCTCCGTTCTTCCCATGGAGGAGGTGACCACCCGCTACTACGTGCGCTTTACCGCCAAAGACAAACCAGGGGTCCTCTCCCAGATCTCCGGAATTTTGGGGCAGTACAACATCAGCATCCGCTCGGTACACCAGAAGGACGGAGGCGACGAGGGATGCGTTCCCCTTGTGATGCTCACCAGCATGGCCCGTGAAAAAGACATGCAGAGCGCCATCTCGGACATTGAAGCCCTGGAAATCATTCTGGGCAAGGCAACCCTGATTCGCATTGAAGAATAATATGGAAGGCATAAGGAATCACACCCATGATGAACATCATCTGCTCCGACCTTGAAGGCGTTTTCATCCCTGAAATCTGGATCAATGTGGCCGAAAAAACTGGCATTGAAGAGCTCAAACTCACCACACGCGACATTCCGGACTACAACGTCCTCATGAAAAAGCGCCTGGGCATCCTTGATGCACAGGGCCTGAAGCTCAAAGACATCACCGATGTGATCGACACCATGGACCCCATGGAGGGTGCTGCAGAGTTTGTGGCGTGGATGCGTGAACGCTCCCAGCTCATCATTCTCTCGGATACCTTCGAGCAATTTGCTGGCCCCTTTATGCGAAAACTCGGCATGCCCACCCTCTTTTGCCACCAGCTTGAAGTGGATGAGAGCGGCCGTGTGGTGGACTATTGCCTGCGCCAGGAGAACCAAAAACAAAAAGCCGTGGCAGCCCTCAAAGGCCTCAACTACCACGTCACCGCCTTTGGAGACTCCTACAACGATGTGACCATGCTCAAAGAGGCGAACAAAGGGTTTCTCTTCAAGCCCCCAGCAAACGTTATCGAAGAGTTCCCTCAGTTTCCCGTCACCACCTGCTACGACGAACTGAAACCCCTCATTGAATCAGCCCTTGCCGAAGGGACAGGCCTGTAACCATGCTTGAGGTGGAAGAAAAAGAGGGCGTCCTCTCCTTTCGAATTTTTGTGCAGCCCAAATCTTCAAAGAATCAAGTGGCAGGCCTCTATGCCGATCCGGTCCGAGGAAATGCCCTTAAGGTGAAGATCACGGCACCCCCGGTGGATGGCGCAGCCAACGCCATGTGCATCAAATTTTTTGCCAAATTTCTCGGCGTTTCCAAATCCTCTGTGGAGATCGTCTCTGGCCAAAGCAGCCGAAGTAAAAGGATTGCTCTTCGGCTCGGAGACTCTTCTGAAGAACAAAAAAAAAGAGAAAATATAAAAATGTTACTGGCGAAGTATATATAACGGCAAAAAATTTGCATATGCTGCTTGACAGGGTCACAAGGCCCATGTATAGTCGCTTTCATTGTTGCGGGGTGGAGCAGTCTGGTAGCTCGTCGGGCTCATAACCCGAAGGTCAGTGGTTCAAATCCGCTCCCCGCTACCACCGATTTTAAAAACGCCTTGAAGGTTTCTCTTCAAGGCGTTTTTCATTTTGATAGAACGAAAAAGGCGATACACGAAGTAGCTCGGACTTACCGCATTTTAAACGGTTCACCAACCCCACTCAAAGCCTCACACTCCAGGACAAAACCCCCGAGTGCCACTCCCAATTGCCATCACCATCGGCATCCATGGTCACCTCATACCCATCGACCCCGGCTTCAAGCCATGCGTACCCCTCTTTCGCATCTTCGGTGACCCCTTGAAACCGAATTTTTCCGGCAAAGGGAAACCCCGCTTCATTGGCCGCCTCTCGAATCAAAGGCTCCTCTGTGGTCACTTCCATAAACCCAAAATCTGAGTGATAGATTCTACCCGAATCCATGGAAGA
>JAKSCC010000121.1 GCA_022360815.1 Desulfobacterales bacterium
ATTGTGGTCAAAGGGACCGGAAAGCCTGAACTCTTTGATCGTAAAGGGTATCTGGCCCTCTCCAAAGAGGACCGCCGGTTTATGGCCGAAGACCGGGTTCAAAAGGATGTGGCCGCCATCTACGGCTCGCACTACGGCATCACCCACTGGTTTCCGGGTTATCGCAACTTTGAAAAAGAGCTCCCCCCCGAAGAGGTGCCGGCTCAGATTCGCCACGACGCCTGGAAAGAGTATGAGATCGGCCGTGTGGGCTGTGCCACTTGCCACATCAAGTGCAAAAACCTCTACAAAATCCCAAAGGGGCAGCGAAAAGGCGAAATCGGCGAAGGCATGGAGTATGAGACGGTCTACTGCCTCGGCACCAACTGCGGCATTGAAGACCCCATCGCCATCATGGAGATGGAGAACCTCTGCGATGCCTACGGCGTGGATGTCATCGCCATCGGCAACACCATCGCCCTGGCCAAAGACCTCTACAATCGAGGCATCATAGACGACACCGTCACAGGCGGCCTGGATCTCTCTTGGGAGAATGCAAAAGATCAGGTGGAGCTGGTCCACAAGACCGTCATGCGGGAAGGCTTTGGCAACCTCATTGCCGAGGGAATGTACTCCCTTGCCAAGATCATTGGAGGCAAAGCCATGGACCACTGCTACCACACCAAGGGTCTGGGTCGCGGGGTCTACCCTGCCGGACTCTTCTCTCTGGCCCACGCCATCGCAACCCGAGGGGCCGATCACCTGAGAGGCAGAAGCTGGGCCTGCGGCGACAACTCCGACGAAGACGTACTCAAAGAGCTGGTGGAAAAGGGGATCATCACCGATGATCCGGTGCACTCCATGATCCATGGCGAGCGCGTCACCACCCTTGCCGACACCATCGGCCGCTGCAAAGGGGCCGTCAACACCTGGACGGCCGCCCTTCCCCTTATCTGGAAAGGCTCCCTTTTTGATGGCCTTGCCGAGATGCTCACCAAAGCCACCGGCATCGAATTTACAGGCAAGATGGTGGAAGAGACATCCGACCGCATCGGAGCCATCGAACGGGCCTTCAACGCCCGACAGGGCATCACCATTGCCCACGACATGCTGCCCCAGCGCCCCGACTTTAAATACACCCCCGAAGGCGAAAAAGAGCGAAAGCAGCACATGGCCATGGTGGCGTCCTGGTATGAAGCCAATGGGTACGACCCGCAAACCGGCCTTCCGACACCTGAAACCTGCAAAAGACTGGGACTTGCGGAAATCACCCGGACCTTGAATGCAGAGGGCCCCTACAAGCCCTGGGGTGGACCGCCTCTGGCACCCCTGGAGAGCTACCCCAAAGGAGGCGAGCGCTTTTAAACGCTTCCATAAACGAAGAGCCTTAAAAGCGCAGGGGCATCTTGATCCACATCTTTTCATACCCAAAAATGGCGTTCAGATGGTGAAGCAAAGCGTGCTGGCCCTCTCTGCGCCAGAGAAGGGTAAGCTCATGATGGGCTTCCATATACCGAATCATCTTTTCAGAAAGGATTTCGCCCTCAGGGGCAGGACCGGCAAGCTCCTGCCCCAGCTTGAGCCAGAAGGCGCTCACCCCCATGATATAGATCGGCCAGTGCCTCTGAATGATCTCCGGCCAGGCCGCATCACTGGTTGCCCCAAGGCTTCTGCGGGTCGGCTTTTCCGGATCATCGCAAACCACCGTCTCAAGAAGGCCTGCCGAGAGCATTTCTTGAATCAAAGGGTCTTCTTTCACCTGAGAAAAGATCTCTTCGGCCACTCTGGACGAGCTGTAAAACATGAAGCTAAACTGATGCCCGGCAGCATCCGGAGCCGCCCGTCGGTGAAACCGCCAGAGGTGGATCTCCTTTGCGTAAGCTTTCAGCAAGGGGGCTGCAACCTCGGAAGCCAAAAGCAGATCCACAGACATCTCGGCAGGTGAGTGTCTGTCCCACGAGGGCCTCAGACGACACTGCCACCAGGCCCCTTCTTCTGGAACGCTTTTGGCAGAGGTTTTCAGAAAAACGGCTGCAGGCTGCCGCACAGCGCAACCTGACAAGAGAAGCATCCATAACGCCAAGGCCCATATGACCATGCGATCTGCCATCTCTCCTCCATGGTTTGTGATTAAAGGGTGGGGGGCACTTTCTGCAGGCAAGAGACATTTTTTAGTTTACCCAAAGGGAAACGTCCGGTCAAAACAAAGCCAGAATCATAGGGAGGCAAATGTGCCCATTTTTATTTCACACCGCATCACCCTGGCCGACCACGAGGTGGAGTTTACCAGCGTCAAAGCCTCTGGCCCCGGAGGTCAGCACGTCAACACAGCCTCCACAGCCATACACCTTCGGTTTGACATCCATCGCTCATCCCTTCCAGACGATCTGAAAACCCGGCTTCTGGAGCGATCCGACCACCGCATCACCGAATCGGGCGTTATTGTCATCAAGTCCAAAGAGCACCGAAGCCGAGAGATGAACCGCCAGGCGGCCATCGAGAGATTGGTCGCTTTTATTCGCCAGGCCCAGGTGATTCCGAAAAAGAGGCGCCCCACGCGCCCGACCCGAAGCGCAAAAGAGAAACGCCTCAAGGCCAAGGCAAAACGCAGTGAAACCAAATCCATGCGAAAAAAAATCTCTCATTAACTCTTTTCCCCGCCACACACAAAAAAGCTCGAAAAGCCGTACCATCAAAAAAGAAAAACACCCCGGCTCCTCCCCTCTCCCCTTTTCAGGTTGCACCACCTGCCACATCTGATATATCAGCTCCGTTCACCGCAAAAGGCGTCTGCCTTCACCTTCTATCAAAGCAGCCGTAAGAGATGGTCATCTATATTATTGGAATGATCGGCATCGCAGCCTTCTCCATCACCGGGGTGGTGGCCGCCGGAAAAAAAGACATGGATCTGTTCAGCATCATTCTCTTTGGGGTGGTCACCGCCTTGGGCGGTGGCACCATTCGGGATCTGCTCATGGATGCCAACCCCATCTTCTGGATCGGTGACGAAACCTACCTCTGGGTCTCTGTGGCCGCTGCCGTTGTGGCCTTCTTTTTTGTGCGGTTTGTCAAAAACACTTATCCCCTTTTTGTCTACGCCGACTCCTTTGGCATGTGCCTTTTTACCATCACAGCCGCCGAGAAAGCCCTTTCACTGGGGTTCTCCTACCCTGTTGCAGTGCTTATGGGCCTCACCACAGGCATTGCCGGGGGCATCTTGCGGGACATGCTCTGCGGACGCATGCCCCTTCTTTTGGGACGGGAGTTCTACGCCACACCCGCCCTTCTCGGAGCCAGCCTCTTTTGTCTGCTTCTCCACCTCTTTCCAGACTACCCCCACAGCAGATACTACGGCCTGGCCCTCGCCTTTGGCCTAAGGTGTGCTTCCATCCACTGGGATCTCTACTACCCCAGATGGCTCCTCTACCGAGGAGATGCCTGAGCTTTGCGACAGAAAGCGGCCCTTAAGCTCGCGCCCTTCCACTGACGACTATCCTACTTTTTTAACAAAAGCTGGCAGGCCAGCACCCTTACCCACCGCACGCCTTAAATATCTTTTCAAATAAGTAAGATAACCACACAACTCTTTTCTCACATCCAAACAAAGCACTCCACACAAACGCAAGTTCAAACATGGCTATCCATAGAAAATACTTGATGTTCGCCTCAATTATGAGTTAAATACCCCATCATCATTAAGATCTCAAAACCCTGTATCACAAGCCATTTTCCGAACACCTCACCCTGCAAAACCCAGGTATATCACCCCATGGGTTCAGCATCTTAGGGTGAAAAGCACCCTTCGCCTGCTCGCTATACCCAAATAGCAATAGAGAAGCCAAAGGTGCTAACAAAAAAAGAGGTATGATCGAATAGGACAGGTTGCCATTACCGCAGCACGGCCTGTTTTCTGGCCGGCCCCCGACACACCGCTATCAAAGAAGAGGAGATGTGTTTATGAAACGAGTTCTGTTGTTCGCACTGTGCTTTTCTCTTATGGCCGGCTATGCAGCCGCCGCCACCGTTAAAATTGGCCTCATGTGCCCCCTGACCGGATCCTGGGCCAGTGAAGGCCAGGACATGAAACAGATTGTGGAGCTTCTGGCCGACGAGCTCAACACCAAGGGCGGCCTTTTGGGAAACGAGGTGGAGATCATCACCGAAGATGACGGTGGAGACCCGCGAACAGCAGCTCTGGCCGCCCAGCGCCTTGCCACTCGGGGCATCGTGGCCGTTATCGGAACCTATGGCTCCTCCATCACCGAGGCGTCACAAAATATCTATGACGAAGAGGAGATCATCCAGATCGCCAATGGCTCCACCGCCATTCGTCTGTCGGAAAAAGGGTTGAAATACTTCTTCCGATCCTGTCCTCGGGACGACGAGCAGGGCAAAGTGGCTGTTAAAACCCTTCTTGCAAAGGGGTTTAAAAAGATCGCCATCCTCCACGACAACACCACCTACGCCAAGGGACTGGCCCAAGAGGCCAAAGCCCTTCTCAAAAAAGAGCCTGTAAAAATCGTCTTCTACGAAGCCCTTACCGCAGGCGAGCGGGATTACAGCGCCATTCTCACCAAAATGAAGGCGGCGGCCCCTGAGGTGGTTCTCTTTACCGGTTACTACCCCGAAGCAGGCCTTCTTCTTCGTCAAAAGATGGAGATGGGCTGGAGTGTTCCCTTTATCGGGGGCGATGCCACCAACAACCCCGATCTTGTCAAAATTGCCGGCAAAAAAGCGGCCAATGGCTTCTTTTTCCTCAGCCCTCCCGTCCCACAGGATCTTGACTCCCCTGCGGCCAAAGCCTTCATGAGTGCCTACACCAAAAAGTACAGCGGTGCCCCCGGCTCGGTGTGGGCTGTTCTCTCAGGAGACGGTTTCAACGCCATTGCCGCCGCCATCAAGGCCACCGGCACCACCGACCCGGGCAAGCTGGCCCGCTACCTTCACACCCAGCTCAAAGAGATGCCCGGCCTGACCGGGAAAATCTCTTTCAACGAAAAGGGCGATCGCGTGGGCGATCTCTACCGCGTTTACAAAGTCGATGCCGACGGCAACTTCATGCTTCAGCCCTGATTGCCACCCCTTGTGATACCCAAGCAGCACCTGGCGAATCCGTCAGGTGCTGTTTTTTTCACGGCATGCACTCACCATATGGTTTCTGGGCGGTCGCCCCAGGTGGAGAGGTAAGATGGAACTCTTTTTTCAGCAACTCACCAACGGCCTTGCCATAGGCGGAATCTACGCTCTGATCGCTTTGGGATACACCATGGTTTACGGGGTCCTCAAGCTCATCAACTTTGCCCACGGGGATCTCTTCACCATCGGAGCCTACCTCGGCCTCACCCTTCTGTCGGCCTTGGGGCTCACCGAGCATCTGGGACCCTTTGGGGTGGTCATCACCCTGGCCATTATGGTCATGGGTCTTGTGGCTGTGGTGGGGGTGGTGCTGGAGCGCATCGCCTACCGCCCCTTGCGCGAGTCTCACCGGCTCTCGGCGGTGGTCTCTGCCCTGGGCGCCTCCATCTTTTTCCAAAATGGGGTCATGCTGATCTATGGTGCCCGCTATCAGGTCTACCCCCACGACATTCTTCCCAAGGTGGTGATTCCCATCTTTGGGCTCAATGTGCCCCTTCTTCGCATCCTCATCCTTCTCACCTCCATCATCATGATGGCGGCCCTCTACTTCTTTATTCAAAAAACCCGCATCGGCACCGCCATCCGCGCAGTGGCCATCGACCAGGGTGCGGCCAAACTCATGGGCATCAACGTCAACTGGGTCATCATGATCGTCTTTCTCATCGGCCCGGCCCTGGGTGGGGCAGCCGGTCTTATGGTGGGCCTCTACTACGGCCAGATCAACTTCACCATGGGCTGGATCTACGGACTCAAAGCCTTTACCGCCGCCATTTTGGGCGGCATTGGAAACATTCCCGGGGCCATGGTAGGAGGCCTTCTTCTGGGCGTGGTCGAGGCCCTGGGAGCTGCCTATATCTCCATCGCCTGGAAAGATGCCATCGCCTTTGTGGTGCTTATCCTCATCCTCATCGTCCGGCCCACCGGCCTTCTGGGCGAGCGGGTGGCAGAGAAAGTATAAGGAGAAGCCATGACTCGAAAAGCGATCTATCTTGCCCTGGCAACCCTTCTTGCCCTCTCCCCCTTTTTCCTTAACGCCTACTGGGTGGATGTGCTGAACAGCGTGGGGCTCTACGCCCTTCTCGCCCTGAGCCTCAATATCATCCTCGGCCACGCCGGGCTTTTTCACATGGGCCACGCCGCATTTTACGCGGTGGGGGCTTACACCACGGCCATCTTAAACACCAGCTTTGATATCCCTGTTCTCTGGCTGATGCCCGTCTCAGGAGTCGTGGCCGGACTCTTTGCCCTGGTGGTGGCCAGACCCATCATCCACCTGCGGGGCGACTATCTCCTCATCGTCACCATCGGCTTTGTGGAGATTGTCAGGATCGCCCTGATCAACGATATCTTCGGGATCACGGGAGGTTCCAACGGCATCTTCGGCATCGACCGCCCCTATCTTTTCGGATTTAAAATTCGAAAGCCCCACCACTTTCTCTACCTAATCTGGGGATTTGCTGGGCTCACCATCTTTCTTTTTCACCGGCTGGAAAACTCCCGGTTTGGAAGGGCCTTAAACTACCTGCGAGAAGATGAGGTGGCAGCAGAGGGCAGCGGCATCAACACCACCCACTACAAACTCATCGCCTTTGTCATCGGCGCGGTCTGGGCGGGTATGGTGGGCACCCTTTACGCAGCCAAAATGACCATTATCGCCCCGGAATCGTTTAACTTCTGGGAGTCGGTGGTGATGTTCATGATCGTGCTTCTGGGTGGATCCGGAAGCATTCGAGGTGTGATCTTAGGCGCTTTTATCGTTATCGGACTGCCCGAGCTCTTCAGAGGGCTCGGTGACTTCAGCCAGGCCCGCATGCTCATCTTTGGCGCGGCCATGGTGGTCATGATGATTTTTCGAAACGAAGGGCTTCTGCCCCCTCTGCCCCGAAAGTATCCACTCAAAGAAAATCAGATCTTATAATCGTTTAAGGATACACCATGAGCCTTTTAAAACTGGACCAGCTCATCAAAGATTTCGGAGGGCTTCGGGCCGTGGACCAGGTCTCCTTTGAGGTTGAAAAAGGGGACATCTTCGGCCTGATTGGGCCCAACGGTGCCGGAAAAACCACGGTGTTCAACCTCATCACCGGAAACTACGTCCCCGATGGGGGCAAGGTGATCTTCGATAACAACCTGCTCAACGGCATGGCCCCCAATAAAATCGTGGTGGGAGGCATCGCTCGAACGTTTCAGACCATCAGACTCTTTAAAACCCTTTCGGCCCTTGAAAATGTTCTGGCAGGAGCCCACTGCCGCATGAAATCAGGCTCCATTGCCGCCATGCTCAAGCCCCCCTTTCAAAAAAAAGAGGAGAAAAAAGCGCTGGAACTCGCCCTTTCTGAGCTTGATTTTGTGGGATTGAGCGGTGAGGCGGAGTCCCGAGCCGACGGGCTCTCCTACGGCAACCAGCGGCTTCTTGAGATCGCCCGAGCCCTTGCCACGCAGCCTCGACTGCTCATTCTGGATGAGCCGGCAGGCGGCATGAACGAGCAGGAGACCGACGCCCTCATCAAGACCATCTCCAAAATCAAGGCGCGCGGCATCACCGTGCTTCTCATCGAACACGACATGAGCCTTGTGATGCAGGCGTGTGAAAAACTGGTGGTGATCGAATACGGACGAAAAATTGCCCAAGGCACCCCAGACGAGATCAAGGTGAACAAAAAGGTGATTGAGGCCTACCTCGGATCCGATGAGGAGGAGATATGATACTGGAGCTGAAAAACCTCCACGTCAAATACGGCAATGTCGAGGTTCTGCACGGCATCAACATCCATGTAAAAGAGGGTGAAATCGTCACCCTTTTGGGCGCCAACGGAGCCGGAAAATCAACCACCTTAAACACCATCAGCGGCCTTTTAAAGCCCTCTAAAGGCGAGATCTTCTTTGATGGAAACCCCATCCACACCCTGGCCGCCCACAAGGTGGTGGAAGAGAAGATCACCCAATCCCCGGAGGGACGCCGGGTCTTCGGCACCCTTACCGTGGATGAAAACCTCAACATGGGAGCGTTTACCTCCAAAAACCACAAGAGAGTCGAAAAGACCAGAGACTGGATTTTCGATCTCTTTCCCCGTCTCAAAGAGAGAAAAAGCCAGCTGGCCGGCACCCTTTCCGGAGGCGAACAGCAGATGCTCGCCATCGGCAGGGCCCTCATGAACAACCCGCGCATCCTTCTTCTGGATGAGCCCAGCCTGGGGCTTGCGCCCATTTTGGTGAAAACCATCTTCGGCACCATCGCCGAGATCAACAAAAGCGGGGTCACCGTGGTGCTGGTGGAGCAAAACGCCAAAGCCGCCCTGAAGCTGGCCCACCGGGGCTACGTGCTGGAGGTGGGGAATATCGTGCTGGAAGACTCTGCCCAGGCCCTTCTGGCAAACCCCAGCGTGCGGGAAGCCTACCTTGGTGGCACCAAAAGCTAATGTTGATGGCTCGGCAAAAACACACCAACAGCTACCAAGGAGAAAAAAACATGCCCCACCCAAGCAAGTGGGACGTCAGGTACGGCCAGGACGATTTTGCCTACGGCACCGAGCCCAACACCTTCCTCAAGGATCAGGGAAAACGGCTCTTCAGCTTCGAAAGTAAAAACAAAAAAAAAGCGCTCTGTCTGGCAGATGGAGAAGGACGAAATGGGGTCTTTTTAGCCAAACTGGGCTTTGACGTGACGGCCGTAGACAACTCCAGCGTGGGACTTGAAAAAGCAAAAAAGTGGGCAAAAAAAAACGGGGTTTCCCTCACCACAGTTTGCGAGGATCTGGCAACCTATGACCTTGGAGAAAAAAGCTGGGACCTCATTGTCTCCATCTTCTGCCACATCCCTCCTGAAATTCGAAAACCCATGCATGCCCAGATTTACAATGCCTTAAAGCCCGGAGGCATTTTCCTGCTTGAGGCCTACACCCCAGATCAACTGAAAAAAGAGACCGGAGGCCCTCCTTCTGTGGAGCTTATGATGGACAAAAATCTCTTACAAAAAGAGCTTGTCGGCCTCTCTTTTGAGCTGCTTCAGGAACTGGAGAGGGATGTCTCCGAAGGATGGCTTCACACTGGCGTTGGGGCGGTGGTTCAAGTGATCGGAAGGCGGCCATAGCAAATCTACCGAAGATCGCCCATGGCAAGGTAAGGGTCAAACAGTTCGCGAACAAGAGAAATATCCATGTACCGAGTCAGGGTATCCCATGTAGAAGCATTTGTAACACCGTCCCAGTTGGGATCCTGATACCTTATCCAAGCCATGGCCGACCAGGAGATGCCCCTTAAATAGACAAAGGGATCTCGAAAGCGCACCCGCTCTTCAATGGTTTCAACCAGTCCGGGCTTTACGCTCTTCTCCGCATAGCTCTGAATAAAATCCCTTTTTTCAGCTGACGTAAGTCGCACCGGTTTTTTCCACATGGTGGTAAGCGGCGAGCAAAAATGGCTGAGATCTTGGGATGGATCGCCATATTTTGCCATCTCCCAATCCACCAAATGAAGGGTTTTTGCCCTTCGATTTACAATGAAATTGGTGGCGTTCACCTCAGTGTTGACAATGGCGTGCATGGGATATTGCGAAAAATAACGATCACAGATGCCCTTGTTCTCCTCCATCCAGCAGCGCACCTCTGAAAGATAACTCCCAAGGGTGGGGTCGGCTTTTTCTGAACTCAAATAAACATCAAGCATCGGAAAACACTCGCCCACAAGAAGGGTTGCAGCGGCCTCTTCTTTCACCAGATGAAGCGCTTGTTCTGGGGGTTCAACAGCATGAATCTCGGCAAAAAGCCGAGCGGCTTCGCCTGTATCTATTCGATAATCAAAGCCATCGTCCCCAGGCAAAAAAGCCATAATCCCCACACCGCGAGGGAGAATCTCTTTGGAGTCGTCATAAAATAGGGGCTGCGGAGTTCGCCCACTCTCTTTGAGCAGCGCCAACACCTTGAACTCATAAGTGATCTGATCTTCCAGGCCCATTTGTGAACCCATGTTCATGCGGAAAAGGTAGGCCACCTCCTTATTGGAAAGGGTGTAGTTGAGATGATACTCCCCTTTGGCCAAAGGGACGACGGGAAATCTCTGCCCTTGAAGCTCCGGTACCGGAACAAAGGTGTGCTGCCCCACATACCCCCGCACCTCATCAAGGTGAACCTCCAGTAGGTCCAAGGCATCTTGCTTGGACCCTTTTCTGGTTACCGAATTGTCCATAAGTACCTCATCTACAGGTGGTGACTTCGCAAAAATTCAGGAAGAAAGGGCCATAGAGATCAAAAAATGGTGAACCCTTTTACTCTTGATACTGAATAAAACCAACAGCACACAACAAAAAAAGTCCTGCAAGATCAACCATCTTGCAGGACTCTATCATACCCTCTCGTTTCAGAGGCACAGGAGGAGCTCGTTGAGCCCCTCCTGACCACTGAACCCGAAAAGATTTTGCCTTGCATCCCCCGTTGTCACCATAGACGCGCTTCAATGGGACTTGATGAGAAAACGTTTAAAGGCAAATTCTCCTCGTGAAACCAAACCGTAATGATTTTGTCTTCTGGGCAATCGACCTTAAAGCACCAACTCGCCTTTGTAGATCGCCTCAAAAAATCGATTCAAGACCCCATGAATCACCTCGATACTCGCCAACGTCACATGCTCATTTTCTGTGTGGTGACTCATGTTTCCATTGGCCCCCCAGATCACCCCAGGGATATGATAGGGCATTAAAAAGCGAGCATCGCTGCCCCCGTGTTCGCCGCCCATCTCAATGTCGCCAGCAAGGTTTGCCAGATACCGGGTTACCTCGCCTTTGCCACCATCAAAAACCGGGTCCACGGAGACCACCTCAAGCTCTGATTGCACACAGCCACGCATCTGTCCCACCAGCTTTTCGGCGTCATCTTCTTCTGTAAAACGAATATCGAGAAAAGCCCGCGCTTCAGCAGGCACCTGGTTTACCGAGCTTCCCCCTTCAATGCGTCCGATGGTCAACGTGCGATGCCAGGCCGCCTCTTTTTGAGGAGGAAAAATCTCACGAAGGGTCATCAGGTCTTCCATAAGACGATCGATAGCATTTACCCCAAGCCACGGCCGTGCGCCGTGGGCACTCTTCCCTTTCGCTGTCAGATTAACCCGTAAAATGCCCTTTTCTTTCACCACCACCTTGGACGTGCATCCCCCATCCAAGGCCATACAATAGTTGCAACGAATTCGCTTCAAGGCCTCACACGCTCCGTTGTAGCCCCCAACCTCTTCATCTCCGGTCAGAAGAAGGCCAAAGGGAAGATCTGTCTGAGATTTTCCTTCGGATCGAAGCCGCTTCACCCAGTCGCGAACCAGAATCATTCCCAGAGCCACAGCGTATTTGTCATCGCAAGCTCCTCGCCCGTAAAGCTTGCCCTCTGCATGCCGGGGTTCAAAAAGCGAAGCATCACCCTCCACCACATCAAAATGGGCCATAATCAAGGCCGGACAAGCATCTGCCTCGGGCGTTACCCAAAGAGAGGGCACGCCGTTGTGATCCATTCGGTGGACTGTAACCCCCTCATTGGTAAACCACGCTTCAATCCAATGGGCACACGCCTCAATTTCGTCGGGTCTGTCTGCCACCGATTTGAATCGAATCAGCTGCTCTAAAAGGGGTACCAACTCGTCTAACATCTCTTGTATCGCCTTTCACACCCCGCCCCCCAGACTCAATTTAGCCTGTCCCTTTGCGTCTGGTTTCAAGCCTTGCAATAGCTGCACACTGGCTATTCAACCTGTATCAGGGTGAGATATTTTAAAATTTATAATTAAGAAATTATTTGATAGCTAATTTCTCTTTTTGTGTCAAGCACACAGCCGTCCCCTCACATCCTGAGTTAAAAGGCTTCAATCTCTTTTGACTCAGGACAATTACCTTCCAGCACACAACCCTTCAACAAAGGCATTTCTCCAATCATCCTCACCAGCCATAAAACGCATCAACACCACTTAAAATATCTTAATTTTTCTCCTTATCCGCCCACCCCAACACTCTACACCAAATCTTTCCAGCTAAAAGCAGGCATTCCCTCTAACGCCATGTCTCATCAACCGGACAACCCAATTTTTACTCCCCCCCAAAAAGGGAGATTACCTCGCAACACAACTTGACGCGCCCTCTTAAAACCGGCATAACGTTGTATTAGCCTAAATAACATTGTTTTGTTGGGTCATTTCAATACCCAACAAAAAAACTCTGTGGTTACTCTATTTCTTTCTAAAATGCAAAAAGCGTCCGCCAAAGGGGGAATCCTCATGAACCACTCTCGTCTCATTCGGAGCCTGCTGGTCCTTTTCTTGACCTTTGCCCTCACCACCGCCTGCAGCGACCCCAAAGAAGAGCCCGCAAAAACAGATCAAGAGTCCACCATGATGAAGGTGGAAAAACACATCAAAAACCCAGACACGTTTGTTCTTGAAGATTACGGCACCGTACAAACCATCGACCCGGCCTGTGCCTACGACAACGTCTCGCGCCAACGCATCATGAACCTCTACGAGCCCCTTATCACTTTTGACGGCTCCTCCACCGACGCCTTTGTTCCCGTCCTTGCAGAGGAGGTTCCCACAGTGGCCAACGGCGGGATTACCGATGGTGGAAAAACCTACACCTTCAAGATTCGAAAAGGGGTCTCCTTCCACAATGGAAATAAGCTCACCCCCGAAGACGTCGAGTATTCTCTAAAACGCCACATGATTGTGGACCAGGACGGCGGCCCCATGTGGATGATGCTTTCGGCCTTGGTAGGAGAAAACAGCACTCGAGACAAATCCGGAACTCTCAAACCCGGGATCTTCAAAAAAATTGACGAAAGCATTGAAGTAAAAGGAGACAGTGTCGTCCTCCACCTACCCAAGCCTTTTCCTCCCCTTCTCGCCGTTCTCGCTTACTCTTACGGCGGGATAATCATCGACAAAGAGTGGTCCATAGAACACGGATGCTGGGACGGCAACATCAAAAATGCCCTAAAATACAACAACCCCGCCTTTGGAGCCGAGCCCCTTCACAGCATTGAAAACGGAACCGCCCCCTATGCCATCTTGAACTGGGAGCCTTCAAAAACCTTTATTTTTAAAAGATTTGAAGAGTATTGGGGCAAAAAGCCTGCCCTTAAAACAGCCATCATTCGGTACAACAAGGAGTGGAGTTCCCGAAAGCTTACCCTACAAAACGGGGACGCCGACCGCGTTCAGGTGGATGCCCAGTACCTCTCTGAAGTAGAAAACATGAAAGGTGTGGTGATTCATTCTGTGCCCCAACTCTCGGTTTCCGCCGCCCTCTTCTGCCAGCGGGTAAACCCCGAGGCCAACCCCAATATCGGCAGTGGAAAATTGGATGGCCAAGGTATTCCCCCGACCTTCTTCTCTGACATCCATGTTCGAAAAGCCTTTCTCCACGCCTTTGACCGTAAAACCTACGCCAAAGATGTCTGGGGTGATCGTGTTGTGATACCTACCAGCCCTAATGCAGAGGGGCTCCCGTTTTACAAAAAAGTTCCCGTCTACGCCTTCGACCTTTCCAAAGCAAAAGAAGAAATGCAGAAAGCCTGGGGCGGAAAAGTCTGGGAAAAAGGCTTTAAGATGATCATCACGCACAACACAGGCAACGCCCAACGTGAAGCCGCTGCCCACATGCTGGCGGAAAATATCATGAGTTTAAACCAAAAATTCCAGATTGATGTGCGAAACGTCGATTGGAAAGACTACTCCGTAGCCTACCGCAAATACCAATTCCCCATCTTCCTTATCGGATGGGGCGCCGACTACCCCGATCCCGACAACTTTCTCTTCACATTCATGAGCTCCGAAGGAATTTACGGCAGGTACATGGCCTATCAAAATCAAGAGGTAGATCACCTCTGCATGGAGGGCCGTTTTGAAGTGAACACGGAAAAGCGGCGCCCCATCTACGAACGCCTTCAGGACCTCTGGTATGAAGAGGCCATCGGGTGCATGATCTATCAGCAAATCGCCCATTTCGCTTATCGGGACCACATCAAGGGTTTTGTTCCACACCCCATGAACGACCCTGCATGGGAAGATTTCAAACGTCTCTCGAAATAAAAAACAGAGGCTTGGTGATGTGATATGCCCGGCCCGTCCTTCCGAAGGACTCGGCAGGACGGGCTGTTGTTACCAAAAGAAAAAAACGGTATAATCCATGTTATTTTAACGCCTTGGCAAAAAGGTTGTCGTTCGTTTTTCGTCACACCCTGATCGTGCCCAGGCCATCCACCCCAAGTCCCTTCACTCACAATAAATACGGAACAAACCCCATGACGGCATACATCACACGCCGCCTGCTGCTTCTGGTTTTTGTACTCATTGGTGTCTCTTTGCTGATTTTCAGCCTCCTCATGACCTTCAGCCCAGAGAGGCGGGCAGCCGCCTATGTCACCACCCCTCAGCAGGCCGAAAATATTCCCAAAATCATCAGACAATTCGGCTTAAACGATCCTTTTCACAAGCAGTATGTTCGCTGGCTCAACGAGGTGGCAGGCGGCAACCTGGGCTGGTCCCTTGTGGCGGTACGCCCTGTGGCAGACGCGTTTTGGAGCTATTTTGCCGTCACATTGGAGCTCAACATCTTTGCCTCCCCCCTGGTCATCATGATCGGCATTTGGCTGGGAACCCTCTCGGGTGTCAATCGAGATACCTGGCTGGACCACGGCACACGCATTGGAGCCATTGTGGGCTGGTCCCTGCCCACCTTTCTCTTTGCCCTTGTTCTTCTCATGATCTTTTATGGATACATGGACCTGTTCCAGCCGGGCATCATCTCCAACGAAACGGCCCTGTGGGTGGCCAATAACCCGGAGCAATTTGTGCGCTACACCGGCATGTACACCATCGACGGCCTGCTCAACGGAAAGCCAAGCATCACCATTGATGCCCTAAACCACCTGGTGCTTCCGGTCATCACTCAAATTATTGTGATTGTGGCTCTTCTCATGCGGGTCATGCGCTCGGGCATGATCGAAGAGATGGGAAGAGACTACATCATCACAGCCTGGGCCAAGGGAGCCGATAAAAAAACCGTCACCTATATCCACGCTCGACGAAATGCCCTCATCCCTGTCATCACCGTGGCCGGACAGTTGGTGGCGCTTGCCATGGAGGGCTCCATCGCCGTGGAGGTGGTCTTCAGCAGGCAAGGCATGGGGTGGTGGCTGGCCGAATCGGCCACTCAACTGGACATGCCGGTACTCATGAGCGTCTGCATGTTCATGGGTGTGATTTTTGTCATCTCAAACCTCATCATCGACATCATGTACGCGTGGATCGATCCGCGCATCCGCTTAACGTAACAGGCAACGAGTCAGCATGCCTTCGACGAGTCGCTTTTTTTGAATAATGGCTCCCGCAAAAACTTTTCTATCGTCCTTTGGGCGATTAAAAAAGCGTAGGATTCAAAACGTGCAGTTCAATTCTATTTATCAAATTTTTTAAACGCTTGGCCCCGGCAGGGCCGCCGGAGACGATCGCTGAGGATCACCCTTAACTTTTTGCGGAGCCATCCCAAATATGGATACCACCATGAACGCCCATAAAACCGAACATCCCAGATGGCGAGAGTTTAAATTCACGCTTCAAAGGATCTTCAAAAACCCTTCGGCCATAATCGGATTTTCACTGCTTGTATTTTTTGTGGCGGTGGCCGTGGCCGCACCGGTTCTGGCTCCCCCAAAATATGCGCACGCCCCATACAAAATGCCACACAAAGGCTTTTCACCCACGCCCAAGCCACCCAGCGCCGAAAACCTCTTCGGAACAACCTCCGGCCAATACGACATCTATTACGGAGTGGTATGGGGAACCCGAACGGCTTTTAAAATCGGTCTCTTTGTGGTGGGGGTGGCCGGCTTCATCGGCATCAGTTTAGGGGTGATCGCTGGCTATTACGGCGGATGGTTTGACGAAATCCTCATGCGGCTGGTGGACATCTTCTGGGCCGTGCCCCTTCTTGTGCTGGCCATGACCATTGTGGTGGCCTTTGGACGGGGCCTTGAAAACATCATGATCGCCTTGGCTCTGGTGGAATGGAGGTGGTACGTTCGGGTCATTCGGTCCGAGGTCCTGAGACTTCGAGACCAAGATTTTATTCAAGCAGCCCGACTTATGGGGCTTTCAGACCTGAAAATCATTTTAAGACACATCCTGCCCAACTCCATTTACCCCGTGCTGATCATGGCCTCCATGGACATGGGATCCATGGTGATCTCGGCATCCTTCATGAGCTTTGTGGGGCTGGGTGCTCCCAAAGGCTATGCCGACTGGGGGCAGATGGTGGCCCTGGCTCGAAATTACATCGTGGGTCCGCCAGATGATCCATTGCGGTTCTGGTACACCGTGGTGATTCCCGGCACCTGTATCATCCTCTTTGTGCTGGCATGGAACCTCATCGGCGATGCCCTGCGTGACGCCTTTGACCCCAAGCTGCGCCGCAAATAAAAGCCTTAACTCATACTCAAGAGTCTCTGCATGGCACATGAAAACATCATCGAAGCCAAGAACCTCACCACCCACTTTTACACCTATGAGGGTGTGGTAAAGGCCCTGGACCGAGTCAGCCTCACCATAAAAAAGGGCATTACCTTTGGCCTGGTGGGAGAATCAGGCTGTGGCAAAAGCGTCACCGTGCGCTCCATGATGCGCATCATTCAGGAACCCGGAAAAATCGAAGGGGGGCAGGTCCGATTCTTTCCCGATACCGACGCCATGAGAGAGGGCGTGGAACTCCTCTCAAAATCCGAGGCGTGGATGCAGGAGCTCAGGGGCGATCGCATCTCCATGATCTTTCAGGAACCCAATGCTGCCTTAAACTCCATCATGCGAGTGGGCGACCAGGTGGCCGAAAGTTTTATGTTTCATCGCCGCCGTTCCATGAGCAAAAAAATCCTTGAAGACCTTGAATCGACTAAGACCCGCGTTTTCCCCGGAACCCGATCTCTTCAGAAAAACCTCTACGCCATCTCAGCCAAATCACCCGATGCCCCTGTTTTGCGCCTCGCAAAACAGGTTCCCATCCTCAAACACTGGCAATTCCGTATGAAAAAAGAGGCGTTTCGAAGGGCCACCGAAATCATTGGACGCCTCGGCATCGCCCACCCCAAAGAAGTGGCCGAAAGTTACCCCCACAACCTTTCAGGCGGCATGAAACAGCGTATTGTGATTGCCATTGCCCTGGCCTGCAAACCCGACCTCCTTATCGCAGATGAGGCCACGTCCAACCTCGATGTGACGGTTCAGGCTCAAATTCTTGATCTTTTAAAAGAGCTCAAAAAAACCGAAATCTCCTCCATCCTCATGATCACCCACGACCTGGGCGTGGTGGCTGAAACCTGCGATCGTGTGGGCGTCATGTATGCCGGTACCCTTTGTGAAGAGGCCGACACCCAGCCTCTTTTTAAAACACCTCTCCATCCGTACACCCAAGCCTTGCTCGCCTCTGTGCCAAAATTCCATCAAGAAGGTGAGCTTAAAACCATTGACGGTACCGTGCCCAATCTGGTGCACCCCCCTTTGGGGTGCCGGTTCCACCCCCGCTGCCCCTACGTCATGGAGATTTGCAAAACCCAAGTTCCTCTGTTGCAAGAGGCAAGGCCCAACCACCGTGTGGCCTGCCATCTTTATGACGCGATATCGTAACCCCATTTTTTCTGGAGTCACCATGGACAGTGAGACCATTCTTGAGCTGAAAAATCTGAAAAAGTATTATCCTGTACTTGGGGGCGTGCTCCGGCGTGAGGTCAATACCGTCAAAGCGCTGGACGGGGTAAATCTTCAAATCAAACGAGGGGAGTGCTTGGGCATTGTGGGAGAATCTGGCTGCGGCAAAACGACCACAAGCAAAGCCCTTATTCGACTTCACCCAGTAACCTCCGGCTCCATCTTCTTTCATCCCAAGGGCAAAGAGCCCGTGGATATAGCAAAGATGAGCCCACGCCAAATAAAAAAAGAGGGCCTTCGCCACCGACTCCAGATGGTTTTTCAAGACCCCACCACTTCCATGAACCCGCGTATGCTGGTAAAAAATATCATCGCTGAACCCATCGCCGAGCAAGAAAATCTTTCGGCACGTCAGATGGAAGAGCGGGTGGTGGAACTCCTCAACCTGGTGGGCCTAAACAAAGACCATCTCTTCAGGTACCCCCATGAATTCTCCGGGGGGCAGCGCCAACGCATTGCCGTGGCTCGAGCCATTGCCACCCACCCCGATGTGCTTGTTCTGGATGAACCCACAAGCGCACTGGACGTCTCGGTTCAGGCTCAAATTCTCAACCTGCTGCAACAGCTTCGCAAAAAACTGGGTCTCACTTACCTCTTTGTGACCCACCACCTTCTCGTCGTCAAATACATCTCCGATCGCATTGCCGTTATGTACCTGGGCAAGGTGGTGGAACTCTCCAAAACCGAACAACTTTTTACAGCCACCAGACACCCCTACACCTGGGCTCTGCTTTCGGGCATTCCCAGCACCGAATTAGAAGAGAGCCGAAGCCGCGTCCTTCTAGAAGGAGACGTACCCAGCCCACTCTCCCCCCCTCCAGGCTGCCGGTTTCACACTCGATGCCCCTTTGCCGTTGAAATCTGCCACCACATGGAGCCGCCCCTTGACGAGATCTCAGCCGACCATTTTGTGGCGTGTCACAGATCACATGAGACAGCAAAACTTTTTGCAGAGTACCGGGCCGACCAACAGCCTTAATCCGTCGCACGAGAAAGACGTTTCCCCTCACACGGCTTCCTTCGTATTCATTGGACCCAATCCCCAGACTCTGATATACAACCAGCTTATTTCATGATTCATATACCCGGGAGGTTACTCTACCCCGGGTTTTCATATATTGAGGAGACCATGGAGACCGCACAAAGGGAAAAATATCGTCAGCAGGCTGATATGCTGGCCAACAAGGCAAAGAAAAAATTCAAACACCTTAAAAAACGATTTGCCCGTCAAAATATTTCGGTTTTTCGTCTCTACGACTGGGATATTCCCGAAATCCGTGCGGTGGTGGATTGGTACGACGGACATTTGGTGGTGGGAGAGTACACACGAAGGCAGTCGACACCAGAGTGGCTGCCTATGATGGGTACCGCCGTTGCCGACGCCCTTTCTGTGCCCAAAGAAAAACTGCACCTCAAAGAGAGAAAGGCGGGAAAGCAGGAGGGCAAGCGGTATAAACGCCTGGCCAAAACCAATGCCAAAATCGTCATGTCCGAACGGGATCTCGACTTTATTATCAACCCGTATGACTATGTTGACACCGGCCTCTTCTCCGACCACCGAAACACTCGAGTCATGGTTCGGGAGATGGCAGAGGGCAAAAAATTTCTAAATCTCTACTGCTACACCGGATCATTTACCTGTTACGCAGCCAAAGGCGGAGCGGCCTCTTCCACCAGTGTAGACAGAGCCGAAACCGCCACCTCCTGGACTCAAGAAAATCTCACGCTCAATGGGCTTGATTCCAAGGCCCACGAAGTGATTCAGTTGCACACCCCTGATTTTCTTAAAATGGCAAAGCAAGAGGGCCGCACCTGGAACCTCGCCGTGGTGGACCCGCCCTCATACTCCACCACCTCGTCCACCGGCGACGCCTTTGATATCGCCAAAGATCACCCCTGGCTTCTTGAGGCTGTGGTGGCGGTAATGGAGCCGGGTGGAACCATCTTCTTCTCCACCAACCACCAAAACTTCTCACCCATGCTGGACGAACTAAAAATTCGAAGTGCCGAGGAGATCACCCACAAAACCATTCCCGAAGATTACATCAGCAAGAGAAAACAGATCCATCGCTGCTGGAAAATTGAGATTTAGAGACAAAAATCGCTCTTTCCCCATCAAAAAAACAAAGCCCCCTGCCGGATTACGACAGGGGGCTTTGCTATCTGTATAGGATCGATCTTGAGGTTACTTCACAACGCGAAGCTCCACCCTTCGATTCATTTTCCGACCTTCCACGGTGCTGTTGTCTGCCACAGGTGCCTTATGTGAGTGACCCAGGTACTGCATACGAGAGCCGTCGATCCCTTTGTTGACCAAGTAGTCGTAAGCGGCCTTGGCACGCCCCAAAGAGATCTGCTCATTGACCATCGCCGATCCAATGTTATCGGCATGGCCTTCCAGTACGATGCGCACCTTGGGATTGGCTTTCAGAACCGCTGACACCTCATCAAGTTTGGACCTATGCTCTTCAAGGAGTTCTGCTTTTCCAAAGGCAAAGTTCACCCCTTTAAGAACCCAGCAACCATGCATATCCACCATGGCACCTTTGGGGGTATCGAGACACTTATCCTTTTCGTCGCTCATCCCGTCGTTGTCGTCATCAACCACCACCGGACAGCCCAGCTCATCGACCATCTGTCCCATGGGTGTTTCAGCACACATATCCCGATCATCCGGCACGCCATCTCCATCGCTGTCCATTTTCATCGGCATCATCATCGGCTCCATGGGCTTCATAGACTCCATGGGTTTTGCCATCATCTTCTCTTTACCCAGAGTCCAGGTCAGCCCAACCTGCCCGGAAATGTTGTTGTGAAACTTATCCACAGGCATCACATGTCGCAGGTCAACCCTCAAGGCCAAGCCCTTCTTCAGGTCATACTTAAAACCCGCGCCATAGTTGACCATCACATCGGTTCGCCCCTCTCCATTTTCAGGATCAACGCGAAGAAGCCCAACCCCTCCCAAAACAAAAGGAGTGAACTTTTTTCCTCCCTTCAAATGGTAGAGCCAGTCAAAGCCGACTCGCTGAGCATCCACATCAATATCGCTTCGATCCTGTTCTGTTTTGATCCAGGTTCCTCCAACTTCCAGTGTCACTTTATCGTCCACAGGAATCCCAAGAATCAAGCCAATGCTGTAGCCATCTTCCAGATCCTGATTTCCCTCAAAAAAATGACCACCCACAGTGGGGGTGATCTCAATTTTATTTTCGATTTCATCGGCATGCAGAGGGAGAGCCCAAAGCATTAGCAGAGCCAGTGCCCACAGCAAAAACGGCTTGCCTTGTTTCATACGACGTACCTCCTTAAGTGAATCGTGACCGAGAAGAACAGATACCTTTTGGCTTAGGTCTCCAGGAAAATCTGCTCTCTAAAACCGTCACAACTCATCAACGATCCCCGCACACAACGCAGGTCAACGTCTGTGGAAGTAAAGGGTCACTCAATGAAAGGGAGGAGAAAAAAGAGGATACTGCGAAAAGAGGAGAATCGCTTATGTCATGATGTGAAGAGAGTGCTGCACACTGTGCAGTGGCGCAATCTTTCCCAGATCAATGCGCCGGTATCAATTTCTGGACGTATCATACATCAAGGGACAGGAAAAAAACAACAAATAATTGCGTTTTTTTATTAAAAATACAACATGCAAACCTTCCACATCGTGTGGCCCGCCATAACACCGATTCACGTTTTATGGAGCCACCACGTTTAACAATGCGCAAAACTTTTCTGCACAAGGCCCCGTATGGTATGGTTCTACCCCAACCCCATTTGGAGGCGCTTATGACCACCCCTGAAATCCTTTTGTCATCTGTTTACGACGAAAAAATCATCATGGCCCAGGTGGGAGAACTCCTGGATCGCCATCTTCCCCGGCCGCCCCACTCTGGCCAGCGGGTTCTCATCAAACCCAACCTCCTGCTCTCGGCCCCCCCAGAAAGAGGCATCCTGACGCACCCTTTTGTCGTAAAGGCAGCGGTCAAATGGGTTCTTGATCACGGCGGAAAAGCTATTGTGGCTGACAGCCCTGCCATGGGAACGGTTCAGCGAATCTGGAAGGCGGGTGGTTTTGCCGATGCCATGGAGGACATGGATCTTTCTGTATCGGAGTTTTGCTCTGAAAAAAAAGTGGCGGTAGGAGCCCCTTTCGGAACCATAGCCCTGGCCAAAGAGGCACTGGAGACGGACCTCATCATCAATCTTCCCAAGTTCAAAACCCACGCCATGATGGCCCTCACTCTGGGGGTTAAGAACCTTTTTGGATGTGTGGTGGGCTTTGAAAAGCCCAAATGGCATGCCCGCGCCTGTATTGAGAGGGATCACTTTGCCCGGCTTCTTGTGCGCATTGCCGAGGCCGTCTCTCCGAGCGTGACCCTTGTTGACGGCATCACAGGCATTCAAGGCCAAGGCCCTGGGAAAAGTGGAGAGCCGGTACACCTGGGGTGCCTCGTGGCTGGCTCAAATGTTCACGAGGTGGACGCCCTCTGTGCGGCCATGACACCCCTTTTGCCCTCTGAGCTGCCCACACTCACGGCAGCCCATGCCATGGGAATACTCCCATACATTCCAAGCCCTCCCGTGGGTATCCCACACTTTCCCCACTTTAAACTTCCCACCCAGAGCCCGGTTACATTTGGGCCGCTTCCGTTAAAAAACCTCATAAGACGCCATATGGTGCAGCGCCCGGTGGTGGATCCAGCCAAATGCCGACAGTGCAGCCACTGCCTTGAGTATTGCCCTGCAAATGCCATCTCAAAGACATCTGATGCGATCGCCTTTGACCTCAAGGAGTGCATTCGATGCTATTGCTGTGTGGAGGTGTGCCCCCATGCAGCCCTTGAAGCGGCAGACCCGCCACTGGGTCGTCTGGTACAACGCACAAAAAACCTCATTGATAGAATATCCTGACGTTTTTCCGAAACGAATGGTAGCTAAAGAGTGACAGGATGCTTAAAAACAGCTCAAGCCACCATCTGCTTCAAAACATCTCGAATCACACGGGAGCTGTCTCGAGCCGAGGGGTAACAGATTCCGATGCGGCGAAACATGCGAGGGCCATCAAAGGGACGGGTCACCACACCTTGGCCGTATTCGGCCACCCCTTCGGGTAGAAAGGAGATGCCAAAACCTGCTTGAATGAGCTGAAGCACCTGCCCTTTGTGTTCGGCACGGGTGGAGATATTGAGTTTCATTCCTTCTCCAGCAAGAATTCCCATGGTCTGCTGATGGGCTTCGCATGGTGGGCACTCAATAAAGGGGTGGGCGTGAAGCATCTCTCCGGTGATAGAAGAGACCGATACAAGGGGGTGGGTTTCTGGAAGACAGACCAGGTAATCCTCCTCCCACAATGGGGTAAAGAGCTCGTCCTCTTTTTTAAAAAGGTCCAGTGTGAGTCTGGCATCGGAAGGGGCATCGTGGTCCACCACTTCCAGTTGCAACGAAAAAGATACCCGGCGCATCTTTGCCAAAGTCTCTTTAAGCTGCATCGGAGAAAGGTCTGGAAAAAGCCCCAACTTCAATTGAACCGGGGCCTGCTCTTCAGTAAAAAGGGAGGTCAGCTCACGGGCATCTTTCAAAAGCTTTTTGGCCGAAGGATAGAGATGGTGGGCTTCGTCGGTCAGGTTCACCCCTTTTTTGTGCCGGGCAAACAGCGCCACCCCCAGCATCTCCTCCAGCTGTTTGATGGCGTTTGATAAGGAAGGTTGGGAGATATAGCAACGCCTCGATGCAGCCGTAATACTTTTTTCTTCATATACCGCCACAAAGTAGCGCAGCAATCTCAACTCCATCTCTCTCTCCTTCCTTCGATTCCACGCCTTGTCCCTTTGCCTGAACCTGGATGTGAAGGCCCACACAAGCCTCCACATCCGAGCTTACATTAGGGCTCTTGACGTGTGGCGGCAATCACTATTTCTCGAATACACACGTTCTGGGGCTGCCCATAGGCAAAGGTGATGGAACGCGCGATGTCATCGGCCACCAGGGCCCCTCCCATGCTCGCCTTCCAATCTTCGTAGCCGTCGACAATCTCCTTGGAGGTGGTGTGTCCAAGAAGTTCGGTCTCCACAGCACCGGGGGCGATGGTGATAAAGCGCACATCACTTAAGGCCACCTCTTCGCGAATGGTCTCGGTGATGGCGTGTACGGCAAACTTGGTGCCGCAGTATACAGCATGGTTTCCAAAGCTTTTGCGCCCAGCAATTGAACTGATATTGATCACCGTGCCCTGACCGCGAGACTTCATGCCAGTCAGCACCAGATGGATACCATTTAAAAGCCCCATCACGTTGACATCAAACATCTTCTTCCACTCGGCAGGATCCTGAATATCGGCCTGACCCAGCAGCATCACACCCGCATTGTTTACCAGGCAGTCGCATGGGCCGTAAAGCCCTTCGGCTTTCTGGATTGCCGCGGAAAAAGCACCCATATCGGTCACATCCACTGATTCGCAAAGGGTGTTGGGAAGATTCAAGGCCTCAAGGCGCTCAACACGCCTTGCAACAAGCAAAAGGGGGTGTCCGAGGTCTGAAAAGTGCCTGGCGGTTGCCGCGCCAATACCTGAACTTGCCCCTGTGATGATAACAAGTGGTTTCATGGTGTCATATCTCCTGTGGATCGTAAAATCTATGGATTAAAGAGGGCCTTTCCACAAGGCCTTGTGCCTTAAAGGCGCTAAGAAACCGGAGAGACTCTCCGGAAGATTGGTTAAATCACAATGCATTGCCTTGATATGGGCGGGAGTATGGGCCAGACAGAAGGTGAAGTAAAATACCTGTTTTATATGGTGACCATAGCCGCAAGCTATGATTACAGCACCATAAGCATTCAAATATAATTTCAAAGCATTATAGCAGCATCAAGAGACGATGCCCCGTTTTTTTTAAAGAAATATTCCCTCGCAAGACACTTGCTCGTCAAGATACTTTGCGATAAAAGATTGACGACAAAATGGCACCCTTAAAAACAACAATAAGGAGGTTTTCCATGGGAAAACGAAAAAAGAGGCAAAAGCCCATTGTCGAAACCGTTGAGTTAACGCGGCAAATGGGACGCATTCCCACCGCTCCCCCATCCAAGGCTTTTCGAGACAAATCCAAATACCGCCGAAATGAAAAGCACAAAAAATCCTGGACGCCCTCCGGGGCCGGTTGGCATCCAGGATTCCTCTTATATCTTCCCCAGCCATCCCTCTTTATGCCTGCCCATCTTTTCTAAAACACCGGCCCTGCATCTCTTTTCCTTCAACAATTGACACACCCTTTTCCTTCACCTAAGCTGTTCTCCTGTGCCCTAAAAAGCCAAAGGAAATATTGACATGTAGAAAATAGTGCAACTGTTTTTTGACTCTTCTTCGCCTATCGTCCCACTCTTGGAGGCCCTTTTGTCGTTGGTTCAAGACTTCTACAAAAAAACCCTCTCATCCGTCCTAAATGCTTGCACCGCCTGCGGTGCCTGTGTGGCAGGTTGCCCCATTGTTCCCCATACCACCCTTGCAAACCGCCCGCCCAATGAGGTGGCCCAACAGCTTCTCGAATTCCTTGAATTCGGACAAGAGAAAAACAGTGCCAAAGAGAGGGCCCTCTCGTGCATGGAGTGCTTCAAATGCACCACCCTCTGTCCCCAGGGACTCTCACCCCTGCACCTTGTTGAGTTGGTCAAAACAAAACTGAAACAGTCGGTCCCCTTTCCCGATGCGGCACAATCAACCCAAGACAACCGCCTTCTCTGCGGGGCCCTCACAACGCTCGAAGAGTTCCATCGTCTCACCACCTCCAGCCCCATTCAAAAAAGAAAAACCCTCTTTTTCCCTGGCTGCAACGTCTACTGCCAACCGGAAAAACTGCTCAACGCCCTGGATCTCCTTCATCGAGTGGACCCGCAAGCCGCTTTTCTTCCGGGGCTTTCACACTGCTGTGGAGATACGGACCTCTTTTTGGGTGACATAGACAAGGCCTCTCAAAAGGCTGAGGCACTCATGAAAGCCATCGCACAATATGAGCCCGAAACCCTTGTTCTCTGGTGCCCGACCTGCCAGTGTCGGTTTGAATCCACCTTGAAAGATCTTTTTTCGCCCTCGTTTGATATTGTCTCCCTGCCAGCCTTTCTCTATGCCCACATCGAAAAACTCCCTTTACAAGCCATTGGCCCTAAAAAGCTCACCCTGCACGACCCCTGCAAAAGCGCCTACCTCTCTCTGGAGACCCAGGCCACCCGCGATCTTCTGCAAGCCATCCCAGGGGCCTCCCTCGTGGAAATGCCAAGACACGGCAAGAAAACGGCCTGCTGCGGAAGCGGCGCCACTGTCTTTTGTAAAGAAGGATTTCAAAAGGTAAGGGATGAAAGAATGCGGGAAGCCAAGGAGACCCAGGCCCATACGCTGGTGGACGTCTGCCACTTCTGCCACCAATGCTTCGGTCCTGAAATTCACCGATTTGGACTCGAGGCTGAAAGCTATATCAACCTTCTTGCACAGGCCTCTGGCATCTATCGGCAAGATCGATTTATGGCGTGTGCAGCCCAAAGCCGTTTGTCAGATATCTTATATGAAATCAAATCCCAAAAACGAACGCCATGCGTTGAAAGGCTTTCGGACGCCGAACTTACCGAGCTTATAAAAGCATTTTTTCCAATGGCTGCATCAAAGAAAGAGAAAAAGCCCTATAAGGGATAAAAAAAGGCCGGAGGCAAATGTGAAAAGATGAGACAAATTTTTCGTCTTTCTCTCTTTCCCCTGAGAAGCGCCCCTCTTTCCCAACACCACAAAAAAAGTGGTGGCTGAAATGGTTACGGCCATGCCACAGGTGATGCACAAGGCGAGTCCCACGCCCAGGGGAAATTGTTTCACCCCCATGGCAAAGAGAAGCACCATAACCACCCCGGGGCACGGCACCATGCCAAAAGCCAGAGCTGCGGTAAAAGATGCTGGTTTTGACGAAGGGTTCCTTTTTTCAGAAGGTTTTAAGAGGCCCTTGATTCCTGTGATCATCAAAAAGCCTCCCAAGACGATGATAAGAAAAAAACTCACCTGACTCGTCATCTGGGTGGCTGCTTTAAGGCCCTTGGAAAATCGCAAATCCAGAACCCATTTCAAAAAAAAGACTGTCACTATCCCCGAAAGACCATGGGCAAAAGCCACCAGATTACCAAATAGCAGCCCCTCTTTGAGACGCCTATCACCATGAAGCATAAAAGCAGAGGCCACCGCCTTGCCATGCCCAGGCCCTGCGGCATGCACCACGCCATAAACAAAGGCCATAACTCCCATAGAAAGAAAAGCTGAAACCCCTCCCTCCTGGCCAAAAAGGCGTACGGCCTCTGTCATCTGCTGCCTCAACTCAAACTGCAGCAGAAGAAGTTTTCGTGTCACACCGCTTAAAAAACCATGCGCTTCAGAGGGTTGTGCTGCTAATGCAGGAGTGGCAAGACAAAGTACAACAAACATCCAACACCACAGCGCCAGACAACCCCGGCTGCGGCACTCTCTTTTCCCATCCATGGTTTACGCTCCGGGCCCATCAAAAGAGATCACCGCTTCAATGGGGTGAAGCATATCAAAATAATAGGTCTCATCAGGGTTTTCGCGAATCTCTAAGTCGATGGTCTCAGGAACGTCTCCTTTAAAAATAAGCGGACTGCCTGAGGCCAAAAAAATCGCATTGTAGTTTGAGGGATCGTATTGACTAATGCGTACAGGTGAGGAAGCAGAAGGGGGTGGAGAGACAGGCACTGAAAAACGAAAGTAGACAATGCCCTTCCGAGCAAGGCACTCAAAAGAAGTTGGAGCAACAGCATGCCGTTTCACGCCGCTGTGACAAATGAAGGTAAAGTAGCTGCTCTCTTTGAGGTAATCAAACGCCTCTTGGCGAATTACAGACGTCTCCTCTGGAGAGAAAACCGCATCCATATCGCTATCGTAATCGGTCAAAACAAGGGAGGAGAACGCCTCGTCAAAGGCCCACTCCACGTCAAGCTGCACAGGCTTCTTCTCTTTAAAGACAAGGGTCAGCTGGCTCGTTATAAAAACATGGGGATGAGCCCAACCGACAGAAGCCAGCAAGCACAGCCCCAAGGTCAACACGATTCCTCTCAAACAGACCATGGCCCGCCCTTTCTCTTATCGCTTATGGTTCTGCAAAAAGCACACTCCTCTTCTTGCAGAACCATTTTCATTTTCTTACGCCGCTTTATCAGCCAAAACAGCCGCTTTCACGGTGTCAAGGCCCATACGGTCAATCATGCGCCCTATTCGCTCCAACTTCTTGCCATTTTCTTTGTAGTAGGTGACAAGGCGATCAAACAGAGCCAGAGCCTCTTCGGTGGAGAGCTCTTCGGCAATCACATCGGCCAGACGAGGGCGTCCGGTTCCTACGCCGCCTGCCATCAGGGTCCAGCCGTTTTTGGTACCGGAAAGAGAGATGTCCTTGATGCAGTTTTCGGCGCACTGGGTCGCACAACCTGAAACCGCCATCTTGGTTTTGCTGGGAAGCTCCATTCCGTGGTACTTCTCATCTAGGGTCATACCAAGTGTCAAGGCGTCCTGCTTGGCCAAAGAGCAAAACGTGGTACCCGGACACGCTTTGATGCTTCGAACCACATTTCCGATGGCCTGCCCCGGTGTCATGTCCAACTCGTCCCAAATTCGAGGAACATCTTCTTCCTTTACACCAACAATTGCAATACGCGCGGCACTGGTAATCTTAAGCGCCGCCGCTTCGTACTTTTCTGAAATATCCGCAATTTTACGGAGGCCTTCCGCATTAATTACCCCGCAGGGTACGTGGGGAACCACAGCGTAGGTTTCTTTATCTCTCTGGCGTACAGTGGAATTTTTCTGCATGGTCATATATTTCGTCCCTTAAGTTGATGGCTCCGTAAAAAGTCAGTAGGCGCCACAGCGCCCCACACCATCTGGATGTACCTGCTTCGCTTCAACCCACGGTATCGTGGGTGTTGGACTGAGGCGTCAACTTTTTACGACTTTGGTATTGTTCATTTCGGTTAAATACAACCCTCCCAGAATGTGGGGTTTCACCTAAACGGTTCCAAACCCCAAAGGGCCGTATGGTATCGACTCGGTTAACGACGTGCTTCCACGCCTCAAGGGGAGGATGCGGCACCTCATCTACCGAAGATCAAAGCGGTTTTACCCAATTTCCCCTGAAAAATCAAACACCATAGAGGGGATAGTGGGTAAGGATAAAAAAAGAGCCACTCACATGAGGGCCCTCTTTAAACAGACGTATCAGACAGAAAAAAGCTCTGCCTGATACCAAAATACTATATTTTTTTCGCCCGACCGGACGTCTTTGAATCACCCACCAATCCGAGAGGGACATCCCCCCCTCTGACGTAAAATATGGTTCACCACGTGAGGAATAATGGCCTCTTCACCCGGTTCAATGGAATCACTCACTGCGGCAACCAACGCTTCCAAAGTGACCTCTTCCAAACACTCTTCAGGGGTAATGCGGGTCTTGATGGGATTCATACAAGCCTCCTTAAATATTAAGGGGTGAAGCATCCTGTTTTTTCTCTTTGCAAACCACCTTTACTTTTTGTTGAAAAACTATTCTGCAAAGGCGATGCCAAATTTAAAAAAGAAGCCAACATCCTTGTTTTACAAGCGCATTCACAAACACCCCTGCCGACAGAGTGTCACACAATAAAAAAACAATGACACACATATGTCTCACACCGAAAGACGATCCACCTTGATACGCAAAAGCACCAAAAAAAAGAGAGAGATCAATGCACTTCCACACATCACCCCAGCCAGGGGCTGAAGGGTACCATTATGAAAACTGCTGGCCACCACACCGGCAATGGCCCCACCGAGACAGTTGACAACCCCCATCAAAGCATGAGCAGTTCCGCTGCTTTCCGGAAAATGCTGAAGGTTTCCTGAGACAGTATTTCCCATAATCAACCCCAAAGAACCGATGTAAAAAAGGTTGAGAATCACCGTGGCCACCAGAGTGGGCTCCAGCCAGATAGCCTGAATCGCAAGCCCCAAGCCACACACCACCTGAAGCAAAATGCCACACGACAAAAGGGGCATGGGTCCCACGCGCCTCACCAAACGTGCATTCAAACGCGAAAGCACAATAACGGCAGCCACACCAGAGCTGAAGAGCAGAGGAAAGACCCTTGCACTCACTTTAAAGTAGCTCATATACATAAAGGCCGACTCCGTTAAAAAAGCGTAAAGCCCGCCACAGGCAAAGGTATGAACCATCATAAAAAGAGGGGAGACCGGATGCTTTAAAACAGCCAGATACTGAAGGGCAACCGCTTTAAAGCTTGCTTTCTCTCCGGCAAGACCAGGGCGTTTCACCGAGGGATAACGCCTTGTCACCACAACCACAAGAAACAGGGCGTACCCTGTCAAAAAAAGAAAAATAGACTCCCAGGCAAACTGAGAAAGAAGAAGCGTCCCCACAGCCGGAGCCACCAAAGGTGCCCCCATGGTTACCGACTGAACCAAGGACATCATTCGCGCACTTTCACGGCCCTCGTAGAGATCCCTCACCGTGGCTCCGGCCACCACCGTTGCAAATCCACCGCCTATAGCTTGTAGCATTCGAAGGGCCAAAAGTTGCCAGACGTTCGAAATGGTGATCAAAAGAAGACTGGCCACCAGAAAAAGGGCCAATCCGTAAAGGGCCACCTTCTGTCGACCCAAACGGTCGGAAAGGGGGCCACCAAAAAGCTGACCCATGGCATACCCCACAAAAAAGGTGCTGATGGAAAGCTCCACCTTATGGATAGGCGCAGAAAGGGTGTGGGCCATGGTGGGAATGGCAGGAATATAGGTGTCAATCGAAAAAGCCGCCAAAGCTGAAAGGGCGGCCAAAGTCACCACCGTATGGGTGGCCGAGGGAGGGGAAGATTGTCTCATGGTTTCTATGTGTCTGCCTTAAAAATGGGGAGACTCTGCAAAAAGCATTTGAGAAATGCCCCTGCCTCGCCTCACAGTATCACGGGCGTCGACACGTTACAGATTCATCCAAAATATAAAATACGTTATGCCTAATTTTTTAAAACAATCTATGCTGGGTATCAAATTTCTCATCCAACCACAACGCCCCATTTTCAACGCATAGAGCCCTCAACGTGTGCCTCTGACACCCCACATCCTCCCTTTTGTTCAAAAGGAACATCTTCAATCTGTTTACTTTGACACCGATTCTGATATTCTGGCGTGATTGAGTGTCGGGTGAGGTCTTCCCTGGAATCTCTTCTGTTTTATTCTCCTGCAACCCAAAACAGGCAACCATAGCAGGAACGTTGCGCGCCTCGGAAAAGCATTTCATCTCCCCCACACCAAAGTCGATAACGGTATCTCATGAAGTCGACGTCCCAACGCGGCATCATCGTAAATAAACGAACAGGCATCCCAAAGGGTGTGGGTCGCTATGACGCAGACCGACTTTTTGCGGGGCCACCATATTCTAAGATCACTTTGCAAGGAGTCTATCATGCCGGAGAGCGGCATTGCCCATACCCCACCCAAAATCCTGGCCCCGGCCGGAAGCAGAGACGCTTTTTTGGCAGCCCTGGCCGCCGGAGCCGACGCCGTCTATTGCGGACTCAAAAGTTTCTCCGCCCGCATGGAAGCTGACAACTTTGCCATGGAGGAGCTGGCTGGCCTCACCCAGTTGGCTCACCAAAAAGGTGCCGAAGTTTATGTCACCATGAACACCCTGCTCAAAGAGCATGAGCTGGAGCGCGCGTTAAGCCAAATTCAAAAGCTTGCCAAAGTGGTCAAACCCGATGCCATTATCTTTGCCGACCCCGCGATTCCGGTACTGGCACGTGCCGCAGGGTTCAAGGGCGAGCTCCACCTTTCAACCCTTTCAAATGTTTCCTTCACACAAGGCTTTGAAGAGGCGGTTGCCACCACCGGAGCCAAGCGCATCGTGCTTCCAAGGGAGTACAATATCGAAGAGATCCGCGCAGCAGCCCAGGCAGCTCCTGAAGGTGTCGACCTGGAGGTTTTTATTCACGGGGCCTTGTGTTACGGGGTTTCTGGGCGCTGCTACTGGAGCAGCTACATGGGAGGCAAAAGTGGTCTGAGGGGACGCTGCGTCCAGCCTTGCCGAAGGCTCTACCGCCAGGGACACAAAAACGAAAGATTCTTTTCCTGCCAGGATCTCTCCTTGGATACCCTGGTCAAGGTTCTTCTCGACATCCCTGAAGTGACCACCTGGAAGATTGAAGGACGAAAAAAAGGGCCCCACTACGTCTATTACGCCACCATGGCCTACAAAATGCTTCGCGATGAAGGCAAAGACCCTCAGGCGAAAAAAACCGCTCTCGGCCTTCTTGAGATGGCTTTAGGACGCCCCGGCACCCACTACAACTTTCTGCCCCACCGCCCCTACAATCCGGTAGACACCAAAACCCAAACCGGATCAGGACTTATGATCGCGCGGCTTCAAGGCAGCTTCAAAGCCCCCTGGATTACGCCCAGAGAAGGCCTTCTTCCTGGTGATCTGCTTCGCATCGGTTACGAAGATGAAAAAGGCCACCTCATTCGAAGGGTCAAAGGCAGTGTCCCCAAAAAAGGAAAATTCCATATCCAGACCGGAAAAGAACGCATTCCAGAGAAGGGAAGTCCGGTCTTTCTTATCGACCGCAGGGAAGAGGGGCTCAGAAAAGCAATCGCTGCCCTCGACAAAGAGGCGCGTGCCTTTGAGGTTCAGGAAGTGGCCCCTTCATCGGCAAAACTCCCCTTTGTCAAGCGCCACAAGGCCGGAAAAAAGACGCGATCCACCACACTCTACCTCTTCAGGGAAGACCGCCACGGGCCAAAAAACACGGAAAAGGCCACTTGGGTCTCTGAAAAATCGGTTCCAAAAACTCGAAAAGGAGGCGTGGGAAATCGCTGGTGGTGGCTCGATCCCGCCATCTGGCCATCACAAGAGAAAGAGTATGGGGCTCTGGTTCGTCGTCTCGTCAACTTTGGAGCCAAGCACTTTGTGCTGGGAGCCCCCTGGCAGATCGCCTTTTTCCCGGAAGAGAAGCGAAAGGGGCTCTCCATCTGGGCCGGCCCCTTCTGCAACATTGCCAACTCTCTAGCGATTCAGGCTTTGAAAGAGCGAGGTGTCACCGGTGCTCTGGCCTCTCCGGAGCTCTCTTCCGAAGATTTTCGGGATCTGGCCAAAGCCTCTCCCCTTCCCACCGGTGTGGTGGTGGCTGGCTACTACCCCTTGACCATCGCGCGAACCTTAACGCCATCTTTAAACCCCCACGAAGCCTTTGCCAGCCCCAAAGGAGAAGAGTCCTGGGTCTCCAAATACGGAGAGAACCACTGGCTCTACCCCAACTGGCGTGTGGATATCACCTCCAAAGCCTCGGAACTGAAGTCCTGGGGATACTCTCTTTTTGTGCATATGCACGAACCCATCCCCAAAGGCGTCAAGCTTAAAAAACGCCCAGGAGAGTGGAACTGGAATATTCGCCTGCTCTAAGGAGCCACCTCATCTATGATACTTGAGCAAAAGCGAGCTTTTTTGCAAACGTGTCAAAAAGATGCGCACCGCTTCACTTGAGAGACGCCGGATTAAACGAAATCAGTGCCCCATCAAACTATGGGGTGCTGATTCCCCCTCAATCTCGCCCATCTGTGGTCGGAGGGTGTGGATAGACACACTGAGAAGAGCTTGCCGCTTGGGAATTCTCTCCATTTTCTGTCTCCCCCACAAGCTTTCCACTGAAAAACATCAGATAGAGAAAAACGCCATAACCCAAAGTGCTCACCACCGCCATGGCCGGATAATTATCCCCCAGAGGCACACAGAGACACACCAGAATCCAGTGTCCTGAAATCAACTGGGTCGAATTGAGGCGAATGGGAAAATCAAACCGGCGGTAAATCACAGCCAATCCACTTAAGTTCCAACCGTATAGAGCAGCTACGGCATGGAGCCTTAACAGAATATCCCCCCACTGCACATACCGATCCGAAACAATCTCAAGAAGAATATAGGCGATCCCGGTGATGGAGGTGTAGAGCAGAAAAAGCATGCCCGAAATCAAAAAGCTCTTCTGCTGCAACCCATGCACATATTTAACAAAGAGGGCAAAAATCAAGACCACCGTAAAAAAGAGAATCAGGGTCACCGCCACCTGAGGCCACAGTTTTCCAGCCAAGATAAACAGAAAAAAAACGATCACCCCCAAATTCACAGCCCAGAAGGCAAATATCCCAGCCCCTTTCATCGCAGGCCGTTTTAAATCTGGAATCAGCGAAAACATCACACTCATGGTGATAAGAGAGACGGGAAAGGAGAAACCAAGAAAAAAGGTATCGATGGTTAAATTTTCAAGGGTAAAAAGGTGAAACCAGGCGTTGTTTGCAATAACAAACACAGAGGTCACAAGCCCCAGAACCAGACAGAGAATCGAGGCGTGTGCAAACCGCCTTGCCGTGGTGTACCCCCCTTGAAAGAACTCCCAGGGAAAGAAGGAGAAACTCTTCTGACGAACAGACTCTGCAATCGCGGCCAAAATCAAACCACAAACAGATGCGGCAAAAAAGAGTTCCATCCACGCCAGAAAAGCAAACCCGATGGAGAGAAGAAGAAAAACCCGCACCTTTACCGACATCCTCTTCTTCTCCTCAAGGTAGTAAAGAATCGACGTACCACCACTTGTCAGATTGAAGAGAAAGATGTGTAGCCGCTCGAAATTTGAGCGACCCTCCACAAAAAGATGCAGAAAGCCAAAGCCCAAAGCCATGACCATAAGAATCAGAAAAAGCAGTCGATAACGTTTTCGCACAGAATGTCTCCTTGCATCCTTAAATGACTTCAGAGAGCGCCGATTCCAGAGTGGGGTGAACAAAGGTATAACCGCTTGATAAAAGGGCTCGGGGCAACGCATTCACCCCTTCCAATAGAATTTCGCGGCCCATGTCGCCAAAAGCGCCGACCACAACAGATGACGGCACATGGGTAAAAGAGAAACGACCAAGGGTACGAGCCAGAGTTTGCGTAAACCCTCGATTGCTTTCAGGATGAGGTGCCGTCACATTCACAGGCCCCTTCAATCCTGGGGTATCCATAATGTGAGCCATAACGCCCAGCACATCCTCGATGGAGATCCAGCTCATGCGCTGATTCCCGCTTCCAATAACGCCGCCAAGCCCCGCTCGAAACACAGGCAAAAGCCTCGCCAGCGCGCCCCCCGCAGGAGTTAACACCACCCCAATACGAAGGATCACCAGTCGGCCATCTTCGCGATTCCAGTTCTCTTGAGCGGTCTTTTCCCAACGGTGGCATACATTGGAGATAAAGGCATCTCCAGGCCCTCTTTGTTCTGAGACGGGCTCTTCCCCACAATCCCCGTAATACCCTACCGCAGAAGCCGATAAAAAAAGCTTTGGACCGCTCTTAAGCCGAGAGGATTCCCTTGCCAGAAGGGAGGTTCCCTTCTCCCGGCTGGCAATGATCTCTGCCCTCTTTTCTGGGGTCCACCGGCCGTCACCAATGTTTTCGCCGGCCAGATGAATGACCACATCACATCCCGAAAGCCCTTGGGTATCCAGTTCACCTTTTGCAGGGTTCCAGTAGATTTCGGCGTCATTTTCAGCCCTTCGACGCACCAAAACCTTCACCCCATACCCTTGACTTTTTAAAAAAGGAACAAGAGCTGAACCAATCACACCGCTGGCTCCACTGATGGCCACCATTGGCTTTTTTCTACCGAATCGCCCCACAAACCGCCCAAGATCCCGAGCTGTAATGGCATGGCGATATCGAAACATCCGCTCAAGGTCCCGCTTGACCCAATACCCCGCCAAAAACCCCGACACCGGCTCCATGGGAAGCGAGTAGCGAATCTCATCCGTCAGGCAGCACCCGCCTTCCATCGCCTTAAAGGTATGGGTATGCTCAAAAGAGGCAAAGGGTCCCTTTACCATTCGATCTGCAAAGCAGCGCCCCGGCTCGTATCGAGTGTGCTCCGACTTCCAGCCCAAATCAAGGGGCCCCATCTTCAACGTCATGGCCGTGGTGGCCCCCACCTCAAGCCCCCCCTGCCGTTTTAAATTCCCATACTGAACCCAAGGGGGCGTCAGCCGCTCCAGAACACCCGGCATCTCATGCCAGGAAAACGCCTCCTCCGCACGACAGGGAAGCACCACGGATCGTTCCAACCGATGCTGCATCAGAGAGTCCCCACTTTTTGCGACCGCAGGTATCGCTTTTTTTCAAAATCATCATTTTTGGAGTCAAAACAGAAAATGGCACGGCAGATGCCCATAAACCATCATAGTTCCAATTCCCGAAGATGCAAGAAAAGAGAGAAAAATGAATCGCCATAAAGAGTTCTTCCATCAAAGCCTGCATCATTTTCTTAAGGGATGGAATCTGCTATAAAACGCCCATGAATTCACAAGAGACATACCTCGCCGACGGATTTTCCAAACTCACCCCCGATGTGCTTCTAAACGCTGTGGAGAAAGAGGTTGGCCAGCGCCTCACCGGACTCACCTCCCCCCTTCCCAGCTACATCAACCGAGTCTATGAACTGCTTGCGTTTACCGAGAAACGCTATGTGGTAAAATTTTATCGCCCGGGCCGATGGAGCAAAGAGGCCATTGAAGATGAACACCGCTTTATGCTGGACTGCGTGGCAAACGAAATCCCCGTGGTGCCCCCCCTCACCTTGAACAACGGCACCACCCTGGGCCAAGTGAACGGCATTCACTTTGCCGTCTTTGACAAACGCTCCGGCCGCGAGATGGAACTCAATACCGATGAAGACTGGAAACGGGTGGGCACCCTTCTCGGAAGGGTCCACATGACCGGACAGTCCGGCGATGCTTCACACCGCGTCCAGCTTCACCCCGAGATGTCTCTCAAAGAGGACATCACCTGGCTTCTTAAAGGCGACGACGTATCCCGCCACCTTCATGCAGAAGTAAAGGGGGTTCTGGAATCGGTCTACGATGCGGCC
>JAKSCC010000027.1 GCA_022360815.1 Desulfobacterales bacterium
CCCCTCGCGCACGTTGGGCTTCTTGCCGGAGATCATCACCAGCAGAGCAGCCGCCATGGGAATGACCGCTGTGAGTATCAACATTCCAGATGTGGGTTGAAACATATTCGCCTCCGGCGGCCAGAGGCTGTGCCTCTGGACTCCAGGTTCGCGAATGCTCAGCCCCTTTGGGCCTTCACATTCGCTGATTAAGCATTCTCTATGGTCACACCCTGCAAGCACTCGTGACCTTCTTCCAGCACATGGTACACACAGCGCAAACTACAGGATCCCTGTGGTTCGAAATATTTCTTCTTAATATAAACGTCTCAAGCCTCATCGGAGCTTGTAATTTCTTATGCATCAATCGCTAACCTACGAGGCGGGCGAAGCCCGCGGTGAATGCCATTGCACTTTGACCTGAGGAACGAAGGGCAAAGTGCAATGGCAACCAGCTTTCGAGGTGGCTCCACCTCGCCGCCGGAGGCCTAGCCCTTGAGGTCCACCACCCCTTGCGGATCTCCAGTGGTAAACTTACGATACACCGCCAGAATAAAGCTGATGGCGATGGCAGCTTCTGCAGCGGCAATGCCCATGATAAACAGGGTAAAGATCTGACCCACGGCAGGATCTGGGGCCAGAAATTTATTAAAAGCCATGAAGTTGAGGCCTGCGCCATTTAAGACCAGCTCGGTGGAGATAAGCATCCCCACAAAGGTTTTATGACGAATCATTCCGTAGATACCGGTCATAAGGAGAAAGAGCGCCAGAACAAGGTAGGTATTTAAATTTACATACATCACTTCACCTCCTCACGGCCGCCTCGGGCAAGGATGATGGCACCCACAATGGCGATCAGCAGCACCACGGAGATCAATTCAAAAGAGAGGCACCAGGCCATGAGAAGACTCTCGCCCACGTGTTCGATGGAGAAATCGGTGATTCGATCGGCTGCGGGAACCCACTCTGTTTTTCCAACAACCATCACCATGAGAAAAAAAGCTGAGATACCTGATGCCATCAATCCCAAGAGTGCATTTCGCCCCAGGGGTATCTTTTCTGCCACTTCATTGGGGGTGTACCCCACCATGATGCCGAAAACGAGCAGGACACAGATAGCGCCCACATAGATCAGCACCTGC
>JAKSCC010000089.1 GCA_022360815.1 Desulfobacterales bacterium
AATTTGTCGATGCCTGCGTTTTCAATCTCATCAATCAGCATGATGGGGGCATTGGAGATCAGGGCGATATCGGCAATCATCAAAGCGCGGGACTGTCCCCCGGAGAGCACCTGAATCCGGTCGGTTGCCTTAATGGGTTCCCCGCAGAGGGTGTTGGCGGTCTCGATCACCTTTTCAACAATGGCCGAAGACTCCAGTCCGCGGCTTCGAGCGTGGACGGATAGAAAGTCTGTGACGCGGCTGTCCATAAGAAAAGCGGTTTTCTGGGTAAGGTGGGCCACATTTCCGTAAAGACGTTCAGGCTTGTCAAATGAATCTAAAATGATGCGCCTGCCACTGGCAGTGTCTGCCTCGGCAAGTTGTTCAATATCAGAGAGGAGCTGACTCTTTCCCGAGCCAGTAGGGCCCACCACAGCAATGGATTCTCCGGCATGAACTGTGAGACTCTCCAGTGCTTCGGGTACACCTTCCATGGTGGTACCTGCGCGAACGATGACACGGGCTTTGGCACTAACTGCTGGGGAACACATGGGAGACCTCCTTTGACTCGGGCAGGATGATTTTATGAATATTGCCGGATTGGAAGGCTTGGCCGATGCGCTGCTCTCCGGTGCAGTAAGAACAAATGGCGGCTGGCATGGGGTATCTGAGACGGCTTCCTGTGATCTCTGTTTTCTGTGTGTGGGTTTGAAGAATACGCAAAAGGCGGGCGACACCTGTTCCGGTAAGGCCATTGACACTGACGATTTCCGCCTTGGGGGAGACGGCTTTTATGCGGTGAATAAAGACCTCTTTTTCAGCTTGAGATACCATGTCTACCTTGGTGAGGGCCACCACATCTGCGGTTTCCAGCATGGGGCCCATTTTGGATGGGGTGTCAAGCCCCCCAAGATTGTCAATAATGGTGAGGGCAGGGATGCCCTTGATGTGCGGGGCGCATCTGTAGCAAAGGCCTGCTGTTTCAATAAAGAGGTGATCAGACCCGATTCTTTTCCCCCAGGAGATTACCTCTTCAAGGTTGGAGACGTAGTAGTGGTCTGGGCAGGTGTAATCACTTAAGCCGGTTACCGCATCCATCCCCAGCTCTTTTTGATAATGGAGGTGGTCCGTTGTGGAGAGTGCGTCAAACTTGGCGGCCGCTGTTTTTTCTCCCTTCTCTTTAAGGAGACGGCAAATGTGTGTGATAACAGCTGTCTTTCCGGCACTTGGGGCACCGGCAATGGTGAGGATGTTCATGGTGAATGTTCCTTAAGTGATAACAAAGTTTTCTAGTTCTGCCAAAAAATAAAGACATGACAAAAAAACCGACACTTCGAAGCGACAAGGGAACACCCGATGCTGCAAGTCGTTCTACGACACCCTGATTTCTTTGCGGGGCCATCAGAAATGGCCCGTAGAAAAATCAATGTATCACACATTGTGCGAAGAAACAGGGCAAGGGTCAAGGGAACATGGGTCGATTTTTTTGAAAAAAAAAAAAAAAAAGAGATCAAACAAGAGTTGATTCTGCTGCGTCTTTATCCCACGGGTAAGGCCAGTTTATCTCTTGGTTGACCCGAGCACTGCATCTTCCCGTGCGTTTTTCAATGGCAATGCGAAGAAATGGGGATTTTTCAGGTGATTTGATGAACTTTTCTTTGGCGGCGCTGTAATCTGTCTTCATTGCAGCAGAGAGGAGATCCCAGCCTCGGCCAATGGCTTTGGCCTCGGTTACCATTTTCCCCATGCCAAAAAGGGAGACGCCTGCCCAGTTGTGCATGGGCCCATCGCTGGTGGTGAGTTTGAGAAGTACCGAAGGGCGGGCTTTGATATTTTTGGCTGTGGTGCCGCGAGGGTTGATCATAAATCCCAAGGCATCGTTATCCTTGAAGTAGGTGGCTTCCACAGCATAAGGGGTACCATCTTCATTTACGGTGCAAATGGTGGCCCAGCCTGCGTGCTGCAGCATGAGGTCGATTTCGGTTTCTTTCATTTTTCTCATGGCAGAATCTCTTTTGGATGCTGGGGTGCCTCTAAGAGCGATGCACGCCAACGGTACAATTTAAAAAAAAGAGTGGGGGCTTTGAGATGCTCCCACTGGAACAGACACTGTGGCAATGGTTACGAGGTTTTGGATTGGTGGTTCTGTTTTTTCAAGATAAAATCCCTCAGGGATTTTACAGAGTCCTTGGGGTTTGCCTCTATAACTTTATTGAGCCACTGAAGGGCTTCATTTTCTTTGCTTTGTGAAAAGAGAGCATACCCCAGCATGACCGATGCGTGCCGATCGGATGGTTTGTGCTTGATAACCTGTCGAAAAGCCGTTTCAGCTTTAGAATACTCTTTGGCCTCAAAGCGAAGTTGCCCCACCAGCAGCCAGAGCCTTGCGGAGTCCCACTTTTTCACCCCTCTTTCAAGAACCATGCGGGCTTTTTCAGGCTTGAAACCTGCCATCAGAGCCTCGGCCTCTTTGCGTGTCAGTTGGGCTGAGGCTTTTTTCGTTGTGGCAAGGCGTCCGTAGCAGGCCGCCGCTTCCAGAGGCATGGCCTGCATGCGGCAGATGTCGCCCAGAATCATCAGCTCTGAGTCGGTGATGGTGCCCAAGTGATCAAGGCTTTTGAGATGAACCAGGGCCTCGGGATAGCGTTTCTCCATAAGAAGTAGGTTGGCCAGGCTGCGTCTGAATTTGGGTTTGTCGCCAAGTCGTGAAATGTGTTTTGTAAGGACGTCAATTACTTCGGGGCGCTTTTTTGCAGGGGTAGCCACTGCTGCGGCAAGCTCAACCCATTCCACCTTTGGATTTTCCTGGAATCGGTTCATCAGGTCAAGACAGAGGTGGGCGCATCGTGTCCACTTCTCCTGTCGGTATCGGGCCAGCGCCTGAAAGTACAGCAGGTTTGCGCGGGTCTCTCCCGTCAGTTCAAACGCCCTGCCCAATGCATGGGCGGCCTCATCAAACTTTTCCGTTTCATAGGCCAGCCTGCCGATATTCTGCCAGGCTGGGGCATAGGTTGGGCAGAGCTTTGTGGCTCGCCGAAAGTGCTCCAAAGATTTTTCAAGCTCTTTGGCTTCCACCAGCCGAATACCCAGATGAAACTCAAGGAGATGGTGGCTTTTTTTGCCGGCACGCCTGCTTGCCTTGCGTAAAATGGCGAGGGCTTCTTCTGGCCTTTTCTCTTCAAGGGCTCTGGAGGCTCTGGCCATGGCAAGGGTTATGGCGGGCGAGGTCTTGGTCTCACATGTGGTGAAGGTTTTTTTTGCTGCCCAAGCGGTGCCACTGCCAAGCAAAAGGGCGAGCAGAATCACAAGGCCGCCGGTCCATAAATTTGATTGTCGAATAGGTGTTGGAATCATGGTTGAGACACTTAATTTTCTAAACTGAAGACAATGGGTTTCATGAGAGTTGCCGCCACCTTTTCTCCGGTGATTTCACCGGGATGGTACTTCCAGCGGGAGACCGCATCCAAAACTGCTTTGTCAAACACCCCGGGGGGCGTGGATTCCAGAATTTTAATGTGGGATAGGGACCCATCTTTTTCGACCCTGAACTGAACCAGAACTTTTCCCGAAATCCCCAGGCGTTTGGCTTTAAAGGGGTAGATCGGATTCACCTTATGGGTTGGGGCGGGCTGGGTATCCAGATCCGATGCACCAAAGACCATGTTTCCCATATTCGGCCTGAAGTCGGAGGTGTCCAGCTTGGGCAGGTTTGGATTTGCCTTGAGTGTGGGCGCATCGGGGGTGTGGGCTAGGGTGGTGTCAATGGGAAGCTCCAGCTTGGGCTCGGGGGGAACCTCGTCCCTTTTGGGATTTTGGGGTTTTTCACGTTGGGACTCGGGTTCGGCTTTTTCGAGTTTGACCATGGTGACCACTCGGCTGCGAAAGGCCTCATCTCGGCGTGCGGGCTGGTTTCGCATGCCGGGCAAAAGGGCAAAAAGAAAAATATTAACCGCAAGTGCAATGAGAACGGCTGCAACGAAAGGTGCTTTGGGGCGACGCTGGATCATGAGGCCTCTTTGCTCTGGGTTGCCACACTGACA
>JAKSCC010000164.1 GCA_022360815.1 Desulfobacterales bacterium
TTTTTAAAAACCTTAAGGGTTTATCTGGATAGTCCCAAAGAGCACATCACCGATCTGCGGAGCTACCTGATGGAGAAATACCCCTACCTCAGTTTGGATCGTGTGGATGAGATCTTAAAGGATCAGAACGGGGGGCCGGTTCTTAAGGTGAAAGATATTGTGGACTACGTCGCCTGGCGAAGTGAAGAAGCCTGATTTGGCCTGGTGAGGGTGAAGAGACGATGCGAAGACGTGTGGTGATCACCTCAGTGGGGGTGGTCTCTCCTGTGGGGAGCACACCCGATGAGATGGCAATGGCGTTTCAGAAAAGGCCCCGGTTTCTACCTCTGAAAGGGGACGGGTTTTGGGGGGCACCTGTATCTCACTTTGATTTGAAGGCTTTTACGGGGCGCTTCAAAGAAGGACGGTACCTTAACCGGGGTGCTCAGTTTGCGGTGGCGGCAGCGGCTATGGCCCTGAACGCTTCAGGGCTTGGGGAGACGGAGCGGCAGGAGACAGGTCTTTTTTGTGGCAGCGGTCCCAACTTTGATGTGGGACAGGAATTTTCCCAGATCAAAGGGGGCGCGATTTCGCAAGAAGGGCTTTCGGCCTTGTGGATATTGAGGTTTCTTCCCAACACCGCCTCATCGGCTATCTCTCGCCTTTTGGGTGTCCATGGAGAGAACCATACCTGCGGAAGTGCTTGCGCCGCCTCTTTGACGGCCATGGGTGAGGCGTATCGAAAAGTTAAGGATGGGTATCTGAACACGGCCCTTGCGGGCGGCGGGGACTCTCGCTTAAGCGACGGAGGGCTTTTGGCTTATGGCATGGCCCAGGCCCTTCATACAGATGAAAGCGATCCCTCACACATTTATGCTCCCTTTGATGCAGATCGCAAAGGGTTTATTCCGGGTGAAGGCGGCGCTTTTTTTCTTTTGGAAGAGCTAAACCATGCCCAAAGACGAGGGGCCGATATTGTTGCCGAGGTTCTGGGCTTTGGCTCTTCGTTGGATGGGTACAACATGACAGCCCCGGACCCCAGTGGAAAGTGGGCAGAAAAAGCCGTGCGCCTGGCTTTGGATGAAGGGTTTCTTCTTGCCTCGGATTTGGATGGGGTATGTGCCCATGGCACAGGAACTCTGCTTAACGATGCCATGGAAGCCGATCTTTTTAAAAGGCTCTTTGGCTCAAAAAAGGTACCGGTGATGGCCCTGAAAGGGTGGATCGGGCATCTGGCATCGGCTTGTGGTGCCGTGGAGGTGGCTCTTGCTCTTGGTGCGCTCTCTCAAGGTGTTGTACCAGGGCATCCCAACCTTAAGACCCCAGTTTTAGATTCCCTTGGTCTGGCTTCAGGCAAAGAAGATGGAAAGCAGATCCGCACTCTTTTGTTTGAGAATTTTGGGTTTGGAGGCCAGAATAGCGCTCTGGTGCTGAGGAGATGGCAATGATGTGCGAGAGCCGGTTTTTAAAGATTGGAAGGGTTTCAGGGGTGGGAGACGATTTTTTCTCCTGCGTTTCAGCAGAGCTTGGTGGACGGCCCCATGAGCTTCTGGAGGCCATGGCCCAGTGTGCGGCCTACCATGTGCGGTACCTCACCGATTTCAAACGACAGGCTTTTCTTTTGAAAGTGGCAGCAGCCCCTGTTTTGAGTGGAGGGGTGACGGGAAGAGTGCATCTTACCGCAACGTTGACGGGCGTATCCCGCGATGCAAGGGCATACAACGTGACTGCCAAGTGGCGAGATCAAGAGATCTGCGCCTCCCTTCTTATTGGGACAACCCCTTACAATGAAAAGTTTGAAGGGAAGCGCCTCAGCCCCTATTACCAGGAGATCTTTGCATGTTTGATGAACGATTGAGGCAGAAGCTGGCCCTTCAAAAAAAGCAGGGGCTTTACCGAAGGCCACCGATAACCGAAGCCTGTGACGGCCGCACGGTAACGGTTTGTGGCAGGCGTCTTATCAATTTTGCTTCAAACGACTATCTGGGTTTGGGCCGGTCGGCCTGTCTTGGAAAAAAGCTCGGGGCAGCGTTTGAAAAATGCGGCAGCTCCTCATCTTCATCCCGCCTTGTCTCTGGAAATGCCGTCCTCATTCGCGAAGCGGAAAAAGCGTACGCGAGCTATTTTGGCCACGATGATGCCCTTTTTTTCCCTTCAGGCTACCAAGCCAATCTTGCCCTTCTCTCCACCCTCTTTGGTCGGGACGAAACCCTTTTTTTTGACAAACATGTGCATGCCAGCACGGTAAAGGGGATGCAATTGGGAGCTTCGGCGATTCGAAGCTTCAAGCATAACAGCATGAATCACCTTGACCGAAGACTCAAAGGGGCCTCGGGAACAAAGGTGGTGGTGACCGAATCCCTTTTTAGCATGGACGGAGATATGGCACCTTTTTCTGTGCTGGGCCAGATGAAAAAAGAGCACGGCCTTTTGCTGGTGGTGGATGAAGCCCACGCCTTTGGTGCACTGGGTAACGGGGGAAGGGGCTTGGCTCAAGGGGTTGCCGATGTGTCCTTGGGGACCTTTGGCAAAGCCATGGGCCTTTTTGGAGCCTTTGTTCTGCTTCCGTCTCTTTACAGAGAGTATCTTTTGAATTTTGCATCTCCTTTTATCTACACCACAGCGCTTCCTGCTGCCCATGCCCAAGGCGCCCTTTGCGTACTTGAAGCCATTCAAAGGGCGGACGAGGCAAGGGCAAGATTGGCAGCCCTTTCCCAGACCCTTAAAGACGATTTGAAGGCCAGGGGTTTTGAGGTAAGAGGCGACGCTCATATCCTGGCCATAGAGATCGGTTCCGAGGAGAGAGCACAGCGTCTTGTGGCGTCTCTTTTTGAGGCCGGCTTTTTTGCCTTTACCGCTCGCTTTCCTACGGTTCCGTTGGGTCAGGCTATTGTTCGAGTGAGCCTGACCACTCACCTTACTTTTAAAGATATTTCGGCCTTTGCCGAGACCCTTTCACGGCTGTCTGCAGAGTTGCCATCTTGAGATCGGTTCAATTTGAGAGGAGCTGAGGCAAGGCACCTCTCAAATTGATTTTGTTTTGTAATAGATAAACCACTGAAAGCCGCAAAAGGCATTCTTTTTTCAAACTATTAGGCGTTGGTACGTTTTGTGCCACTTCTTGTTTGCAGAGACCATGAGGATGTTACCTCTTCTATGGGGCAAGGTTGTCCCTTGAAAAAGGTAACGCTTTGGTTCCATGAATGCAGATGAAGGAGAAGGTTTCTATGACGCCTAGAGTCTATTTTCTTCTCTTCTACCTTGTGTTGTTTGGTGGTGGCCTTCTCTTTATCCGTTGCACCGTCGGATGATGAGGGCGAAGAGAAATAAAATGTGGATAAAGCCTCCTGCGGGAGGCTTTTTTATGTGGAGGCGGTTGTCATGTTCTTTGAAAAATGATTTGGCAAGTTCCTTGAAAAAGGTTGAAAGATGTTGTTTTAAATGCTAACAATGTTCGCATCATATATCGATGTACTTGGTGGGCGCTTTTTTCCTTTTATTTTTTCCTCGAATATTTTTGGCAGGTTTGACGCTTGATCAGGGCGATCAATCTTTCAGATAGGGAGGAGTCCATGGCAACACCACGTGGTCTGACTCGCATCATTTGGATTGCAGGGATGCTGCTCTTTTTTTCTGCGTCTTCCCCTATCTTGGCAGCACTTTCTCCTTTGGGGGAAGTGGAGCTCAGTGGGGTGGATGCCAGTACCGGGGTGAAGATCCATTTTGATAATTTGAAAATTTCAAATCAATTCAATAAGTGGCGATTTTCTCCTGAGGATACAGACGCCAATGGTGAAAACTGGACGAACTATATTGGGCTTTCCAATGGGACTGGCTCCCGAACTATCAATGGGGATCTCTCCATTTTGGCCAGTGCCTATGAATCTCCTCAGAGAAAATGGTTTATCGAAGATACGGCAAAGTTGTGGCTTTCAACCGATAGTATCCAAGGATTGGGCGATAGCTATGAGCATTTTCAAAAGCCCTATGAGATTGTGAAACCCGATGGGTATCAGACACCAGCCGAAGCGCGCGGACAAAGCGTGGTCACCTTGGGGCTTGGTGATGGCTCCAGTGTGGTGGCAACACAGAACATGGCCATGGATTTGAGTTTTTCGGCCAATGGAAGGACCACCAATCCAGGCTCCTCCGCACCGGTGGTTAACGGGGTTTTGGAGGTACAAAGTGGAAGGCTTTCAATTGTGAATGCCAAAACCTATGGTCAGCAGATCACCATCTACCCCATGGGCGGCATGGCGTCGGGAGAAGAGGGCATCGCCCTTGAAATTCGAAGTAAGACGGTTATTGAGCAGGTGAAGCTGGTCAGCAACGATGGCACCACCAACGCTTTGATTAAAGGCGTTCACATGCGGGAATCTTTTGACCAGGCGGTGCATACACAATATGCGAAGTGGGGTTATATGCGGGGGCCTTACTTTACAAGCGACGGTAACGATCAGTATTTCAAGAGTACTTTTGACCCCGATGGTTACTTTGGAACGGACTACACCCCTCAGGATACCCCCATTGACCCAACGATCATCTCTGCGCCATACAGCGGTGGGCCTGGTTTTCACAACATGTATGACGGATACATGCTAAACGGAAATATCAACCAGATCGCTTTTTATGACCGCATTGCAGGAAAATTACTTCCTTACGACTCTTCCAACTACCCTTACGGCCACAATCAGCAGACCAGTGCAGACAAGATCAAGCGTAAAACCTTTGATGGCTCAGGCGATGTGGAAGGGGATTATCAGATCCGGAACCAAACCGCGGCCAATAATATTCCCATCGAAGAAGCTCCCATGACCATCCAGGTAAAAAGCGGTCGCACCTATATGCAATACGATCCCAATGCCAATGGCGGAAGAGGGGGGATCAGTAAGCAGTTCGATGATCGAGCCTATATCGCCATCAACTGGACCCGACACGGCTCCATTCGTATTGAAGAGGTTCAAGGTTTTTTATCAGACGATGATGAAACCACAGGGTGGCCCTATGTTCAGCTTGGTCCTTCTATGGGAAGCGTGATTATCGACGGCATGCGGGCCAAGAAAACGTATATCGAGTTTCCGGGGCGAAAAGAGTGTTACGCCATCACCGAGCAGAATATGGATACACAAAATGATATCAGGCATCACTATGTCTATGAAGCTGGAAAGCTGCCGGACAACCTAAACATGAACGGCCTGGCCAGTGGACAGGCCGCCTGGGACCCCATCGGCAGAGGCCAGCTTGAATTTATGGCGCGTTTGGGAAATGCATCAAACCCCACGACGGAGCGATGGGATATGTATGCCATTCAAAAGGAGATGGGAGGGGAAACCTACGACTTTTGGCATATTTATGAGCCCCATTATCCCGGACCAAATGATGCGGCTTGGACTCCGGACCATTAGCCAGGTTTAATGATACTTTAAAACAGTGGGGACACGGAGCCTGCACAAGGACTCAAGCAGGCCGAGGAATGGCAACAAATGGGGTGGCATTTTCATGGCATCGTTGAGCTTTTGAAAGCCATTGGCAAAGGAATTTGATGCTTTGAGTGGAGGAAAGATGATAAAATTTAGCAGATTAACAATGCGAAACGTTTTTACGTTTGTTTTTTTTGCCGTCTTTCCTTGCCTGTGGGGCCTCTCATCCCACGCATCCCTGATGCCTTTGGAAGATGCGCATTTGGATGACGTGGTGGCCCAGGCCAGCCCCATCTCTATCAGTACAGAGTGCGATACCGTACGGATTCTTTTCGATATGTATGCGGAAGTGTACCAAGAGATCGATAAAGTGCGCTTGGGGTATTACTACAAGTCTCCGGCTGAACTGACCACACGGAAAAGTTTGAATCCTGGAGAATATTATAGGTACAATCATAATGGTCTTGTATGGGATAAACGGTGGAAGTTTAAAGAGGGAGACCCACGGATCCAGTGGCATGGCGGTGATACTCCAGCCAAAGATGGTCAGCATTGGAATTCAAAACGGTTTCGGATTGATATGGACATTGGCTCTGGGACGGAGTACGGCCCTTGGCAGGTTGCTACGGAGTACACCCTTCACAGGGGAGATAACAAAAACAATCTGCATATGGAAACTGTTTATGTGCCCTACGTGGATGATGACAACTATATGTACAAGTACAAGGCAACCATGGGGGGGCTATGGGTGGATGGTGCACAGGGGGACAATAATAAAACAGCCTTGATCAAGGTGTTGGGGTTTTCAAATCGGGTTTATCAGAACCGAAATTATTTGGACTGGGATTTTTCAGTGGACAATCTGCGTATGGGACTCAGTCCCGATGCTCCGGTGAGGATCAATGGCCTTGTGGTTCGCCTGAAGTATGACAACATCAACGACCCTAACAGAAAATTGACGGATATTATTGTGGGTACCAACGATCTTCAAGGAGACCTTTCTTTTGACTACAAAAGGGCGACCGGTATTTACAGCCCGAAATTGCCCCATCAGGCCAGGCAGGTGGCGCTTCAGACGGGAGGGGAGGGGAATGGAACGGCAAAAACAGATTTGGCTGTGGAGTTTAACTCAACGCCAACCCCTGTTATTTATCAGCGGGACTCCATGATGTCTCTGGTGGATCAGTTTAACCTGTCGAGAAACTATAAGCAGCCTGAAGGGAAAGCGTGGATGGACGCTGTACCCGATAACCCCTTGTCCAATACACAGCACACCGGTTTTTTTGTTCGTATTGGGTTGGATCGAAACAGCCCGCATTTTGGCTACCAACTGGTGGCCGGATACAATGAGCGCGTGGCCTCTGCCTTTCAGTACAAGGGGGAAGCCTTAAATGAGTCCATGTACCGGTGGTGGAACGGGATAGCGCCTTCCCCTGAGACCCGTCAGTATCCTGAAACTTTGCGGCAACTCTACTCCAGCGATCCCAATGTAAGCGGTTATCCCTATTAAAAAATGAGCACAAGATGGGTTTTGCGTTTAGGCCGTGCTATCCAAATTGATAACCGCTTGAATCAGATATTGCATTTCATTTGAATTTGGTATAAACGTCTCGCTCAAAATCACTTCTTAGTCTACCTTATTTGTTATTGAATGGTTTTCCCATCAACGTAATTTGCCAGCACATTCCGCTTCATATGAAATCAACCAAAATTTGACTGAAGAGCACCACACGCTTTTTTCTTTTTGGGTAGTTATGATTTTTTTTGAGGCTATGAGAGTGTGAGCAATACAAGCCAAAGTAAAAAATGAAGGAATGAGAAAAAATGATGAAAGAGAATATGAGATTTTTCAGTGGCGGATTAAAGGGCGCTGAAGCTGCTTTTGGTCTTCAATCCGAAACCTACGGCATTGCTGAGACGACACTTGCCTTTGAAGGCCAGGAATTGCACCGGAGTGTCAATGTGGAAATCCTTTCTGAAGAGGCCTTGAAACAGGGGGATGTAAGTATGGAAATTGTCTCGGCTCGCATGGGACGAAGGTATGCTCAGGCCGAGAAAATACGAAAAGTGTTTCAGGTGATCTTCCATATGGTCAATCGGGGGATTCAGGTTTTCGCTGTTGGATGGATTCAAGATGACAACACCGTAAAAGGAGGAACCGGATGGGCCGTGGAGTTGGGTAAATTTTTCAACCGCCCCGTGAGTGTTTTTGACCAGGAGAAAAATCAGTGGTATTCATGGAAGGAGAACCGCTGGGCTCTGGATACGCCGGTTATCACGGAGAGGACATTTTGTGGTACCGGTACCCGTAATCTGACACACGAAGGAGAGAGAGCCATTAAGGATCTATTTAAACGCTCTTTGGGTTGAAATATCTCTTGGGGTAAGTAAAATAGAAAAATAACGATGGCACTGGGGCCTTGCATGGCACAGAAAGGCCCACAGTGTTTTTTTTGTGTATTGCTGACAGTTCAGGGGTGCTGGTCTAAAGTCGTTTGAGTTTGTGGTGATATTTTTAATATATTCTTTTGTAAAGAATGTTTTGTTGTTAAAGCGCTTGGGGGAAATGTGATTGATATGACCGATACCGCTGCCGTTAAAACAAGTAACCTTACAGGAAAGGGAGAGAGACGCTTTATACAAGCAGGATACTTTTTTTGCTGTCTCTTTTTTATAGTAAGTTTTCTTTCAAAAGCGGCGCTAAATTCTGTCGGTGCTCTCCTTGTTTTGATGACCCTTGTTTATACCGCTATCTATGGAAGAAGATGGGCCAAAGACATTGAAGGGGTTCATTATATTGTGATGGCAGTAGGGTTGGGGACTTTTTTTGCTCTCTTTTCAAACGATGGCGGCCCAGTTGCCTCTCTGGAATTTTTGAACCGTGTTAAATTTTTTGTATTGCCATTGATTTTGGGGGCGTTTGTAAGGTCTCGAAAAGCATTTTATGGTATTGTTGTTTGTGTTGTGATTTCCGCTATTCTTGCTGCTTTATATAGTGTCTGGCAAGGGGCTACTCAATATGGTCTGTTTCACGGTGCGTATAAACTTGAGCGAACCGCGGCTTTGGTTCTCTGTGTTTCTCTTGCATTGGTTGCTTTTCTGATTGAAGGCATAACGAATGTACCTAAACAGGTGTCAGTTCTTTTTTTTGCATTGGCCTTTTTCTTTCATATTGCACTGGTTCTCTCTGGCATTCGGGGTGCCTGGGTGGGCTATGGTCTTGGAGCGTTTGTAATTCTTATACTAACGCGCCACAGATTGGTTCTATTTGGAGGTCTTGTGGTGGTGGTGTCTCTTTTTGTTTTGGTTGCAGGAGGAGAAACGGTTAAAAATGAAGTGGTCTCGATCTTTAATACCAAGACAAATGCCTCAAACACTGCACGTTTACACTTATGGAAGGTCGGGTTGGATTTTTCTAAAGAGCAATTTTGGTTTGGTACTGGGGTTAAGGGGGTAAAAA
>JAKSCC010000342.1 GCA_022360815.1 Desulfobacterales bacterium
AGAGAGCGGCACGCCTTTGATATGCAAGACCACCTGGCGAAGGGTGCCTGAAACATTGCGGTTTTGTTCTACCACCACAAGGGGTACCACGGGGGCATCACCGCTGATGAGGTAGATTGTTTTTTGGGTGCGAAGAAGGGGCGTGGTGCTTTCGGCATCCCAGTCTGAAGGGGCGATGCGCCAAACCGAGAGTTTTCCTAATGGAATGCGGGTGACGCTCCAGTTTGTCTCTGTTCCCACAGGAACGGTAAGGGTGGATCCAGGGGTAAACCCTGAAAAAGCCGCACCTTTAGGGCTTTCTTTTGAAAGGTCGGCGGCTTCTTGTATGGCAGAACCTGTGTATTTGTATTTCCATGAGTTGCTGGGAATGTGACGCATGGTGAGGCCATGTTGGTGGGTGGCATGAAGTATCCAGCTTCCATTGGTGTCATGGGCCATGTGAAAGCCTCCGTTGTCACCTCCCATTGAAAAGGAGTTGTAGTACCTACGCCATCGGACAAGCCAGGTTGCTGGCATTCCAGCTTCGACATCGGCTCTTTGGCGTTTGTTGCCATAGCGCAACCACAGGTCGTAAGGAAGCAGCAATTTTATGGTAGGGAAGTTGAAAATCGGGACGGGAAGCGTTGTAATGCCTGCTTCGCTGAGGCGGTGGTAAACATAGCCAGGAGAGTTGAGAACACGAACAAAGGCGTTGGGATCTGGGTTGGGGAAAATTTCATCTGATACCTCTTGGAGGAGGGTTTGCATCTTTGGGCTGATATAACGGGTGTCCACGTCGCTATCCCACTCTAGAAGGGAGTCTAAACCCCAGGTTGGAAACTGCTGCAAAGACTCACCAGACGATGAGATGGCGGTTTCAAGCTCTTTTTCAAAGAGAACCTGATGGTGGAGAAGAAGGGGGGTGGCATCTTGTTGGGGTGCTTCCCCGATACCGTGAACTCTTCTTGCAGCCGATGCCGAAGTTGCAAGAAGAGAGAGTATTGTCAACAGAAAGACGACTGATTTTATGTATACTAAATTAGTATGCATTAGGCGTGTGGCCATGCTGCCTCCTTATTATTAGGCATGATTCATTCGTCTATTGGTGCCAAGCTGGTATCTTTTATTTTTGGGGGGCTTTCTTTCCGCTCATAACTGTGGGTGAATATGATCACTCATTTTGCTAAGACGTTCGCACACTTGGCGTTTTGGCTTTGACAACGCTTTTGATCATGTTGATGTGACAGTTATGATAATTATGGTGGCTATGAGTGGAAAGGGTGAATCTCTAGTGGTGCCGCATCATTTGTGGCCACCCCAAATACTTGCATACGCTTTGGGATAATAAGCCCTAAAGGTGTACCAGCTTTGAAGCTTTTAATTATGATTACGCAAAAGACTCAATGGCGAGGATTTCATGGCTCAAAATGAGAAATACTCAAAATGAGAAAAGGAAGAGCCTGTGGAAACTAGTTTGATGAGGGGACTAACCCAAAAATTTGATGGTTTTCATCTTTGGGTCAGTTGCTACTTGCTGTTTCTTTGGATATTTGTGTCGGTAGCAGACAATGTAACCATATCCTTTTGGCTGTCAAGCGACAGATCCAAAAAAAGGCCCCGTGAAAAATGGCTTACGCCTGTGGGGCTTGCGTCTTGCTCTGTTTAGATTTTTTTTCAACGGAGAAAACCGCGCATTGCGGTGGAGCATGCACTGGCTGTATTGGGGTTGCCTGTCCAGAAGATTTAGGCCATCCCAAAAAGCAAAAACCCCGCATCTGGCATTTCAGAGTGCGGGGTTTTTTAGGGCAATGGCTCTGGTTAACGGATTCTGTATCCTCCGGAGACAGCCTCCAAAATGGGGTCTCGCTGTTGGGTGTACTCTTTCATGATGTAGTGCACCCTGCTGGTTGTCGGAGCCGCAGCATGTTCCGGGGTTCCGACTGGAACCACCCTGAAGAATGTTCCTTTGAGTTTTTCAATGGGGTAGTCGAGATTCTTGACCAGATTGGTATCCGAGAGATCAATGGGCTGAATTTCCCAACTCCCTGTCTCTGAGATGGTGATGGTGTCACCTGGATTCCAGAAATAGTGGAGGGTTCCATTTTGTGAGGCCACACTCTTTTCTCTCTCCATCTCACTTGACCTGCGTATAAACGTGGAGGCCACTGTATCGGTGGGGTAAGCCTTGAATTGGGTCCAGGCCGATTGGTTTCCACCCAAGGTCCATGTGTGTCGCCCATCTTTGGACCGGTGTGAGAAGAAGGTGGTGTGGTAGGTTCCCAGATCAGAACGGGAGTAGTCTGCCCCTCTCATGTAGACCAAAGCGATCACATCACCGGGAGTGGGGCTTGCCGTGACATCGTTTCCCCAGACAGCCCAGTTGCGGCCCAGAGGAGAGAAGCGGTTCACACGGATTTGGGCATAGGGTGGAGAGCAGCTGTATCTTCTGAGCGAGTTTCTTCTTGAGAAGAAGGGCAGTTCCGTGATGCCTGCCTCGTACATCAGTGTGTAGACATACTCGTTGCAGTACGCTCCAAATTTTTTGGGAAAGATTCCGCCAGCCGCACAATAAGCCGTGTTTCTGAGCCATGCGATATGCGGGTTGGCCCTTACTCCTGGAGGGTAATCAAGCAGGATGGTGTTTGAGCTTCGGCTCCAGTTGAGCCTCTTTTCCCACGTTCGAAAGGCGTCTGTAAACCAGGGTGAGGCTTTCAGCAGAGCGAGATTCTCTTCCCTGATTTGTGCGGGGAGAATGGCCAGAGTCTCGCCCTTGTTGTCTTTGATGGTGATATCAAAGGAGACGGGACTGTCGGCATCCACGGCACGGTTCAGGCGCAACTCGTTATCGCCTGTGATGTCAAATGCGTCATGCGAGGTGGTGATAGAAAATAGTTGTCCTTTTTGGGGCAGTATGGGCAAGGCACCGATGACAAAGGGCGCATCAACATTCAAGGCTGGCACGGCATTTTTGTAAGTTGTGATACCTGTCAGGGCGCGATCGGTTCGCCTGCTGTCGGCAAGGAAGAGCCTTTCAATCCATGCGGTTGCAATGGGGCTGGTGTGGATGCGGAAAGCATCCAGCTCTCCTGTGAATTTTTCAGATGCTTTTCCAGAGGGCCTGTTGCCTATACTGAATGTGGACGCCATTCCCTGGCCCAGTTCGGCTCCCCAGGAAATGGTCCTGCGCAAGACGCCGTCCACAAAGATTTCTGTTGCGGCCTGAGGTGCTGTGGTGATTTTTATGGCAAAGTGGTGCCAGTTGCCATCGTCATAGGGCCCTTCAATCTCAACGTAGGGGACATCGCCTGCCTTGGTGTTACCCAGGAGGTTGGTGCGAAGGTAAAGGGGCATGCCTTCTGCCCGGTAGAGTTCTGTACGAATTTTTAATCGTCCATCGGTATCTCGTGTGTTGAAGATGATTTGTTTTCCGGATACCAATGGGTTGGCGCGGAACCAGAAGCTGACGGTTAAGCCGTTTTGAAGGGTTTGGATCGGGTTGCTGATGAGGATGGGCTCGGAGAGATTGAGGAAATCCATCGTGGTTCCCGCAAAGTCGAGGTTCCTTGCTGTGGGGGTTCCTCCACTGAATGTGGCCAGGTCGTCGGATCCTTCGTTGGTAAGGTCTGCGGTATCGATCTCATCCAGAAGAATGGCCGGTGTGGGCTCACCAGAAACGCCGGAGAGAATGTGAGCGACGACAAGCCTTGTGCTGTCCAAGTTTTTCAACAGCAGTGAAATTTGGGATTGTGCGGCCATATTGGCGGAAGCGATTAATGTGCCATTGTTCATTTGCAGGCTGTGGGCGGAGAGCGCCTGTGGTGAGGCCGAGAGTCCAGAGAAATTTCCGATGAAGTCTCCTGCTGAGAGGATGCCGGGCTTTGGCAGAGAGACAAATTCCAGCTCTTTGCTTCCATTTTGGAGAGCGGCAAAGGAGGTGGGAATGCCTTTGATATGCAACACAACCTGGCGAAGCGATCCTGAGACATTTCGGTTTTGCTGCACCACCACATGGGGGACCACGGGTACGCTGCCACTGATGAGATAGATCGCCTTTTGGGTGCGAAGAAGAGGCGTGGTGCTTTCGGCATCCCAGCTTGAAGGGGCAATGCGCCAGATGGAAAGCCTTCCCAAAGGCATGCGGGTGATTTTCCAGTTTGTCTCTGTCCCTACAGGAATGGCAAGGCTGCTTTCAGGAGCAAACCCTGAGAAAGCCATGCCACGAGGGTTTTCACGTGAGTGATCCAAAGCTTCCTGTGTGGCAGCCCCTCTGTATGTCTCCCGCCACGGTGCATTGGGAATGTGGCGCATGGTGAGCCCATTGGAGTGATCAACATGGAGTATCCAGCTTCCACCGGTGTCGTGGACCATGTGAAAACCTCCGTTGTCACCACGCATCACTCCATATCGGTTTGTCCAATTGGCTGGCATTCCTGCCGGAATATGGCTTCGGGAGAAGCGTGTTCCAAAGTGGGTAAGATCGGAAGGAAAGAGCAATTTAAAAAATGGGTAGTTAAGTAATGGCGTGGGGAGGGTTGCAATGCCAGCTTCATGAAGGCGGTGATAGACATATGCTGGGGCTGTTAAAACATAAACAAAGGCTCCGGGGTTTGGGTTGGGAAAGAGATGGTCTGAGATTCTTTGTCGAATGGTGGTCATCACCGGACTGTTGTTTCTGGTATCCTTCCCACTGTCCCACTCCAGAAGGGCATCTACAGCCCAAGTGGGGAAACGCTCCAGTGAGGCGTCAGACCAGGAGAGATCCGTTGCGGGATTTTTTTCAAAAAGAACTTGATGATTTAGAAGAAGAGGCGTGGCGTTGTGTTGGGTCGCTTCGCCGATACCGTGAACTCTTCTGGCAGCCGAGGCCGATGTGGCAAGCAGGCAGAGGCTTGCCATCAGAAAAATGGCTCGTCTGAAATATCTTTGGTATGTCTTCATGGTGGTGCCTCTTGGTTGTGTAATATCCTAATGTTTTTATAAAAATATAACCGTCTTTGTAAGGCCCGGCGTTTGCGATGGTGTGGAAAAGATAAAAACGGGTTCTCCCCCTTAAGATTTCGCTTACCGTAATGTTGAAACGGTCTTTTTTTTACGATCCCACGGATACTTAACCGCAATAACTGTACCAAACTAGATGGCTTAACTGTGTGGGGGGGGGAGGCAAACAGACTCAAAATGAGAGAACAATGGGAAATCTGACTCGTTTTGATAGGGTATTTGTGGGTTTAAGAGGGGTAACGAAAAATGGTGTGAGACCCTTTTTTTGTTATGTGGTAGGAGACTGATGGGTAGCAAGTCATGCCATCAATCAGATTTGTTAGGACGTCTCTTTTGGCATGATAAGCTGTTTTTTAATCGCACTGATGAGGAGAAACCATGCCCCAAATGCCCTTTGCCTTTGGTCAGACCCTCTACTACGAACGCATCTCCGGTGAACCGGATCTTCCCACCCTTATTTTCCTTCATGAAGGATTGGGGTGTTGTGCCATGTGGAAGGCGTTTCCCCAGCGTCTCTGCAAGGCCACGGGGTGCTCAGGGCTTGTGTACGATCGCCTGGGCTACGGCCGCTCATCACAGCAGAAAGATCTTCGAAATCCGCGCTATCTTCATGACTACGCCCTCATTGAACTTCCCCAAGTGATTTCATCGCTTCTTTCTGAGCAAGAGTACATTTTGGTGGGTCACTCGGATGGTGGCAGTATCGCCATGATTTATGGAGCAAATGCCCCTTCGCGGTTAAAGGGGATTGTCACCGAGGCAGCCCATGTGTTTGTGGATGAGCAGACCCTTGCCGGTATTGCTCATGCAGTGAAGGCATGGAAGGCGGGGAAACTAAAAAGACTTTACGAGTATCACGGAACCCGAACCGAATGGGTCTTTGAAGCCTGGCATACCATCTGGCTTTCATCGGAGTTCCGGAGTTGGAATATTGAGTCTTTTCTTTCGCGCATTGAGGTCCCACTTCTGGTGATTCAAGGTGCAGAGGATCAGTACGGCAGCCTTAAGCAGGTGGAGGCAATCGTATCCAAAACTCGAGGGGATGTGATGCCAGCTATTTTAAGGGCGTGCGCCCATGTCCCCCATCTTGAAGCCCAGGAAGAGACCCTTTCGTTTATGGCCAATTTCATTCAAAACATATGCAAGAAATAAAAAATGCCAGCACGTGATATGAGGACCGTGCTGGCGCGTGTTGGTGAAAGCGAAGTTATTTCGGGCTGTATCGGACCCCTTGCCCTTTGGTGACAGAGCCGATGCAAAAGGCCTTTTCTCCAGAAGCGTGGATGGTCTCAAGGACGGCTTGGGCTTCAGAAGCGTCCACCACCAGGATAAATCCGATGCCCATGTTAAAGGTTTTGTACATCTCAGAGGGCTCAATGCCTCCCATCTCCTGAATAAGGGGAAAAAGGGGATGCATCTCCCAGCTGCCGAGTGCAATGTCGGCCCCGAGACCTTCAGGCAGAACGCGGGGAATGTTCTCGGTAAATCCGCCGCCTGTTACATGGACCATGCCGTTTACCGCATGGTTTTCAAGGACAGAGAGCACATCCTTGACGTAGATTTTTGTCGGAGCAAGAAGGGCTTGGCCTAAGGTGCAGCCCAACTCTTCCACCTGCTCGTTGGCATCCATTTTTAAAATATCAAAGAAGAGTTTTCTTACCAGAGAGTAGCCGTTGGAGTGGATGCCTGTTGAGGGCAGGCCGATAAGCACGTCACCCTCTTTGATTCGGCTGCCATCAATGATCTTCTCTTTTTCCACAATGCCCACGGTAAATCCGGCCATATCGTATTCGCCATCTTCATAGAAGCCTGGCATTTCAGCGGTTTCGCCTCCAATAAGAGCGGCATCCGCCTTTTTGCACCCATGGGCAATGCCTTTGACGATGTCGGCAACCTTGTCCGAATGAATGCGGCCGGTGGCAATGTAGTCGAGAAAGAAGAGGGGTTTGGCACCCTGAACCAGAATGTCGTTGACGCACATGGCCACCAAATCAATGCCCGCCGAGTCGTGGACATCGGTTAAAAAGGCGATCTTGAGTTTGGTGCCCACCCCGTCGGTGCCGGAGACCAGGACCGGTCTTTGGTAGCCGGTAAGATCCAGCTCGAACATGCCTCCAAAGCCCCCAAGGCCGCCCAACACACCCTTGGTAAAGGTCTCCTGAACGTAGGCCTTCATCTTTTCTACGGCCACAGCGCCCTCTTCAATATCCACACCCGCATCCGCGTATGTCAGTCCTGTCTTCTTCTCGCTCATATTTTTGTCTCCGACGGGCAGGTGCAGGCACCTGCAAACCCTATGGTGAATGCTCGAGGAGCATCGTGATTCGAAAGGTTTTCGATGGCATTCACGCGATCCGCTATTGTGACGCTAACGTTTTCGCTGGA
>JAKSCC010000047.1 GCA_022360815.1 Desulfobacterales bacterium
AACCTGGGGTCAAGGGGCACAGCCCCTTGCTGCCGGAGGCAACCATAAGAGGGACATATGCCAAAACGCACGGACATAAAGAAGATATTAATCGTGGGCGCCGGGCCGATCATCATCAGCCAGGCGTGTGAGTTTGATTACTCTGGAACCCAGGCGTGCAAGGCGCTTCGGGAAGAAGGGTACGAGGTGGTTTTGGTGAACTCCAACCCTGCCACCATCATGACCGACCCTGAGACAGCGGATCGCACCTATATTGAGCCGGTGACCCCTGAGACGGTTGCAAAAATCATTGAAAAAGAACGGCCGGACGCCATCCTTCCCACCCTTGGGGGGCAGACCGGTCTCAACACCGCCATTGGTGTGGCTGAGATGGGGGTCCTGGATAAGTTTGGCGTGGAGATGATCGGTGCGGATGTGGCCACCATCAAAAAGGCCGAAGACCGTGAGCTGTTTCGAAACGCCATGGACAAGATTGGCCTAAATATTCCCAAGAGCGGGTTTGCCACCAACCTGGATGAGGTGCGTCAGGTCTCTGAAGAGATCGGATTTCCCATTATCGTGCGCCCCAGCTTTACCCTTGGGGGCACGGGCGGGGGGGTGGCCTACAACCCCGAAGAGCTGGAAGCCCTCTGCAAGGCGGGTCTCGAGGCGAGTCTCAACACCCAGGTGATGCTGGAGCAGTCGGTTTTGGGGTGGAAAGAGTACGAGCTTGAGGTGGTGCGTGACAAGGCGGATAACGTTGTCATCATCTGCTCCATTGAAAACATCGATGCCATGGGCGTGCACACGGGTGACTCCATCACGGTGGCCCCTGCACAGACCCTCTCTGACAAGGAGTACCAGAAGTTAAGGGACGCTTCCATCGCCATTTTGCGCGAGATTGGTGTGGACACGGGCGGCTCCAACGTGCAGTTTGCCGTGAATCCTGAAAATGGCGAGATCATCGTGGTGGAGATGAATCCAAGGGTCTCTCGAAGCTCGGCCCTGGCCTCCAAGGCCACCGGCTATCCCATTGCCAAGATCGCTGCCAAGCTGGCTGTGGGCTACACCCTTGATGAGCTTCAAAACGATATCACAGGTGAAACCCTGGCCTCTTTTGAGCCCACCATCGACTATGTGGTCATGAAGGTGCCCCGCTGGACCTTTGAGAAATTTCCCGAGACCGAAGACTCTCTCACCACGGCCATGAAGTCTGTTGGCGAGACCATGAGCATCGGGCGAACCTTTACCGAGTCGCTTCAGAAGGCGATCCGCTCCCTTGAAATCGGGCGTTTTGGGCTGGGCAGCGATGGCCACGAGGTGGAGGATCTCTCCAGAAACGACATCGAGCACCACCTGGTCACCCCCAACTCCAAACGCCTTTTCTATCTGCGTCAGGCCATGAAGGCGGGGATCACGCTTTCCCAGATTCACGCCATGACCAGGATAGACCCCTGGTTTCTTCACCAAATCAAGCGTATTGTGACGGTGGAAGATGAGATTAAAAAAGCCGGTCGCGACATGGACGCGGCCCTTTTAAGGCGTGCCAAGCGAAACGGTTTTTCTGACGTGCAGATCGGCGTGCTCACCGGTACCGATGAAAACTGGGTGCGTGCGCAGCGCTATGCCCTGGGCATCCGTCCCGTCTATAAATTGGTGGACACCTGCGCCGCCGAGTTCGAAGCGGCCACCCCCTACTACTACTCCAGCTACGAGGAGGAGTGCGAGGCAAGGGTCTCCGACAACAAGAAGGTGATGATTCTGGGCGGTGGCCCCAACCGCATCGGCCAGGGCATTGAGTTTGACTACTGCTGCGTTCACGCCTCCTTTGCCTTGCGGGAAGAGGGTGTGGAGTCCATCATGGTCAACTCCAACCCCGAGACGGTAAGCACCGATTACGACACCTCGGACAAGCTCTACTTCGAGCCCCTCACCAAAGAGGATGTGCTTCACATTGTGGACAAGGAGAAGCCCTACGGTGTGATCGTGCAGTTTGGCGGCCAGACGCCTTTGAATTTGGCTCTGGGCCTCAAAGAGGCGGGGGTCCCCATCATCGGAACCCAGCCCGAAAGCATCCATCGCGCCGAGGATCGAGACGAGTTTCAGGCCATGCTTCGAAAGCTCAATCTCGTGCAGCCCGATAACGGCATCGCCATGAACTATGAAGAGGCGAAAGAGGAGGCCCGCCGTATTGGGTACCCGGTGATGGTGCGTCCCTCTTATGTTCTGGGCGGCCGTGCCATGCGTGTGGTGCACACCGAAGACGATCTGGAAGGGTTTATCAGGGAGGCCATGGAGGTCTCACCGGGCCACCCTGTGCTGATCGACAAGTTTCTTCAGGATGCGGTGGAGCTGGATGTGGACGCCATTTCAGATGGCGAAAGCACGATCATCGCAGGTATCATGCAGCATATCGAAGAGGCGGGGATTCACTCCGGGGACTCTGCCTGCGTGCTGCCTCCCATGAGTATTGAGAATCGCATCATTGATGAGATTCACGCTGCCACCCGGGCCATGGCCAGGGAGCTGGGGGTTGTGGGGCTTATGAACGTGCAGTACGCCATCAAGGACAGCCAGCTCTACATCATTGAGGTAAACCCCCGGGCGTCTCGTACTGTTCCCTTTGTGAGCAAGGCCACGGGCGTTCCCTTTGCCAAGATGGCTACCAAGGTGATGCTGGGTAAAAAATTGGCCGAGCTGGGGCTTGAAAAAGAGGTGATCCCCTCTCACATCTCTGTGAAAGAGGCCGTCATGCCTTTCGATCGCTTCCCTAACGTGGATACGGTCTTGGGCCCTGAGATGAAGTCCACCGGAGAGGTCATGGGCATTGCCGATGACTTCAGCATCGCCTATGCCAAGAGCCAGTTGGGAGCAGGCGATGATCTGCCCACAGAGGGCACTGTTTTTATCAGCGTCAAAGAGGGCGACAAAGGGCAGGTGCTGCCCACCGCCGCTCTTTTCAAAGCCCTTGGTTTTACCATCATGGCCACCAGTGGCACGTCTGATTTCCTTCGAAAGAACGGTATTTCCAACACCCTGGTGAACAAGGTCTCTGTGGGCCGCCCCCATGTGGTGGACGCCATCAAGAACAACGAGGTGCAGCTGGTGATCAACACCCCCTCCACCTCGCCCGAGACCACCCACGATGGGTACAAAATCCGTCGTGCGGCCCTGAAGTACAAGGTGCCTTTTGCCACCACCCTCACCGGTGCCATGGCCGTGGCCCGCGCCATTGCCCGCATGAAAGAAGAGGACAGCGGCGTCAAGGCCCTTCAGGATTACCACAGCGCGTAAGCGTTGTAATGGCCGATGGCCTTTGCCTCCGGCGGCAAGGGGTTGGGCCCCTTGACCCCATGAGCGAATGCTCCATGGCTCGTACCTCGCCATGTCGTATTCGCAGACGGGCTTTGCTCGTGAAAAAGAGAGACGTGAGTTCTTCACCTTGTGGTGAGGGGCCCATGGGATTATAGATAAAAAGGCATCGGGTAACCGGTGCCTTTTTGCGTTTCAAATGGAGGAGATCAAGGGTACCCTTGGTATGACTGATTGTGATGACGTGGAGTATATTTTAAGTCTACACTACGGCCGCAGGCCGTCAGCCAATGTGACGAGGCGAAGCCTCGGAGTATTGGCGAACCTGGGGTGTAGGGGATTATACCCTGCCCGCCGGAGGCGATTTATTGATGAATAAAATGATGACAGAGCCGAAAGATGCGTGTGGGGTATTTGGGGTGCATGGGCATCCGGAGGCGGCAAGCCTGACCTATTTCGGGCTCTACGCCCTTCAGCACAGGGGGCAGGAGAGTGCGGGTATCTCTGTGGCCCGCAAGGGGCGTATTGAGGTGCACAAGGGGATGGGGCTGGTGCCTGAGATTTTTAAAAAAGAGGACCTGACTCTTCTTGAGGGAGAGCAGAGTGTGGGCCATGTGCGCTACTCGACCACGGGGGAGTCTTCCCTCTCCAATGCTCAACCTTTTGTGGTGCGGCACAAAGGGCGCTCTTATGCGGTGGCCCACAACGGCAACCTGACCAATGCCCACCATTTAAAGGCCAGGCTTGAAGAGAGCGGATCCATCTTTCAGTCCACCATGGATTCGGAAGTGGCACTTCATCAACTGATTCGAAATGTCAAAGGGAGCAGCCTGGAAGAGGGGCTTGTGAAGACCGCCCAGGAGCTGGAAGGGGCTTTTTCTATCATCTTTCTGACGGGAAAAGGGGAGATGATTGGCATGAAGGATCCCAACGGGTTTCGGCCGCTCTGTCTGGGCCGTTTGGGTCAGGGATATATTCTCGCCTCAGAGAGCTGCGCCCTGGATCTTGTGGAGGCCGAATTTGTGCGGGAACTTGCCCCGGGTGAGATTGTGATCATTGATGATGACGGGGTGAAGAGCCTTTTACCTGAAAAAAAGGTGCAGCCTTCCACCTGCATTTTTGAGTACATCTACTTTGCCCGACCGGATAGCACGATTTCCGGTCTCAATGTCTATCAGATGAGAAAGGCGTTTGGGCGAAAACTGGCTGAGGAGTCTCCTGTGGATGCTGATTTTCTCATGCCTTTCCCAGATTCGGGAAACTATGCGGCGCTGGGGTACTCCGAGGTTTCGGGCATACCTTTTGAGATGGCGATGATTCGAAATCACTATGTGGGCCGCTCTTTTATCCAGCCCACGCAGTCCATGCGGGAATTTGCCGTGCGCATCAAGCTCAACCCGGTGAAAGAGCAAATTAAGGGTAAAGAGATCATCATTATTGAAGACTCCATTATTCGCGGAACCACCTCGCGCACGCGCGTGAAGGCGCTAAGGGAGCTGGGCGCTAAAAAAATCCATATGCGCGTAAGTTGCCCGCCCACACGGTTTCCTTGTTATTACGGCATCGATTTTCCAGATCCTTCCAAGCTTATTGCCGCTCAGATGGAGACCCAGGCCATGGCAAAGCATCTGGGGTTGGATACGCTTCACTATCTCTCTATAGAGGGGATGCTGGAAGCCACTGGCGTTTCAGGTGCTGGCAGCCGTTTCTGCAAAGCGTGTTTCGATGGCATCTATCCTGTGCCGGTGTGCGAAGGGATTTCAAAAGAGTGTTTGGAGCCTTGATACGTTTTGGTGAAATGTAGGATAAAAAAGGGAAGAAGAGCAGAATAGTTACAATTTTTATTGAATATTCTGTAAACAGGGATTAATTTGACAAATGGACTGGAAAATACGGCGTCAGGACCAGTGGAATTACAGAGGAGGGGGGCTTTCGCTTCATGATTGAGACCAGGTATCTCAAGGATAATATTCAGAATATCCAGAAACTCATGAGCATTCCCGCTTTGAAGAACTTCGAGACCCGATACCTCGGAAAGCTTTTAAAGCTGAGTAAAATTCGAGAGTATGAAGATGGAGAGAAGATCATCAAAGAGGGAGACAACGACCCTTGGCTCTATTTTCTCTTGGCGGGTGCTGTGCGGGTATCCAAAGAGGATGTGGAGATCACCCGTCTTGAGAAGATCGGAGAACTCTTTGGAGAGATGCGGATTATTGACTCTTTAAAGCGTTCTGCAACGGTTACAGCCATTGGCCGAACCACGTGTTTGGCGGTAAATACCATGGCTGGTGAAAAGCTGGAGAGCGATGGGTCCGATCACGATGAGCGTCTCGACTTCTTGTTGCTTCTCTACCGTATTTTTGCCGAATACATGTCCATTCGCCTTCGGGCCACCAATGAAGAGTTAATCAAGACCAAGCAGGATCTTCGACGTATCAGAGAAGAGAAGATGAACATCGTCATCCGGCGGCATATTGAGGGCTCTCAGCAGTAGAGTGTTTAAAGGTCGTCGATTTTATGTCCGGGTTCGTATTCGGCTTACTGAGCGGTGCTGTAGCAGACACCTTTTTGGGTTCCCCCTGGCTGTGTCTGGGCCGAAGGCATCGCGTGAAAGATCCGCATGCGCAAAGGACAGATCATGAAAAAGACCGTCTCCTTCTCCAAAGAGGCCACCAACCTCTTTTTTCATCTCCTGACGGCGTGTAACCTCTCCTGCCGTCACTGCTATATCAACCCTGCCCAGCACGGAACCCAGACACTTTCCATCGAAACCATAGAGTCGTGGCTTACCCTCTTTGCCGATCGAAGCCCGGAAACCAATGTGATTTTTCTGGGAGGCGAACCAACCCTTCATCCAGACCTTGCCCGTGCTATCAAAAAGGCGCGTGCTTTAGGGTATGGCTCCATCACCATCGACTCCAACGGATATCTTTTTCATGACCTTCTGGAGAAGGTGACGCCTGCCGAAGTGGATGCTCTCTCTTTTAGTTTGGATGGTGCCACAGCAGCCACCAATGATGTTCTTCGCGGTGCGGGGTCTTATGAGGCGTGTGTTTCTGGGCTTCTGAAGGGAGTGGCCAAGGGCTTTTCCACAAGCCTGATCTATACGGTGAGCGATGCCAACCTTCATGAGTTGCATAAGATGCCCGAGCTTCTGGAGGAGTGGGGTGTGAACCACTTTTTTATTCAGGTTTTGGGAATAAGGGGACACTCTGCAGAAGCAGAGAGCCAGGAGAGCGGCATTACTCCTGTAACACGAGAGCGCTGGCTTTCGGTGGTTCCTCAAGTGGCTCAGGATGCTGCAGAGAGAGGGATAAAGGTGACCTGGCCCAAGGTTTTTCTGGATGAGGGAGAGGTCTTTGAATGTGCAGGGCATGTGGCAGATAATCTTTTTGTCTTTCCAAATGGTCGGGTCTATCGTTGCCCGCTTTGTGAAGACCATCCCATTCATGCCTACACCATTGAAGGGGATGCTTTAAAAGAGACTCCCGCCATCAATGAGACCAATCTGTTTGAACTTTCCATTGCCGAAGGGTGTGTGATGAACAGATTGGTACAGCCCGGAAATCTTGAGTATCATGAAGATGGTAGGCCAAAGTGGCGTATCGCCTGTTGCCTTCTAAAGGAAGAGATAACGCCCTGAGTGGGGAAACGAAGCCACCCATAGCCGAGGTGTTGTGCCCAATTGTTTGTGTCTCTGCAAAATGGGGTAGATAAGAAAGTGACTGCCTTGGGGGGAATAATGTATGACAGTCAGTGGGTTATGGGTAATATTAGAGAAAAATCTTGACAGAGTTGTTAGTGATAATAATATAAATTTTTACTTCACTAACATGGAGGGTATGTGGCCAGAACGGATCTGAGCAGAAAAGAGAGAGAACACAAAAGGCGGCGTGAAGAGATTCTTGAAGCTGCTTTGAGCATCTTTGCAGAAAAGGGATATTATGGGGCGACCATGGCGCAGATCAGCCAGAAGTCGGAATACCCATTGGGTACCATCTATAAATATTTCAGCGGCAAAGAACAGATTTTCCATGACATGGTGATGGATCGTGGAATCCAGCTGAGCCATTATATTGCTGAAGCAGCTGCCCGCACCGATCTCGAACCCAAAGAGAGGGCCTATGGGTGTTTGATGGCCAATGCCCGTTTTCTTAAAGGGAATAAGGAATTTGTTCGGGTTTATATCTCTCTTCGTAGCAGTATCGACACCATTTTATCACCAGAACTCCAATCCAATATCAACCGAATGCACCAGAAAATGGTGGATGTCTACACCGATATTTTTCAGGAGGGGGTCGATAAAGGGGTGTTTAAACCTTATCCGGCCGAAGACCTTTCATCTCTCTTTTATGGGGTGATCTTCTCTTCCATTTGGCCCTGGGTTTCGGAAAACAAGGTGACCTACGATATTGAGGCGTGGCTTGAAAGGGTTTTTGAGCTGCTAACAGGTGGTGTGCTCGCATCGCGGTGAGGTAGGGAAAAAAGCAGGTGGTCCGGCCCGTTTCAGGGGTTAGGGCCTTTGCGGGATAATTATTGACCGACAGGTAAAAATCTGGAATAATACCGCCCTAACGCATAAAAAAAGAGGCTTTTTTCAGCCGGAACACCGCGTCAAGTGGGATGCCGGGTCGTTTTGACGGCTCCTGTAGCCTCTGGGGAGTGAGTTTATCCTACAGGGAGTCTCCGCCCACTTCCAACGCGATCTTTTTTTCTGGAGAACAATGAACATAGTTCTTATTTGAGTAATAATGATTTGGCAGGAAGAGTTGTCAGGGAACGTAAATCGGTTGGATTCGAAGCTGAAAAAGGCCCATGAAAAGCCTTAAATTATCCAAAAAATGTTAAATAAGGAGAGATTCAGATGGCTCAACAGATCGCAGACCGTAGAGACCAGGATTTTGTTCTGCATGAGATGATTAACATTGCTCAGCTCTCAGAAACCGAAAAATATGGTGATTTTAACAAGAAGACCATCGATATGGTCCTTTCTGAAGCCCGTAAATTTGCCGTAAACGAAATTCTTCCTACCCAGAAGTTGGGTGATGAAGAGGGGGTCAAGCTTGAGAACGGTCAGGTGAAGGTTCCCCCTTCATTTCACAAACCCTATAAGCTTTACTGTGAGAACGAGTGGGTTGCCATGGCGGACGATCCCGAAGTTGGTGGACAGGGTCTTCCTCATGCTGTTGCCCTTGCCTGTGGTGAGCTTTTCACCGGTGCCAACTGTGCGTTTCTTATGTACCCCGGTTTGACTCACGGTTGCGGCAACATTATCGCCACCTTGGGTTCTGACAAGCAGAAAGAGCTCTACCTCAAGAAGCTTTACGCAGGCGAGTGGGGCGGCACCATGTGTCTGACCGAAGCCAACGCCGGTACCGATGTGGGTGCTCTGGCCTCTACTGCCACACCCAACGCAGACGGCACTTACAACATCGTGGGTAACAAGATTTTCATCTCCGGCGGCGATTCCGACCTCGTTCCCAACGTGATTCACCCTGTTCTTGCCCGTATCGATGGCTCTCCTGCAGGTACTCGCGGCATCTCTCTTTTCATCGTTCCCAAGATCTGGGTCAACGATGATGGCAGCCTCGGCGAAGACAACGACGTGGTGGTTACCGGTGTTGAGCACAAAATGGGCATCCACGGCAACGCCACCTGTTCGGTTGCCTTTGGCGGGAAAGGCAAGTGCCGCGGCACCCTTATTGGCGAGAAGAACAAGGGCATGAAGGCGATGTTTCTGATGATGAACGAAGCCCGTCAAGGGGTTGCCCTTCAGGGACACGGTTTTGCCACCACCTCTTATATCAACGCGGTTAACTACGCCAAAGAGCGTGTTCAGAGCCCCAACCTGCTCTCCATGCTTGACGCCGAGCCCAAGAGTGTGCCCATCATTCAGCACCCCGACGTGCGCAGAAACCTTCTTATCATGAAGTCTTATGTGGAAGGCATGCGCGCCTTTCTTTACTACATGGGTTTTTGTTTTGACCAGGTTCATGTCTCTGAAGACGAAGCCGTGGTGGACAAGTACAACGGACTGATTGAGATTCTGACCCCTGTGGCCAAGAGCTACGGCACCGATAAGGGCTTTGAGGTTTGTTCTCTCGGTATTCAGATTTATGGTGGCTACGGATTTATCGAAGAGTATCCTCAAGCGCAGCTTCTTCGTGACTGTAAAATCACCTCCATCTACGAAGGCACCAACGGTGTTCAGGCCATGGACCTTCTCGGCCGTAAGCTCGGCATGAAAAAAGGCAAGCCCATGATGGATCTGATGGGTGAAATTCAGGGCACCATCGCCCTCGCCAAAGAAGCCGGTCTTGAAGATCTGGCGGGTAGAGTGGAAGCGGCTCTTAATAAGGTTGGCGAGTGCGCCATGGCCATCGGCGGCGCTGCCATGAGTGAGAAGATTCTGGACGCTTTTGGTTCCGCAACCCTCTTCCAGGAGGTCTGTGGTGATCTGGTTATGGCCTGGATGCATCTCTGGAGAGCAGCTGTGGCTCAGGGCAAAATCGAAAAAGCCAAGAAGAAGGACAAGGCTTTCTACGAAGGTCAGGTTGTGACCGCCAAGTTCTTCATCGAGCACCTCCTCCCCATCGGCCTTGGCAAGATGGATGCTGTTAAGGGCCTCACCGGTGCGATCATGGAGATGCCCGAAGACGCCTTTATCGGATAGAGTATAAAACGTTTTAAGGAGGATATCTCTTCCTGAAACGGTGTGGTATAAACCCGGAAAGAGTGCACTTTAAAAAGTGCCTTTTTCCGGGTTTTTTTATAAGAGCCGATACAAGGAGAGATAAGCATGCACCAAAAAGCCGGAACCGGTATCGGAAAAGTTGATGAGATCCTTGATGGTTTGAGGATAGGAGACAATGTCATCTGGCATGACGACTCGGGTTCTCTGGCATCGGACTACTGCTTAAAGCTTATGGAGGCCTCTTTTCGGGATGAAAAGCCTGTGATCTATGTAAGCTTTGATCGATCTCCCACCAACCTGCTAAAAAAATTGGGTGCCCTGGCCAACTCTTCTTCCCTTACCATTTTGGATTGCTTTACCCATGGCAAGGGAAGCGGCAGCGACCTTTTTCTTAAGTACTATAGCAGCTCGGACCGAAACGAGAGGGTTAAGCGGGTGGAGTCGCCCGATGACCCAGTATCACTTGCTAAAGCGCTTGAAGAGAGCTTAAGGGGCGATGGGGTCGATACCCGTTTTATCTTTGAGTCCATTACCGGCATGCAGGACCTTTGGGGAGATGAAGAGCGGGTTTTAAAGTTTTACACTCGAACTTGTCCTCGGCTTTACGAGCTCTCTACCATTGCCTATTGGTTGATTGAGCACAAGGCCCACAGCGAGCGTCTTAAGGCAGGTATTGCTCAAATTGCACAAGTGGTCATCGAACTCTCTGTGAAAAGGGGAAAGTTTTTCTTTACCCCCATGAAGGCCGAGGGGCGGGACCACGGCCCTTTAAACAGAGCCATCAACTATTGGGTGAGAGATGGTGAGGTGGTTTTTGGATCCAAAGATCAGAAAGGCTGGGGCCGAATCGATGTGGGAAGCAGGCTTAAGCAGTTCAGAATTTCAGCGGGGCTCTCACAGACCGGGCTTGCCAAGCAGGTGGGGGTGACCCCAAGCACCATCAGTCAGATTGAAAACAGCCAGATCTACCCCTCGCTTCCCGCTCTTTATCGTATGGCTGAACTTTTGGGAGTGGAGACCGGCGCGTTTTTCGCCGAGGCCTTTTCAGGAGATGCCACCACGGTCTACGAGCCATCCCATTGGCAGGGGGTGAATATCCCTGGTATCACCGGAAAAGGGGTTTCGGCAAAACAAATAGTCCCTTCTGGAGGCGATGCAGGCTGCGAAGTGTGGCTTCTTGAGATCGAACCGGGACGGGGCCTCAAACAGCATTTCTTTGATGAGAAGTGTGAAGAGATGGGTTACGTGATTTCTGGAGCCGTCTCTTTTCAGAGTGGAAGCCGGGAGTTGGAGGCGTCAAAGGGGTCACTTATTCATGTGGTGGAGAGAAATCCGGCCCGTTGGAAAAACCGTGGTGAAGAGAAGGCGGTGATGCTTTGGTTTAAGCTTGGTCACCAGTGATTTGGAATGTTTGGGCGGTTATGTGATGTCAAAATAAAGCAGCCAGACGGGTATGGCGTAGGCTCTTTGTTTATGGAGACATCACGGACGTATGGGTTGAACGGAGTTGAGACAAGTTTCATAGGATTGGGTTTTATGGTTCGGGTGTGTGTGGGGTCTGAAAACCCCAATAAACAAGAGGCAGTAAAACGGGCCTTTGCCGGTTTTCCAAAATTTAAGGGGGCAGAGTACCTCTCATACAAAGCGGCATCAGGGGTCTCTGACCAGCCTTTGGGGTATGAAGAGACGCTGATGGGGGCCGACAACCGGGCCCGCGAAGCCTTTTTTTCAGGTAAGGTGACCTTGGGGGTCGGGTTGGAGTCGGGATTGGTCGAAGTGCCCGGCTCGACCACTGGACATATGAACTTAACGGCGTGCTCTCTTTTTGATGGAGAGCATTTTTTTCGGGGTGTGGGACCTGGATTTGAATTGCCTGAGATTGTGTGTGAGATGGTTGTGAAAGGCCAGCAGGAGCTGGATGAGGCGGTGCACCGCGCCGGTCTTTCCGATAACACTCGCATCGGTTATGCTCAAGGGATTATTGGGGTGCTTTCTGGCGGGGCGGTGACCCGTGAAGATTATATGGTGCCGTCGGTGACCATGGCTCTTGTGGCGCTCTGCGCAGAGGTGGGCGGAGTCGCCCATGCGTGAAGAAGGGAGTGTTGAGGTTCAGGTTGAAACAATTCTAAATCACGTGGAGAGAGCGAGTTCACATAAGGTTGTGGGCTGCAGACACATGCCCCATTTTGAAAGGCAGCCCGAGGTTCTTGACGTGGTCTCTCGCTTTGTGGAAAAACAGGCGGCTTGATTCTTTATAATTCTATATATATAGTAATATAAAACCACAAAAAAGGCGCAGCCCTCTGCCGGGCGTCTGGCAGGGGATCTGGCAGCCGGCGATCAGCAGATTTTTCTTTTCTCTTTATCCTTTCTCGATACCCATACCGTGCCTGCCAAAACAGACCATGCGTCGGGAGGTGGTATGGGCACAATCATTCGTATTCGTTCAGACAAGGTGTCGTGTGACTCCGGCCAGGAGCGCCGCTTTGGCCTTGATCGGCGAGCTCCATTTGAGCGCCGCAAGGGGTATGGTGCGCCTGTGATGACCGAAGGTGACCAGAAAGAGTGCCGCCAAAGGCAGGAGAGGCGAAGCTCTCACCAACGCCGTTTTGGTTGGCGTCGTATGGGCCGTTGGAGCAGTGACTGCACTCAGGGGCCGGCCTGAAGATCCTGAGTAGAGGAGGTAAAAAATGAGAGAGAGCCATGAAGTCAAATGGAAGGAGAGTCAAGGGTACCACTTCTCCATCTATCCCAAGTGGAGGCGAGGGGGGGTAGAGCGCCGTCACGATGCCCCTGCGCAATCACGGGGAGTTTTCAGAAGGGACGAGCAAGACAGGCGTCGTACACTTCTTATGCGCCTCTCCCGTATTATTTTTCCTCGAGGATTTGAAAAGGAAGAGACAAACCAAGTGTGAGCTACGTTAAAAGGGATGCTTTTTAAAAAAATCAAAAACCCCCGGGGCCATTGATAAAATGGTACCGGGGGTTTTTGGTTGATGGCCTGGTAAAAAAGTTCGTTTGCATCACAGCAACACTTGTAGTGATGGCGTCCTCTTCGTTTTGTTACGTGGTGCCATTTTTTGAACATTTACCATTATTTTGAGTGTTTGACTTTGCTGCTAACAAAAAACTAACATGGCGGCTATAGAAAGGGTAGCAAAGTAGCTTTTTGTGGAGCTGTTAAGATGAGGAGGTGAGTATGAAGCGGGGGGCGCATATTCTGGTGGTGGATGATGAAGAGGATATTCAGGAGCTTGTGCGGTACAATCTCGAACGGGAAGGCTACCGGGTCACCTGTGCGGGAAGCGGAGAGAAGGCCGTGGATATCGCAAGGCAGAATCCGGTCGACCTCATGGTTCTGGATCTTATGCTTCCCGGCATCAACGGCCTGGAGGTGGCCCGTACCATCAAAGGGAGTTCGGCGACTGCCGCAACCCCTATTATCATGCTGACCGCCAAGGGTGAAGAGGCCGATATTGTCACCGGCCTGGAGCTGGGCGCCGACGACTATGTCACCAAACCCTTCAGCCCCCGGGAGCTTCTGGCACGTATTCGGGCCGTGGGACGCCGTGTGGAAGCGCCTCAGGTGGACGATGTGCCTGAAGAGAAGCTGATTTTGGGAGAGATGGAAATACACCCCGGCATGGTGCAGGTGAAGGTGAAAAAAGAGGCGGTTGAGCTCACCTACTCGGAGTTTGCCCTTCTTCTTCTTCTGGCCCGTCGCCCGGGGTGGGTCTTTACGCGCTCCCAGATTGTGGATGGGGTGCGGGGAGACAACTACGCGGTGACCGACCGCAGCGTGGATGTGATTGTGGCGGGGCTTCGCAAGAAGCTGGGGCCCTGCAGCGGTTATGTGGAGACCGTTCGCGGCATCGGATACCGTTTTAAAGAGTTACACGACAAATGCGCACCGTGAGCCGCAACCCCATACGCCACAGGCAGAGAAAAAAACATGACCAAACGCAAAAAGCTCTTCTGGCAACTCTTTCCCTCTTACGCAACCATTGTTGTTGTGGCTCTGGCGGCTGTGAGCCTCTTTGCCCTTGGCTCCATGAAGAGCTTTTACCATGGGCAGACCGCCAACGATTTAGAGGGTCTTGCCCGCGTGATTCGGCTTGAAGTGGCCCCTCTTCTCGAAGATGGAAGAGGAGGCCATGTGGATGCCTACTGCAAAAACTCGGGCCACGCCTCAGGAAGCCGGGTGACGGTGATTGACAGCAAGGGAGAGGTTCTGGGAGATACCAATCGCCTTCCGGGGAAGATGGAAAACCACGCTTACAGGCCCGAGGTGGCCCAGGCCCTTAAGGGGGAGGCAGGGGTGGCCATCCGCTACAGTGAGACTCTGGGAACCGACATGATGTATGTGGCGGTTCCAGTAGAACGAAACAATCTGGTGTTGGGGGTGGTGCGTTCGGCCCTTCCCATGACCGCCATCAAGGGCGAAGCCAGGAGTGTGCGCCTTCAGATTATGGCCTGGGGGGTTGTGACAGCCCTTCTTGCAGGGGTGGTGAGTCTTGTGGTTTCACGGAAGATCAGCTCGCCCATTTCCGATATGGAGCAAAGCGCGCGCCTTTTTGCCCAGGGGGACTTCAGCCACAAGCTCTTTGTGCCGGAGTCCCTTGAGATCGGAGGGCTTGCCGAGGCCATGAACCAGATGGCCGAGCAGCTGGATGAGCGCATCAAGGTGATCAGTCGCCAGAGAAACGAGATGGAAGCGGTGTTGACCAGCATGCGGGAGGGGGTTCTGGCGGTGGATGAGGAGATGAAGATCATCAACATGAACCCGGCTGCCCGCGCCATCTTTGCTCTTATTCCAGGCGAGGCCGTAGGGTTTGGTGTCTCCGAGGTCCTTCGCAACATCACCTTTATCCGTTTTATGGAGAGGGCGGCAAAGACCGAAGAGCCTTTAAGTGAAGATATCAAGCTCTGGGATGACAAAGAGACCCTTTTGCACGTTAAAAGCACGCCCCTTCTGGAAGATGGCCAGAGCCGAAGGGGCTCTTTGGTGGTTTTAAACGACGTCACCCGTCTCAGGCGTCTGGAGAACATTCGAAAAGATTTTGCGGCCAACGCCTCCCATGAGATGCGCACCCCGCTCACCTGCATCAAGGGGGCGGTGGAGACCATTCAAATGGACCGTGAAAAGGCGTGTGAAGAGCATCTTCGCTTTTATAACATCATCGAGAAGAATGCCGAACGCATGAGCCATCTCATTGAGGACCTTCTGGAACTCTCGCGCATTGAGCAGCACAGAGAAAACCTGGTGGAGATTCGCGCTTTTCAGGTGGGCCTGGTTGTGGAGACAAGCCTTCTTCTCTTGAGTGAAGGCGCTGCCAAAAGAGGGGTTGCCATCGAGGTGACCGGAGAGGTTCAAGCCCAGGCCCAGATGGATCCCATGCTTCTGGAGCGGGCTGTGGTCAATCTTTTGGACAACGCGGTGAAGTACACCCCCGAAGGCGGCACGGTGACGGTCTCTATCGAGAAGAGAGGGGGGAAGGTGGCGATCTCTGTTTCAGACAGCGGTTGCGGCATCGAGGCCGAGCACATCCCCCGGCTCTTTGAGCGCTTCTACCGAGTGGACAGTGCGCGAAGCCGCACGCTGGGCGGGACGGGCCTGGGGCTTGCCATCGTCAAGCACGTGATGCACCTTTTAAA
>JAKSCC010000090.1 GCA_022360815.1 Desulfobacterales bacterium
CTTGCCATCACCCTGGCCAGAACCATGGAGAGCCTCGGGCAGTTTCCCGTCAACCACATAAAGGTCACAGACCTTGTAAAAGATAAGCGAAATGTGGTCTGCGGCGTGACGGCCTGCGACCAAATCAGTGGCACAACGTACACCCTTAAGGCAAAAGCCGTGGTCAACGCGGCAGGAATCTTTGTCGACAACATTCGCCGCATGGATAAACCCGACGCTCGAAAGCTCATCGCCCCGAGCCAGGGGGTTCACCTGATTCTCGACAAAGCCTTTGACCCGGGAGAAACGGCCATCATGGTTCCCCATACCGACGATGGGCGGGTCATCTTTATGGTTCCCTGGCACGGCCGGGTGATTGTGGGCACCACAGACACTCCCATCAAAGAGTCGGTCATGGAGCCCAAACCCCTGGAAGAAGAGGTGGAATTTCTCCTCTCCCACGCGGGCCGCTACCTCTCCAAAATCCCAAAACGAGAGGATGTGCTCTCCATTTTCACCGGCATTCGCCCTTTGATATCGGGAGAAAACGAAGAGGGAAAGACCTCTTCTCTCTCACGGGATCATCATCTAACCATCTCGCCCAATGGCTTGGTCACCATTGCCGGTGGCAAGTGGACCACCTACCGAAAAATGGGCGAAGACACCATCGACAAAGCGGCTCAGCTGGCTGGGCTGCCCGATCAGGCGTCACAGACTCGGGATCTTCGCCTCCACGGATGGTGCATCGGAAGCGACCTGAAAGACCCCTTGCACGTTTACGGAAGCTACGCCGGAGAGGTGCGCGAGCTGGCCAATGAGTTTCCTGAACTTGCCGGCCCCCTGCACCCCAAGCTGCCCTACCTGGGCATTGAGGTGGTCTGGGCGGTTCGACATGAGTGGGCACACACCCTTGGGGATATGCTCTCACGCCGCACCCGCTCTCTGCTCCTTAACGCAGCGGCCAGCGTGGAGATCGCCCCCAGAGTGGCGGCCATTATGGCCACCGAGCTTCAAAGAGATCAGGCGTGGATCGACGCGCAGGTGGCCGAGTTCAAAAAGCTTGCTCAAAACTATATGATCTGATTTCACACAGGAGAGGGGTGAGCCGCCCGCTTTACCCTGAGCCTTTGGGCCACCCCTTTCCAAACAGACAACCACCGCTTTTTCACCACCTGATCTTCAGAGCAAAAAGGGTCAGGTATTTTGATTCCAGACGGTTTCGGTTGTATTTGCCTGAACCGCTGGCTTCACGATCGCAAACAAATCATTTGCAAACCCCATGGGGGCACAATCCCCCCACGACCATAACGATCAAGGAGAGACATAAAATGACTCAGATTACAGGTATCATGGCCCGCGAAATTCTCGACTCCCGTGGAAACCCCACTGTGGAGGTGGATGTGGTTCTCCACTGCGGAGCCACCGGCCGTGCAGCCGTCCCTTCAGGTGCCTCCACCGGCACCCGCGAAGCCCTTGAGCTCCGAGATGGCGACAAGAGCCGCTACCTCGGAAAAGGTGTGCTCAAAGCCATCGCCAATGTCAACGAGATCATCGCACCGGCCATCGTCGGCATGGACGCTGCCGACCAGGCCGCTCTGGATGCGGCCCTTATTGAGCTGGACGGAACCGAAAACAAATCCAAACTCGGTGCCAACGCCATTTTGGGCGTCTCCATGGCAGCGGCCCGTGCCGCAGCAGACGCCTATGAAATGCCCCTTTACCGCTACCTCGGCGGCATGGCTGCCGCAGAGCTTCCCATGCCCATGATGAACATCATCAACGGCGGTTCCCATGCCACCAACAGCCTCGATATTCAGGAGTTCATGATCATTCCTGCCGGCGCAGAGACGATCTCTGAAGCCATTCGCATGGGAGCCGAGGTGTTCCATCACCTCAAAGGCGAACTCAAAAAACGCGGCCTTGCGACCGGTGTGGGTGACGAGGGCGGATTCGCCCCGGATCTCGGCTCCAACGAAGAGGCCCTCAAGCTTATTGTAAGCGCCGTGGAAGCCGCAGGATACACCCCTGGAAAAGATGTGGTGTTTGCTCTGGATGCTGCCGCCAGCGAATTCTACAAAGATGGAAAGTACTGCCTGGAAGCCGAAGGAAAAAGCCTCTCTTCTGAAGAGATGGTGGCCTACTACGAGAACCTTGTGGACACCTACCCCATCGTCTCCATTGAAGACGGCCTGGCCGAAGAAGACTGGGACGGCTGGAAGCTGATGACCGATCGCATGGGCAACAAGATTCAAATCGTAGGCGATGACCTTTTTGTCACCAACCCCGCCATTCTGGCCAAAGGCATTGAGATGGGGGTTTCCAACTCCATTCTTATCAAGCTCAACCAGATCGGCACCGTGACCGAAACCCTGGCGGCCATCACCATGGCCAAAGAGGCCGGGTACACCACGGTGATCTCTCACCGATCCGGTGAGACCGCCGACACCTTTATCTCCGATCTGGCCGTCGGCATCACCGGCGGCCAGATCAAAACAGGCTCCATGTCTCGAAGCGACCGCGTCTCCAAATACAACCAGCTCCTTCGTATTGCAGAAGAACTGGGCTGTGCCGCGCGTCTCTCCAAGCCAGGGTTTATCAAGTAAGAAATTTCTTTACAGGGGGGGGGAGGACGGCTACTTTTTCAGCCCCACCCTTCCCCGACCATTTCAAAAAGGCTCCGCATCGGTTCAGGTGCAGAGCCTTTTTCCTTGGCCACACGTTGCATACATTACCCCCAACCCTCCCCTCCGGTTTTTGTACTACATTCCTCGTATTTAATAGAAAAACAAATCAAGAGACAAAATAGCTCTTAAGCAAACCAATTTCATACCAACCAAAAACGCTTTCCACCATCAAAAAAGAGTCCCTCACGCGTAACAGCTATCGCTATCTTTCCTCATGCTATACCGTCGCCGTTCGTTACAAAACCAGCGAAATTGTTCATAAACGAACATTTGCTACCAAACACTCATCCTGTAAAAAAACACCGATTTCACCATAATCCACCCACCTCCCCACATAGCAAAACAACAACACAATATAATAAACTATCAACAACTTAAGCGACTGGTTTTACATAAAGTTCCTCTTTAAGAAACAGCAACAATCAACAAATTAACCTGTTCCTTTTCTACTCTGGTCCTACCAAAATTTTCGTTAACAAACATTTTATTCTTGATTTATTTCACTTTCGAATATACACCAAAACAGTGTTTCGTAAAAAACGGCATGTTTGACACGAGACAGTGTTCGCATACCAAAGTCGAACACGACTATGTGACGCTCAAAGTATTAAATTTGGAGGGTAGTATGTCTAGTTTTATGGGTGAAATCATCGGAACCATGATGCTGATTCTGTTTGGTGGTGGCGTTGTTGGAGGCGTTGTCCTAAACAAATCAAAGGCTCAAAACTCCGGCTGGATTGTCATCACCATGGGGTGGGGTTTCGCCGTTGCATTTGCCGTGTATGTTGCAGGCAAATACTCCGGCGCTCACATCAACCCGGCCGTGACCATAGGCCTTGCAAGCATTGGAGCTTTCCCCTGGGCAGATGTGCCTATGTACATCGTTGCACAAATGATCGGCGCCATAATTGGTGCCTCTCTTGTTTATCTGCACTATCTTCCCCACTGGGAAGCAACCGAAGATGCAGACCTGAAACTGGCTGTCTTCTCCACTGCGCCTGCCATCCATAGTCCCATGGCCAACCTCATCAGTGAAATTATCGGAACCGCTGCTTTGGTTTTCGGCATTCTGGGCATCGGTGCCAACGAATTTTCCAAAGGCCTCAATCCCCTGATTATTGGCTTCTACATTTTGGCCATTGGCCTCTCTTTGGGTGGAACCACCGGCTACGCTATCAACCCCGCAAGGGACCTTGGCCCTCGTATCGCCCACTTCCTGCTGCCCATTCACGGAAAGCGGGATTCAGACTGGGGATACGCCTGGATTCCTGTGGTTGGCCCCATCATCGGTGGCATGATCGGCGCCCTGCTTTACAAATCCCTCGTCATGTAAGAAGATATGGGGATCTGCGTGCAGAATCTCTTTCTGCACGCGCCACCCACCCTTCGATACGCGAGAATACAGATCTTTTCTCTGGCACCTTCAACCAAGAAAGGACGCCAGCCATTACAAACTTTTCAGGAGTTCAACATGGAAAAAAAATACGTCATCTCCATCGACCAGGGAACCACCAGCTCACGTGCCATCATCTTCGACAAAGCAGGCGATATCAAACTGATCACCCAAAAAGAGTTCCGTCAGATCTTCCCTGAGCCCGGCTGGGTGGAGCACGACGCTCTTGAAATCTGGTCTTCCGTCCAGTCTGTGGTTGCGGAAGCCCTCGCCAACAAAGATATATCCGGTGATGAAATCGCGGCCATCGGTATCACCAACCAGCGTGAGACCACCGTGGTATGGGATAAAAACACCGGTAACCCCATCTACAATGCCATTGTCTGGCAGTCCCGTCAGACCGCAGGCATCTGCGAAGAGCTCAAGGCGAAAGGATTTGATGAGACCGTCCGCAACAAAACCGGCCTTCTCATCGACGCCTACTTCTCAGGCACCAAGGTGAAATGGATCCTTGACAATGTGGAAGGCGCCCGCGAAAAAGCCGAAAAGGGAGACCTTCTCTTCGGCACCATCGACACCTGGATCACCTGGAAGCTCACCGGCGGCCAGGCCCACGTCACGGACTACTCCAACGCCTCCCGTACCCTGATGTACAACATCCACGACCTCAAGTGGGACGAAGAGCTTCTCGACATGCTTGACGTGCCCGCCTCCATGCTTCCCGAAGTCCGTCCCTCTTCCGAAGTGTACGGATCCACCATCCCCAGCAACTTCTTTGGTTATGAAATTCCCATCGCCGGTATGGCCGGTGACCAGCAGGCCGCCCTTTTCGGTCAGGCATGCTACGAGGAAGGCATGGCCAAGAACACGTACGGCACCGGCTGCTTCATGCTAATGAACACCGGCGAAAAAGCGGTAAAGTCTGAAAATGGTCTTCTCACCACCATCGCATGGGGTGTGGACGGCAAGGTGGAATACGCCCTTGAGGGCAGTGTTTTCGTGGCCGGTTCCGCCATTCAATGGCTTCGCGACGGCCTGCGAATGTTCGCCGACGCCAAAGACAGCGAGGCCTACGCCCACCGTGTGGAGTCCACCGAAGGGGTCTATGTGGTTCCCGCTTTCGTGGGGCTCGGTACACCCTACTGGGACAGCGACGTGCGTGGCTGCATCTTTGGTCTGACTCGCGGCTCCTCCAAAGAGCATTTTGTACGGGCCACCATTGAATCTCTGGCCTATCAGTCCAAAGATGTGATCTCCGCCATGGAGGCCGATTCTGGCATCGCCATCAAAACCCTTCGCGTGGACGGCGGAGCCACCGGCAACAACTTTCTCCTTCAGTTCCAGAGCGATATTCTCGGTGCCGATGTCGAGCGTCCCGTCATCGTTGAAACCACCGCCCTGGGTGCCGCCTATTTGGCAGGTCTGGCTGTGGGATTCTGGAAAAACCGAGAAGAGATCGCCACCCAGTGGATGAAGGATAAAACCTTTGAAGTCGAAATGGGTTCCGAGACACGCGAAAAGCTTTACGGCGGATGGAAAAAAGCGGTCAAAGCATCCATGGCCTTCAAGTAAAACAGTCTTTTTTCACCAAATTGTGATGTAAAGGTGTAAGATTCGGGGTCCCTGTTTTCGCCGGGACCCCGAATCTTTTTTCATTAAGAACAAATCAGCCGCACCTGCCACAACGCATCGTCGCCTCAGCACCACGTAACACCCCGCCTCCTCATACGCACCGATCACGTAGATCTTCTATTTCGAGTGTTTTTGATTGACTACCTTAAAAGCAAACGAGCAATCCAATAACAAGCCTTACACATCACTAAAAATACAAACAGGATAAAATATGCGAAAATCCCTTATTGCTGGCAACTGGAAGATGAATAAAACCATGGGTGAAGCCCTTGATTTTGTGGAGTACCTCCGCAGTCACCCTGGTAAAGAGGGGGTAGAGACCCTCATCTGCGCACCGGCCCCCCTTCTCTATGCCCTTGCAGATGCCACAAAAGATCTTCCCACCACCGTGGGGGCCCAGAACATGCACCCCCAACCCTGCGGTGCCTTCACCGGTGAGGTATCGCCAGCCCTTATTAAAGACAGCGGTGCGACCCATGTGATCCTCGGACACTCCGAGCGCCGTCAGCTTTTTGGGGAGACCGATGCCTTCATTAACAAAAAGGTGACGCGTGCTCTCTCCGAATTCATTGTTCCGATTCTCTGCTGTGGGGAAACACTTGAGGAAAGACAGGAAGGCATCACCATGGAGGTTGTGAAAAAACAGGTGGTCTCCTGCCTGATGGGTGTGGCTGAGGCCGATGTGACTCGCGTGGTCATCGCCTACGAGCCCATCTGGGCCATCGGCACAGGAAAAACGGCAAGCAACGCGGATGCGCAGGAGATCTGCAAAGCCATTCGCACGCTCATCGCCGACATGTACAGCAAAAAAGCCGCTGAAAAGCTGCGCATTCTCTACGGCGGAAGCGTCAACACCTCCACCATTAAAGGCCTGATGGCCGAAGAAGATATCGACGGAGCTCTGGTTGGGGGTGCCAGTCTCAAGGCCGAAAGCTTTGTGGGGCTCACGGATTTCTAAAAGAAAAGAGGGCAAGGTGCCCCACGACCTCAAGAAAAAATTTCGAACGAAATAGAGATCCATACCATCGGTATGATCTCCGTCATTCGGGGCCTTGAGGCCGTGGACCGTGGGGAATGCGGTGAAAAAGAGTGTATGACACCTTTGTCACCGCAGACCACGGTTGCACCTTTTTGGGTCTTCTCTTTAAAGAAAAAGATCAGCTCAAATCAGTGCATTAAGAGCTCTTTTCTGGCGATGAAAAAGATCGTCATGAAGCGCTTCAGAACGCACCAAGGCAAGAGCCTGGGCCGGGCACACCGCCACACAAACGGGCGACTCGCTGCAGTTAAAGCAGAGGTCACACTTCAAGGGAGCAGAGGCTTCATTTTCGCTCAAAGCAATGGCTCCAAACCGACATGCCAGAACGCACTGCTTGCATCCCATGCAGCGTGACGGATCGCCTACAACGCGCCCATCACGAAAACAAAGCGCCCCTTCCGGGCAAGCTGCCACGCACGGAGCATTTTCACACTGTCTGCAATGAATTGGAATGGTCACTTCTGCTGTTGAGACCAACGCAATGCGAGGCAAAAAGCTCCTTTCCCCTTCCCTTCGATGCACCTCGCCACACGCCACCACACACGCTTTGCAGCCGATGCACCTTTTGGGGTCTCCCACAATAAAACTATTCATGGACCCCCCCACGCTTTTTTACATGGTCGGTATGAAGAAGCTCATGGGAAAGATGCCCCAACGGCTCTCCCAAGTACTCTTTGTAGAGTTTTTGGATATTTGGATTTTCATGGGATTTGCGCACCGGCAACTCGCTGTCATGGGCATACAGAGCGGCTTTGCGCTGAGCAAGGGCAACGGGCCGATTAAACGGAAGAAGTACTTTGGGCTGCCCTCCTCCACTGATGCACCCTTCGGGACAACACATCACCTCAAGAAAATCAAAATCTGCCTCTCCGCGCCTCACCGCTTCCAAAAGCGGTGCCACATGCGCAAGGCCCCCCACAATGGCCACAGTGAGTTCCAACCCTTCATGGACGATCGTCGCTTTTCGAACGCCCTGCCCACCCCGTACAGCGTCAAAGGTTATCTCGCCAAGAGGCTTTCCGGTCACCGATTCACATGCGGTTCGAAGGGCTGCTTCCATCACGCCCCCTGTGTTTCCAAAAATATTCCCGGCACCGGTGTACTCCCCAAAAGGAGCGTCAAAGGCGGTCTCCTTCAGGTCACCCCACTCCACTCCTTTGTGCTTGATAAGCCGCGCCAATTCACGCGTGGTGATAACGTGGTCCACATGGCGCAGACCCCCACTCTCCATTTCCGGACGTGAGGCCTCAAACGCCTTGCAAGTGCAAGGCATAACAGCGACGCTGTACACCAAATTCGAGGCAACGCCATTGAGATCTGCACCATGCCCCTTAAACAAGGCTCCGGCCATCTGTTGGGGCGATTTACAGGACGAAAGATGCCCCAGAAGATCGGGATACGCCTGCTCCACATAGCGCACCCAGGCCGGACAACAGGAGGTGAACATGGGCAAATTCTCTTTCGCCTTCAGGCGAAAGAGAAGCTCGGCTCCTTCTTCCATAATGGTCACATCGGCCGCAAAGTTGGTATCGTAGACTCGATCAAACCCAATAGCCCGAAGGGCGGATGCGAGTTTTCCGGGAGTAAGGGAACCAAAAGGCAGACCAAACTCTTCGGCCAAAGCCACTCGAACCGCCGGAGCGCACTGCACCACCTTCAGCGTATGTGGCTGACCCAATGCGGTCAGGACCTGCCCAACTTCTCCCACATAGTGGGCTGCAAATGCCGGCTCCTGGGTTTCTAAGGGATCATGCCCCGCCTTTTTACCATTCCCAAATGCAGCACAGACGTGAATGCACTGACCGCACATCACACAGCGTTCTTCGTCTATCTTTTGGGGAGAGCCTGGCACGCCGCCAATGGCATCCACCGGACAAACCTCTTTGCAGTGACCACAACCCGTACAGAGTTCAGCATCAATACAGACCCTGCCCGTTTTCATTTTATCGCTCATCACATCCTCCACTCCGAGCACTTCCCACAACCCGAAGGGAGAGCGCTGCCTCAAGGCTTCGCTTCTGACGCAGGGCATCTGGGTCAACAAAACACAACGCATCATGAGGGCAGCTTGCCACACAAGCTGGTTCTCCCCATGTGGCACAAAGATCGCATTTAAGGGCTGTCACTCTGGGGCTTCCATCGGTGGACAAAACCGATCGTCCCTCTTTGTAGAAAGGCCCAATATCAATGGCCCCAAAGGGGCAGGCAAGCACACAACTCTTGCAACCGGTACACTCCGATTCATCCACCAAAACGCCTTTGTCCGTTCGATGTATGGCATGGGATGGGCACGCCCGAGCACATGGCGCGTCTTCGCAATGTCTGCACTGCACCGGTGCCGTCATCTCTGCGGCACGAATCAGATGAAGACGTGGCCTTAAAGGGTGATTTAAGTTCCCTGATGTCAAGGGCTTGATTCCCTTTTCATGAACCGTAGCGCAGGCGAGTTCACAGATTCGGCACCCCACACATCGCTTGGGGTCGGCCACCACCAATCGGTTTAACCTCTTCATATCGTCCCTCCGCATACCGCCCCATTTTCTGAAGAGGCGCGTTCAATTTTTCGAATCTTAGCAGCACACACTTTTAGTTCTGGCGTGCCCGTAACCGGATCTGCTGCTGAAGTGGTGAGTCTGTTTCCCGGCGATTCGCTGTAGTGGAAAGTGACGAAAAGAAGCCCGCGTGGTACGCGCCGCGTAATCTCCACGGCGGTTTCAATGGCACCACGCCGCGTGGCCACCTCCACACGATCACCTGAGCCGATGCCATAAAAAGCCGCATCTTCCGGATGGATTTCCACACGTTCACACGGGTTCACCCCCTCAAGCCCACCACAGCGACGGGTCATGGTGCCTGTATGGTAATGAGCCGTCACTCGACCTGTGGTAAGCCGAAAGGGGTATGCTTCATCGGGAAGTTCTGCTGGATCTCGGTGTTCTACAGGCACAAAACGCCCCTTGCCTCGCATGCAGCCATCCTGGTGAAGAATGGGGGTACCAGGGTGCTCCTCATGAGGACAGGGCCACTGCAGGGATTCATTCTCCAGCCGATTGTAGGTGATACCGCCATAAGAGGGGGTCAATCCCCGCATCTCATCAAACACCTCTTCAGGGGTGGTGTGTTTGATTTCAAGGCCCATCTTCTCCATAAGATCCGAGAGAATCTTCCAATCTGGCCGACTCTCTCCCACAGGCTCCACAGCCTTTCGAACCCTTTGAACCCGACGCTCGGTGTTTGTAAAGGTGCCCTCTTTTTCAGCAAAACTCGCTCCAGGGAGCACCACATCGGCCTTCTGGGCGGTTTCCGTCAAAAAGATATCCTGCACCACAAGAAACTCCGTGTGGTCCAGAGCTTTTTCCACATGATGAATGTCCGGGTCGCTTCGAAGGGGGTTTTCACCAAACACGTAGATTGCCTTAACGCACCCCTCAATGGCCCCGTCAAACACCTCAGGAATGGTAAGCCCCTTTCCGTTGGGAAGTGAAACGCCCCAAACATCGGCATACCGACTTCGAACCTCTGCATCTCCAATCTTCTGATATCCGGTCACAACATCGGGCAGGGCACCCATATCGCAAGCGCCCTGAACGTTATTCTGACCGCGAAGAGGATTCACCCCCGTCTTGGCTCGGCCCAACTGACCGGTCAAAAGTACCAAGTTTGAAACCGCACAGACATTCTCCACACCCGAGGTGTGCTGGGTAATGCCCATGGTGTAGTAGGTCGCAGTATGACGGCTTTTACCCAAAATATCGGCGGCGTGCATCAGCGCCTCTTTGGAGACCGAAGTGATCGCCTCACAAAACTCAGGGGTATATGCCTCAACCGTTTTGGCAAAGGCGTCGTACCCTTCTGTCTTGGCATCGATAAAAGCACGATCCACCTGGCCCGATTGCACCAAAAGATGGGCCAACCCGTTGAGAAGCGCGGCATCTGTTCCCGGCTTCAGACGAAGCCATACCGATGCGTGCTGGGTTAAGGTCGTGGCCCTTGGATCGGCCACAATCAAAGAGGCCCCTCGCTCTACCGCTCGAAGCATTCCAAGGCCAATAATGGGGTGACACTCTGTGGTGTTGGTGCCAATGGCAAAAATCGTATCGCCTTTACCCATCTCATCGAGTTCAACAATGGAGTTGGTCATGGCGCCGCTGCCCAGTGTTGTGGCAAGACCTGCCACAGTGGGAGCGTGTCAGAGGCGGGCGCAGTGGTCCACCGAGTTGGTTCCCACCGCAGCACGCATGAACTTTTGCATCAAATAGTTCTCTTCGTTGGTGCATCGTGCAGAGCTAAAGCCGGCGATGGCGTCTGGACCGCAGGTGTCTCGGTAGGTGGTAAGCTTTGAAGTGATGAGGTCATACGCTTCGTGCCAGCTGGCGGGTTGAAGGCGTCCCTCTTTTCGAATCAAGGGGGTTGTGAGTCGATCCTTGTGATGTACAAATTCCATACCAAAGCGTCCTTTGGCACAAAGAGAGCCCTTATTCACAGCATTGTTGCTGTTTGGAACGGCCCCTAAAATGGCATTGCCCTTCACCTGCAGGAAAAGGGTACATCCACATCCGCAGTAAGGGCATGTTGTTAGAACAGATTTCATGTCATGGCCTGTGTGTAAAATAAATACAACGGCTCTCCAGAGCCGTTATCTCCTGAACCGGTCAATATCGAACGAACGTACAAATAAAAGACCAGAGCCTCCTTATGTTCCCGTACAGAGATTGTCAAGCGATTTGTTACCTCAGTTTTTTACAAAAAAAAGCGGCTAAACCAAAGCGGGATAACAACCCTGCATGCGTTCAGCTTTAGAGATTTCCCTTGCATTTTTCACCGACAGGCGTATTCACCATTAAAGGAGCAAAGCGATGCCCCGCACCGCATGGCTCCGCAAATGCCAAATGGCCTCTCTTTTAGAAGCGATTGCCAAAATCACTCAAAAAGACCGCCTTAAGCCCCATGACCATGGATGAAACACCACAGGCATCGGGAAAAGCAGCACGTTCAGACCAAGTAGACCGTTTTTTACAAAACCGAGCCCCAGAGGAGTTGTAGAAGGATAACCATGAGTAGCACAGCAAAAACCCTCGGTATTGTCGGCGGCATGGGTCCCATGGCCACCGCTCTTCTTTATGAAAAAGTCACTGCCCTCACCTCTGCAGAAAAGGATCAGGATCATCTAAAGATCCTTATCAACAGCAACCCCCAAATCCCGGATCGAACCGCACACATTGTGGCTGGCGGTGAAGACCCCAGAGCCGAACTCATCGCCACCTCCAGACACCTGGAGACCATGGGGGCAGACTTTCTCATCATGCCCTGCAACACCGCTCACTATTTCTACGAAGATATCGTTGCCCAGATCGGCATCCCCTTTCTCCATATGATCAACGAAACCGCTGCCCACATCAAAAAAGCGTTTGAAAACACCACCACCGTGGGCATTCTCGCCACCCAGGGAACTTGTCAGTCGGGGGTTTACCACAAGGCACTCGAAGCCCAAGGAATGTCGCCCGTAACGCCCGATCCCGAAATGCAAAAACACGTTACCGACCTCATCTATGACATCAAAGGGGGCAAAAAAGTCACCGACAAAGGATTCCTTGAAGCCGTGGAGAGCCTCAAATCCAGAGGGGCCACCTGTTTTATTCTCGGCTGCACCGAACTTTCGGTGGCCGATAAAATATTTCAGTTTAACGGACCCTTTGTGGACCCCTTGCATGTTATCGCCACAGCGGCCATACGCTTTGCGGGAGGAAAAACAAGGTAGCTGGACCTTTGCAGAACCACCCAATAAAAAAACTCCCCGCCGGACCGGCGAGGAGTTTTTTTGAAGCCAAATCGCTTTGATAAGAACATTTGCTTAAGGGGGTTACCCTTCTTCTGCGGCGGCATCTTCACCGCCACCTTCTTCTCCGGCAGGCTCTTCCTCTGGCGGAGGTGCAATCTTCTTCGCCACTTCGGGCATAATATTTTCATCAATAAAAATTTCAAAATCCTTCATAAGGATCTCTTTGATAGGCTCGACTGCCAGTTCTTCTCCGTCGCGGGTGCCCATACGAAGGATATCCACCAATTCACCGACAATTTTACCCAAGTCATCCCCGATCTGCTCTTTCATTTTCGGAAGTACGATTCCCAATTGGATCCTGAATGCTAAATCATCAGACATGATCTCTCCTTTCTGGAGTGTATGGTTGTCACTTGGTGACTCATGTGTGAGGCGATCTCATTTCTGCAGATGAAACACTTGCACAATAATGATCACACGCTCACGTACCCAGCCATTCAAGATTGAGAGGACAAAATCAGCGACTAAGCAAAAGGAGTGTAACGCGAAGGGAGGTTGCAATCTCTTTTTTTAAATGGCTTCGCAAAAAATCACTTCGCCCATAGCGTGTCCCTGACACTTTGAGCATGACATCACCGCATCGTCTTCCTTACGAAACCATCTTTTTTAAGAGATAAAATATCTTTTTGGCCCCTCAGACATGAAACCTATAGATAGGATATTTCAAAGGGTAAATTTTTATGAAAAATTTGTCAATATCCCCTTAAAAAAGCACGTTGTTGCATTGAGAAATGCATAAAGTGCAAAGGGGCTTCAGCAATCAGATCTCACCAACGCTCTCAGATTGAGCCCAGCCCCTTTTGGCTGAGCCAAAGGCGATACGCACCCACCCCTCGCGCCTGGCTTCAATGGATACAAAACTTCCAGCATGAAGTGTAAAGAGTTCGGTGGAGGTCTCTGAGAGTCCCGAGTGAACAGAAACCGAAGGCGCAAGCACCACCCCTTTGTGGGTACGCCCCAGAGCCACAGTGTCCCAAACAGCCGTTCCCCCCACCAAAACGAAGAGAGCCCCACAAAAAGCAGCGCCCCCTTTTAAAGCGCCTTTTTTGCGCCAAAGGGCCAAGGTCAAACAGGTCCAAAAAATCAGCCCAACGCCTACGGCCAGCCACTGGAGGGTGCCAAGGGAAAGCCCTTTCTTCCAGAAGAAAAGAAGAGAAGCGAGAAGCCCAGCCCCCTCTTCCTGACGATCTTTCACTTTGGAAAGGGCCACATTGCGATTAAAAAGCAGATCAGGGTCTTTGGGAATCAGCCGAAGGGCTCGTTCATACCAAAGCAGGGCATGACCCGTTTTTCCCAACTGCATGTAGCTGTTGCCGATATTATAAAACAGCTTGCCGTTTTCAACCTCGCCCTCTTCAGCAATGGAGAGAAACCCGGTGAGTGCCTTTTGGTAGTCGCCCTCTTCATAGGAAGCCACCCCTTGAAAAAACACTTTTGAGTGATCCCCGGCCACAAGGGTTGAGGGCACTCCTGAAAGAACTATCAGCGCCACAAGCCCGACAAAAAAACATCTCATGATCTCATCCCCTTTGCCAAACGCTTTAAAACCTGCACTTGCTCTTTTCTTGAGGCATCATCCCGAGCCCCACCACCATAGCGAGCGGCTTCAACACTCGTTAAGATAGCAGCGCTTGCCTTGGCCAGCCCCAGATCTCCGGTGGAATTCTTCACCATCTTCACAATCTCATCTTCCGTTACCCCTTCCATGGTCCGTCCGGCCATGGCACCCAGAAGAAGTGTCAGGGCACTGTGAAGGGCTTTGTGGTACGCATCAAAATCACCTGTGGAAGATTCTGCCGTACGAATTTCTGCCTGTGCCTTTTTAAGAAGCGTCTCCGACACCCCTTGGGAACGGGTCAAACGCTTTATTAAAAGAAGTGCCACACCAAAAAGTGCCACCGGCCCCCCCAACCAGGCCAAAAAACGACCCAGCCCCATGGGGCCCTCAGAGAGTATGGTATCGGCATCCACCTTCACGGGAAGAATATCAAGGCCCTTGAGTTTCACCGCCTCTTTTCGCGCAAGAGGTGGCAAAGTCTTCACGGCCTGAAACGCATCCACCAGCTCCTCGTCAGCTCTCTTTTCCACCACAAAGGAGAGAGATGATGAGGAAGAGGTAACATAGCGCCCGACTTTGGGATCAAACCAGACGAGACGAACAGGTTCAAGGGAGATGACCCCTGGCGAAAGGGGCACCAGAGCGGTTTTAAACTGCTTTCGCCCGCGCCACCCCGAAGGCCCTAAGGAGATCTCTTCTACAGGGGTGTCGCCGTAGTGTTTCATCCCCTTGGGAAGAGGAAGGGCTGGTGCCCCAGCATCCTTGATATTGCCTTCGCCTTCAATGGTGACTGTCAGGGTAATGGGGTCTCCTTTGGCAACCGTCTCCTTTTCAAGGGTTGCCGAAAGGCCAAAGCGCCCCACAAGGCCTGAAAAAGGCATCTCACCCGTATAGGCTGGAAGGGGTTTCACCTTAACGGCAAGAGGCTTTGTAAAGAGCTGCTTCTGCTTGACCAGGGCCTGGGACCCAAAAAAATCATCAAAAAAAGGATCGGAAGACCGACGTCTTTTTCCCACCTCCAAAGAGGCGGTAAGAACAGCAGGCTCAATGGTCAACTCTCCACTTTTCTGCGGCGTAAGGAGCACATTGACCTCGTGAACAATGTATCTGCGCCCGTTTATCACCGTTTCAAAAGCCCGACTCTCTCCCATCTCTTCGGATGAAAACCCGTCAAAAGAGGGCCGTTGAAGGTTGCCGCCCTGCATGCGGACGGCGGTTTGAAACCGAAACGTCCACACAAAAGGCTCGCCCACATAAGGGGACGAATTGGAGACCGATGCCGAGACACGCCAAGGCTCGTCTGCCTGGCTGGACGCATCGCGACCCAGCACCTCAATGGCAAGAGGCTGGGTGTAAACCGGCTCTTTTCCCCCAAGAACCTTGATAGCCGGAAAGGTAAAACGCCCCTTTTGCAAAGGGGAAACCAGATACCGAAAGGTCACCTTGCGGGTGGTGGTGCCATTGATCATTTGCATGCTGGTCTGAGACCCTCGAGGCGAGATGCGCAACCCTTCAAGCTCAGGCATCTCAACCCGAGCCCCGGAAAAGTCTGCCTCCACCTCCAGCACAAAAGAGTCCCCAAGGCGCAACCTGTTGGTATCCACCACGGCTCGGGCACTCTGGGCCCACGCAGAAGCCACCCACACAAGTCCCACCATCATCCCTGTCAAAATCAAAAAAGAGACCCGCTTCATCTACCAGTCCTTTTCCACACGTCGTTTTCGAGCACCCCGCATCAGAGCACCTCCGGGTTTGTCTTCAAGTCGGTTGAGTACCGATGCCGCACGCTGCATCTCCTCATCCCCAGGCTTCGCTTCAGGCAAAGAGGCTTGCGCTGGCTCCTGCTCTTTTTTTGAAGGGTCAGTCTGTGACTCTCTTTGTTGAGAAGCGCCCTGTTCTTCAGGCTTCTGCTGCTCTGCCTGCCCTTCTTGGGAAGATTTTTTATCCTCTCCAGCCTGAGGCGACTGTTTCTCCTCTTTTTTGTCACGATCGCCCTGCTTTCCGGAATTTTCTTCGGATTTTTCGTCCTCTTTCTGCTCCCCCTTTTTGGAGTCGCCGTCCTTTTTCTGCTGCTCTTTTTTCTGCTCTTTCATCTTCTTTTGAGCAAAGGCAATATTCTCCTGAGCCTTTGTATCCTGGGGATTCTCCTTTAAAAAAGCCTCCCAGGCTTCAATGGCCGCCTTGAGGTCTCCTTTTTTAAATCGGCTGTTGCCAAGATTGTAGAGCCCTTTGGACTTTAACGCCTTCTCTTTTGATGCAGAAGCCGCCTCAAAGCTTGCCGCGGCCTCATCAAAACGCCCCAGGCGGTAATAAGCACTTCCAATGTTAAAATCCATCTCCGGGTTGTCCGGCTCTTTAAGCTGGCCCTCTATAAAATGGTTCAATGCGGACTCGTAATCGCCATTGTTATAAGCGGCAACGCCCTTTTCCACCGATGTTTCAAAATCCAGTCCAGCGGCCTTCAAGGGGGTGGGTAAAAAAAGAAGAGCCGCCAGCATCAAAAGGATTCCGTTCTTTTTGACCTCTCCTGTTCCCAGACTGAAAACCAGACAGAGGATGGCCAGAAGCAGTGCCCACTGGTATCGATTTTCCCACACTTTTTTGCGAGAACTCTCAACGGACTTTGCTTCCAAGCTCTTTCGAATACCCTGGGTGTAGATCAAATCGAGATCCATATCACCCGCCACCGATCGCACAAAGGTGCCGCCTGTCATGGCCGCCATCTTCTTTAGGGTGTCGCTGTCCAGCTTTGAGAGAAGAATGCTGCCATCCGGGCCTTTCTTAAATCCCCCGCCTGCATCTGGCACAGGGACTCCTTCCCGGCTTCCCACGCCAATGGGAAAAATTTTAATCTTCATCTCCGCCGCTTTTTTTACCACGGCAAGGGTGTCCCCATCGGTTTTTTCCCCATCGGTAATAAGAATGATGGCCTTGTCGGTGGCATCATCGGCTTTAAAAGCCTTCATGGAGACCGAAAGAGCTCCGGCCAAATCCGTTCCCCCAACGGGCAGGTAGTCGGGTGTGAGTGCCTCAAGAAAAATATTAAAGGAGCTGTAGTCCAATGTCAGGGGGCACTGCAAAAAAGCCTCCCCGGCAAAAGCCACCAACCCCATTCGATCCCCTTGTGTGATGGAGAGAAGGTCAATAATTTCACGCTTGGCCCGGTCCAAACGCGAGGGTTTCACATCTTGGGCCAGCATGCTCTTGGAGCAGTCCAGAGCCACAATGATATCCACCCCTTTTCGCTCAATCTCCTGCCACACATAGCCGTAACGCGGTCCGGCCAGTGCAACAATCAAAAAAACGATCCCCAAAAGAAGAAGTCCCGCTTTAACGCGGCGCCGCCCTTTGCTTTGGTCTGGCGAAATGGCTGCAAGACTCTTTGTCGAAGCAAAAGACGATAGTATGCGCCGCCGTTTGATACCACCCCAGATAAACAATCCCAAAAGAGGGGGAAGCACCCAGATCAAAAACAGCAGACTTGGCTTTGCAAAACTCATGGCACCCTCAAAAATCGTGTATTGCTCAAGATAACGTAAAGGCCGATTAAAAAAAGCGCCCCGTAGAGCCAGCTTCGGTAATACTCTTCATATTCAGTCCAGGAGAGCACTTCCACTTCGGTCTTCTCCATACGGTCGATGGTCTCCCAGATGGATGCCAGCCCTTTTTCATTTTCAGCCCGAAAGTAGAGCCCACCTGTCTTTTGGGCAATGTTTTGAAGGCTCTTCTCATCCATGGAGACCTCTCGGTAGACATAGCGCTTTCCAAAAAGCGGTGTGTTCACCAGAAAAGGGACCTCGCCTTTGGAACCCACCCCAATGGTATAAACCTTAACGCCTCGCTCTGCGGCAAGCTCTGCAGAGATGGACGGAGCCAGCTCACCTGCGGTATTCTCCCCATCGGTTAAAAGCACGATAATATTGGATCGGCTCTCAATATCTTCCAAACGCTTCAAGGAGATCCCCAAAGCATCGCCAATGGCTGTCTGCTGCCCCGCTGCCCCGATCTCGACCTCTTCCAAAATGGTGGAAATGGTGGTGTAGTCCCGCGTCAGGGGCACCTGGGTAAAAGCCTCAGACCCAAAAACCACAAGCCCTATGCGGTCTCCGTTTCGTCCGGCCACAAACCGATTCACCACCTCTTTGACCGCAGTGAGGCGATCCACCATCTCTCCTCTGCTCTTAAAATCAAGGGCTGCCATACTGCCGGAGGTATCCAAGGCGATGACAATATTGATGCCAGCGGTTTTTACGGTGCTATGCTGGGTGCCCATGCGCGGCCGGGCTAAGGCCACAATCATCAAGGCCAGGGCCAGGTAGAGACAAAAAGGAACCCACCTTGCTCCCATTGCAGCCCAAGAGTGTCCAGAGTGAAGCAGAGGGGCAACCGACGAAACCCGAAGGGCTGCCGAAGCTTGCCTTCGCCTGAGCCAAACGAGAAGTGGAAAAAGAAGAAACAGCAAAAATGCCCAAGGCATTGCAAACTCAAACATAATCTTCAGGAATCCTTTCTCTCTTGATCCTCTTGCGGACGCGGGGTGGTCTCCATCACAAACCGCCTTGCGCCATTCAGGTCGGCATCCATCACCTGCAGGCTGGCCATTTGACCTGCAAATTTCACCGGTTCGCCATGAAGGGTCATCTCTTTGAGATAATCTCTTTGCCCTGCCTCCAAATCGATAGAACCAAGACTTGCCAAAAACTCCTCAGCGGTCATCTCAGAGGCGTTGATAAAAAAGCGCCCCTTGATGTAGTGGCGCAGGGCCTCGGAGAGTTCAAAGTAAAACGCCTTTCCATCGGAATGCCTTAAAGGAGCCAACGTCTCAAAGGCCTTCAGGGCCACAATTTCAGCCGGTTCCACAACCACACAGACGTTTTTGGGCCCCTGCTTTCGCCGAAACCAGAGCCAAAGCCCCAAAAGGGACAGCCCCACCACCAGGAGCCCTGCCCCCCCATAAACCAACCCCTCTTTTAATGCACCGGAAAGGCCAGTGTAGATCGGGCTGACGATATCGTTGATATCGGTCATGGGTGTATTTTCAGACGATTTGGGCACCACTGCGCTCTCTTGAGCAAAGGCATAAACAGGTAAAAGGAGCGCCGAAAATAGAGTCACCTTTTTCATCGTCTCCTCCTTCCTTCCCGCCAGGAGAAGTAACGCGTCAAAACATCGGTGGTGGAAGCGTGGGTGGAAAGATCAATCACATCCACCCCGGCTCGCCGAGACTCTTCGACTATGGCTTGCTTCTCCTCCTCTTTTACCGCCGCCACCTTTTTGCGCACCTTAGGGTTTGAAAGATCCAAAAGATGCGTCTCAAGGGTCTCGGGATCTTTCACCGTCAAAAGGCCCGCTTTGGGAAGCGCAAAATCTCCGGGATCTGAAAGAAGAATGGAGATCAACTCGTGACGCCGCCCGACCAGACGCAGGGTCTGTGTGCAAGATTCAGCCAAAAAATCTGAGATGACAAAACTCACCGTCTTTTTGCGACAGACCCGATTTAAAAAGGCCACGGCCTCATCAATGTCTGTGCCACGACTCTGGGGTTTAAAGGTAAAGATCTCACGAATCACCCGCCAGATATGGGCCGATCCATTTTTTGGAGGAATGTAGAGCTCCACCTGGTCTGTAAAGAAGATGGCCCCCACTTTGTCTCCATTTTTAATGGCGTTAAAGGCGATTACCGAAGCCACTTCGGCGGCTTTGTCCACCTTCAGCTCTTCTCCGGTTCCGAAAAAGCCGGAACGGCTCATGTCGATGAGGAGCATCACCACCATCTCCCGCTCCTCCCGGTACTGCTTGATAAATGGACGGCCCATGCGTGCAGAGACTTTCCAGTCGATGCTTCGAATCTCATCGCCCGGAGCGTACTCTCGCACCTCTTCAAACTCCATGCCCGCCCCTTTGAACACAGAACGGTAGTGCCCAGCCATCATGGTTTCAGCCATGCGGCGACTTCGGATATGGATCCGCTTGATCTTTTTTAAAATCTCAGCGGGAAGCATTTAAGGCACCTCCACCCTCTCAAAAAGACGCTCAATGATGGTATCGGTTGTGATATCTTCCGCTTCGGCTTCGTAGCTGGGAATGATGCGATGCCGAAGCACATCCGGTGCGATCTGCTTCACGTCCTGAGGGGTAACATACGTGCGTCCCTGAAGAAAAGCCCAAGCCCGAGCAGCCAAACTCAAGAAAATAGTGGCTCGAGGTGAGGCACCGAATCGAATCCAGACAGCCAGGTCTTCGTCCAAACCTTTGGGATCTCGAGTGGCACACACCAGATCCACCAGGTAATCTTTGAGCTTTTCATCCATATAGATGCCATGAATCAGATCAAACATCTCAGAGAGTTCAGAAGGTGTAATAACAGGGCTCACAGGCTCTGGTGGCTCGAAGCCCACACGTTTCATGATCTCTTTTTCTTCGGCCTTGCTGGGGTAGTCCACCAGAAGTTTGAACATGAAACGGTCCACCTGGGCTTCTGGAAGGGGGTAGGTTCCCTCCTGCTCAATGGGATTCTGAGTTGCCAAAACCAGAAAAGGGTCCGGAAGGGCAAAGGTCTCATCACCGATGGTCACCTGACGTTCCTGCATCGCTTCCAAAAGGGCGGACTGCACCTTGGAAGGAGCACGGTTGATCTCATCGGCCAAAATGATGTTGTAAAAAAGAGGTCCCTTTCGAATGACAAAGTCAGCCGATTGAAGGCGGTAAATTTCGGTTCCCACCAAATCGGCAGGCAGAAGATCTGGGGTAAACTGAATGCGTTTAAAAGCGGCGTCTACGGCATCGGCCACTGCTTTTACCGCACTGGTTTTGGCAAGTCCGGGAACCCCTTCAATAAGGATATGACCTCGTGTAAAAAGCCCCATGAGAAGGCCATCCACCAGTCGACTCTGGCCCACAAGCACCTTGGCAATCTCCTGACGGACGGCATTGATTCGGCCGTGGGCCGCCTCCACTTTCCCTTTCAACTCTTCCATTGATCTCTCCGATATCGTCGCAATACGTTTTATTTTCTAACCATTGAGCCCAACTTACGGCGGGTCGTACGTTAAAGAGCGAGCAAAACACATGCACGCTGGCCGAAAAATATACCATGTTCAGCCACGGATTCAAGAGGAGCATAAAACCCCGTGCCTGCATCCAAGACATTGTTTGATATCTCTTCAAAAAAAGTCCATTTGCACCATTTGATTCCACCAGCATAAACACAAAAAAGCCGCAATTCATCTTCATTACGAAGAAGCTGCGGCCACTGTACACGAAAGACCCGTGCCTGAACAAATGACGTTTTTGAAAGGTTTGATACCTGATTCAAATAAGCAAAACCAAACTACTCGTCATCATCTCCAAAAGCATGAACCATGATGTAATCATTCTCTGCATGTCCCGCATGGCAGTCAATACATCCCTGGGGTCTGCCATACGTCTCTACCATGCCATCGGGCATGTACTTCACCCAAAACCAATCTCCGGCCTCGGGGTTGTAGTCTTTCACTTTGTACATCACGGTCACGGCGTTAAGGTTCCGTGCTCCCGCATCGGCATAATTCATCTTCACCACGATGGTGCCATATTGAACCGGGGCTTCAGGTGAGTAAATACCTCTTTTATTGACAAATACTTTGTGGTATTTTCCGTGAGGCGCGGCACCGGGCTGAATGCCGGTATGATCCCCCCACTGCCCCCATTTTTCATAAGGGGCATCTTTGGTGATAAAACGCCACAACTTGTCTGGATTGGGTTTTGGCATCATCCTGGCATGGACCAGTGTAAACCCGAAAAGAACACCAAAGACCACAAAAATCGCACGCCATCGTCTCTTCATCACTGTTCTCCTTGATGCGTTATTTTTTTATGGCGACGCAAAAAAATGAGGTTATCTCATGGAAACCTTCACCACATGAAACCCGACTCTTTTTTAAATCTAAAGGGAAAAACGCCAAAGGAAGAAGAGGGTTACAGGTGAGAGCAGCAAATCAAATGCATTTGCTTTGCTAAGATATAATACCATCCTTCACCTGAAAAATCAGCCTTCTTGATCCTGATTAAAGAAAACCTGGATTCAAAAAAAGCAACATCTGTAAAGACAGAAAGCACCACAGGTGACCATATACCCTCCCGACCATGCCCTCAAAAAAAGACCGCAGGCAAAAAGGCGGAGTGTAGAAAAGATAAAAAAAATGTTGCGCCCAATTCAAACAATGTTTAAAACTACAATCCAAACAGCATTTCAAACATCGTTTGATTCCTCTGCACCAGCGCCCAACGACGCTAATTTCAAATATCTTCCTGTTGCAGAGAGAACACCATCTGCACACGTTCTCACCCAGGAGGGAAGATGGACACCAAAACAAAGATACTGGACGCGGCCGAGCGCCTCATTGTAGAGTTGGGGGCAGAAAAAGCCTCCATGCGAAAAATTACGGAAGAGGCCGGAGTCAATGTTGCAGCCATCAATTACCACTTCGGTTCAAAAGACAATCTGGTCTCTGCCATTGTTACAAGATTTATTACTCCCCTTGAGCAAAATCAGAGGGAGCGATTGGAAGAGGTCATGGCCAGCGGCAGTCCCCCCAAGCTGGAAGCCATTTTGCGCAGTCAGCTGGAGCCACTTTATGAGTTCACCCAGGCCAACCCAGACTGGATGAATGTCTTTCACCAGCTGGCAGCGGCCTACGACAACGAGGGCATCTTTAAGCAGAATCTCAAAAATCTTGTGCGGGAAAAACTGGCTTACCTGGCCGAATGCCTTGCCGTGGCCCTTCCCCACCTTCCCAAGATGGTGCTGTGTCGTCGGGTGGCTTTTTTTCGTATCTCCTCGTTCGGTATCATGCAGGGCGAGTGCATCATGGATGAAACCATTGATATTCTCGGCATTGACACCGACCCGGCAAAGATGATGGACGAACTGATTCTCTACATCTCTGCCGGACTCCGTGCCGAAGCGCCAGCCGCCAGTTAACCCGGCCGCTTTGGAGCTCATTTTTTAAGACAAACCGTGGCCTCTTGCTTCTTTCATTATAAAGGGCCACTCCCATAGACCCAAATCTTCATGTAAGGATCCATAGCTATGAAACCTCTCAGATGGATTACTCTCATCACTCTGATCGCAGTGTCTTTTTATCCGTTTTTCGCCTTTGCTGAAGCACCTCCCAAACCCCCGGCACTGGTTGTCACCACCACCGTGCAGCAGAAAGCCGTAGCCAAAACCCTGGACGTGGTGGGCACCCTCCAGTTTGAACGCTTTACCCACCTCTCCCCTGAGGTGAGCGGAAAGGTGAGAAAAGTGCTTATCAAAGAGGGAGACCGCGTTAAAAAAGGGGACCCTCTCTTCCGTCTCAACCTCGATTTCGTTGAAAATGAGATCAATACGGTTCAAAAGCAGATCGCTCAAATTGATGTCCGCCTTACTCAAGCCAAAAAAGACCTCACACGATACGAGGCCCTTTTTGCCCAAGAGGCGGCCAGTGAGCAAGAGTTTGATAACATGCGACTCTCCATGAACGACCTTGAGTGCCAAAAGGCCACCCTTGAAGAGAAGCTTCAACTGGCCACACTTAAAAAGAGAAAAAGCACCATCAGGGCCCCATTTAACGGCGTGATTCTTGAAAAAATTGCCGATAAAGGCTCCTGGGTGGCTCCCGGTAGTCAGCTCTGCCTTCTGGGGGGAACAGATGATCTCTATGTCAAAGTTCCCATGGCCGAAAATCTTCTTGGTTTTTCAACTTCGGGAAAGAGCGTTAGCGTCTCCATTCGAGCCTTGGGCAAAACCCTGCAGGGTACCATCGCCGGGTTCATTCCGGTAGCGGATGCCGCCACCAAAACCATCTTTGTCAAGGTCAAGCTACCCGCCCTTGAAACCACGGTTCTTAACATGAGCGCCACCGTAGCCATGCCAGCAGGAAAAGCCAGCACCATGACCATGATTCCCAGAACGGCCATCGTCACACACCAAGGCCAAAACCTGGCTTACACAATCAAAGAGGGCAAGGCAGCCCCCTTGCCCGTCACCATCGTATCCTATGTAGACAAGGCCGCAGCCATTGCACCGGGCCCCCTCAAGCCTGGAATGCTCGTCGTTATCGATGGAAACGACCGCCTGAAACCCGGAGATTCCGTGCAGATCATCCCCGGAAAAAAGTAGCACCCGGTAACAGCCCGTCAGGGGTGTCTTCCCCTGATAAACCATTCACTCACGGAACAGGACACCGCGTTTCATGAATATGATAAAATTTGCCATACAGCGTCCCGTTACCATCGCCGTGATGGTCATCCTCATCGTGCTGTTCGGCATCATTGGACTTAAAAAACTTCCCGTTCAACTGGCACCGGATACTCAGCTGCCCCAGATTGAGGTCCTCACCTTCTGGCCCGGAGCCAGCCCAACAGAGATAGAAAGCGAAGTGGTGGAGAAGCAAGAGGAGGAACTCAAAAGTCTTCAGGGCCTTATGAAGATGGAGAGCTCCAGCTACAATGACGTTGCCAAGATCACTTTGACCTTCACCCTTGAGACCAACATTGATACGGCGGTCATGCGCGTCTCCAACAAGCTTGACGAGGTCTCTGGGTACCCTGACAACGTCGAGCGCCCGGTCATCTCTAGCTCTGGAGCCACCGCCAACCCCATCATCTGGATGCAGCTGCACAGCTTGGAGGGGAGCAACACAAACATCGTTCAGCAACGCACCTTCTTTGAAAACGAGGTGAAACAATACCTGGAACGGGTTGAAGGCGTGGGCTCGCTTTTGGTATTCGGAGGCACCAAAGAGCAGCTGGAGATCGTTCTCAACCCCGAAAAGATGGCCCAAAAAGGGGTCACCATCAGCGATGTCATCAACCGCGTAAAAGCGGCCAACAAAGACACTTCAGCCGGTATCCTTGGCATCGACCGCAAAAACTACCGCATCCGAACCATCTCTAAGTTCCAGAGCGCCGAAGACCCTATGGACGTGGTGATTATGGATGATGGCATCACTCGGATTCTGCTTCGAGATATTGCCACCAGCCGTATCGGTTATGAAACCCCCATTGTCTCGGTCATGGAAAACGGCGAAGAAGGGATCGTCATCGGGGTAAAACGCCAACAGGGGGGAAACGTCATTGAAATCGTCTCCCGCGTCAAAGAAGTGGTGGAGCGCCTCAACAAAGAGATTCTCGCACCCAAGGGGCTCTATATCAACTGGTCCTATGACGAAGCCCCTTACATCCTAAAATCCATCGACAACATGAAAAAAAACGTAATGATCGGAGCGACTCTGGCCATTGCGATTCTTCTTCTCTTCTTGCGAAGCGCACGCTCCACAGCCACCATCAGCCTGGCTATTCCCATATCAGCCATTGGCACTTTTATCGCACTTTGGCTGGCTCATCGTAACCTCAACGTGGTCTCACTGGCTGGTATCTCATTTGCTGTGGGCATGCTGGTGGACAACTCCATTGTTGTCCTTGAAAACATTGATCGCCACCTCTCTTTAGGCAAAAAAACCTTTGATGCGGTCTTAGAAGGAGCCACCGAAGTCTACGGAGCGGTCATTGCCTCAACCCTCACCACTGTGGCGGTTTTTCTTCCTGTAATCTTTATCAAACAGGAGGCTGGTCAGCTCTTTCGGGATATCGCCATTGCCATCACCGCATCCATCGTTTTAAGCCTTCTTGTCTCTGTATCGGTAATCCCTTCTTTCATGCACATCCTCTACCGAAAAAAGCCCCCCAAACAAAAAGTGGGTGGTGCCATTGAAAAAATCGGTAAAACCTGTGTTTGCACCATCATGGGGATCTCCAACTTTTTTCAGAAAAATGCTTTGACCCGCATTGGGTGCGTGACAATCTTCACCACCATCGCCCTTGTTGCAACCTGGGTTCTCATGCCCAAGGCCGAGTACCTGCCCACAGGAAACCAGAACTTCATCATGAACATTCTGGTGCCTCCCCCAGGATACTCCGCAAAAAAACGAAAAGAGGTGGGAGACTACATCTTCCAGCAGACGCAAAAATACCATAACGCCACCGAAGAGGGACTTCCAGAGATTGAAAACATCTTCTACATCTCTGCCGATATGTTCAGCGCTTTTGGTGTAACGGCCAAGGAGAAACATGAGACCCGCATCAAAGAGCTGATGCCCCTCATGAACCGGATTATCTACTCCATGCCCGCCATGTTCGGTATCAGCATTCAACCCGGTATCTTCCAAAGCGATATCGGCAAGGGCCGAACCATCGACATCAACATCTCGGGAGATGACCTCAACTCCATGGTGCAGGCGGGTTACATCCTTTGGGGAGCCACCCAAAAGCTCATGCCCAAAGCGCAGATACGCCCCGTTCCTTCTCTGGAGATCTCCTACGCCGAAGGACGAATCATTCCCGACAAGAAAAAACTGGCCGCCAGCGGACTTACCGAGTCTCAGCTTGGACTCTATGTGGACGTTCTTATGGATGGGCGTAAAATCGGAGAATTTACCCCTGAAGGCCGTGACCGCATCGACCTGGTGGTGCGCGGTCGTCAGGAGGAATTCACCACCCCTGAATCGATCCTTGCAGCCCCCATGGTCAACAATCGCAAGACCTTGGTACGCGTGGGTGACGTTGCTCACTTGGACTATCAGCAAGGGATGGTACAGATCGACCGATTGGAGAAACGACGCAACATCTCGCTTCAGGTGACCCCGCCCGTCAGTGTCCCTCTGCAGGAGGCCATCGAAGAGCTTCGAGACGCAATCGACGGCCTTAAAGAGCAAGGCATGCTAAAAGGGGTTGACGTTGGTATCGGAGGAAACGCCAACAAACTCATTGAAACCTTCAACGCCCTAAAGTGGAACCTGCTGCTGGCCATTGTCATCACCTACCTTCTTATGGCCTCGCTTTTTGAAAATTTTCTCTACCCCTTTATCATTCTCTTCTCTGTGCCCCTGGCCGCCGCAGGAGGATTCATAGGGTTGAGCCTGGTCAATCAGTTGGTGGCACCCCAACCCCTGGACGTGCTGACCATGCTGGGATTTATTATTCTGGTGGGAACCGTTGTCAACAATGCCATCCTCATTGTTCATCAGGCTCTCAATAACGTTCGGTATGAAAACATGAAGGGAATGGAAGCCATCAGCGATTCGGTGAGAACACGAATCCGGCCCATCTTCATGAGTGCATGCACCAGTACGTTTGCACTCATGCCCCTTGTGATTGCCACCGACTCGGGCTCGGAACTCTATCGAGGCATCGGCAGTGTGCTTCTGGGCGGCATGGCCCTCTCCACGGTCTTCACTCTGTTTGTGATTCCCGCACTTCTCGCCTTTTTCATCGGTTTTGAAGAGAAAAAAGAGCGACGTGTTGCCGACTCTGAAAGCGAAGCCTTAGTATAGAACTTCAGCAGGGCTCAAGGGGAAACCCGTGAAGCCCTGCAACTCATTTGAAACGAGGGATTCACCCATGAAAAAACTCTCCGCCATTCTGGCGCTACTCTTGATCACCACGGCCCCAGCAGGGGCCCTTACTTTAAAAGAGCTCCAGCTCGAGGCCCTCTCCAACCGCGATACCGTTCAGGCCGCAAAAGCCGAAACCGATATTCAAAAGCAAATAGAGAGACAGGCCAAAAGCGCCTTTCTACCCAGAGTGGATGCCACATACAAAGGCAGTCGCCTCAACAAAAACACCCTGACAAAACGCCTCAAAAAAAGCGATGGATTTCAGGCAGCTGCCTCCATCAATCTTTTCACAGGGTTTAAAGACAGCTACACCTTAAAAGCGGCCCAAAAGCAGACCCAAGCCAGTCGGTACAACCTCTCAAACACCCTTCAGGAGGTAAGCCACTCTGTTGCGCTGGCCTACCTTGGGGTATACAAAAGCCTGAAAAACCTCACCGTGGCGGAAAGTGCGGCCCATCTCTACCGCGACCGCTATCGCCAGATGAAGCTCAAATACGATGTGGGGGTCCTTAAAAAGAGAGACCTTCTCAAGGTCAAAGTCGAGATGGACAACGCCCTTCAGGAAGAGCGCACCAGCCGTGCCACCGTCACATCGGCCTTAAACTCCCTCGCCTTTGCCGTGAACCGACCCTTCTCTGAGGCAGAAATCAAGACACTTGATTTCTCTCTTTTTGAAAAGGTACCGTCTCCCATGGAGGAGAGCCAGGGCAAAGAGCTTCTCTTAAACAACAACAGCTCTCTGCTTGCCATTCGAGAAAACCTGGCCGCCTCTGGATTTCAAAAAAAAGCGGCGCGAGCCGCTTACTTGCCTCGTGTGGACCTGTCTGCTGCGTATGAAAGCTACACCTTAGACGGGTATACGTTCGATGATCCTCAAACAAACGGCGATAACCTGGCCCTTACCGCCACCGTCTCCATCAACCTTTTTGATGGTTTGAACAAGCAAGCCAAAATCAGCCAGGCCGCTCTCGAAGAAACCGCCCTTCGGCACCAGCTTCGCGAAACGGAAAAACACCTTGTCACAACCTTCACCAACACAATTCTGGATCGCAACGTGGCCGAAGAGAACCTAAGTGTGGCCCTTTCAGGCCTTGAGGCCGCCGAAGAGAACCTGCGTGTCACCGACCTTGCCTTTGCCCAAGGAATGGCCACCTCCACAGAGGTTCTGGATGCCATTTTTAATCTCTCTCGTGCTCGGTTCAACCACATCACTGCCCTTACCGATCTTTTTGCCAAACACTTTGACCTCTTAATGCTCACTCAAGGATACAACCAAGGGTAATCCGTCCTCAGTAAAAACAAAACGCCCCGAAGCTCTTTTTGCTTCGAGGCGTTTTGCACACGCAAACCGGTCTCTCTTCCGTCCCTATCTCAGCCAAAAACACCGTGCTCCATCAAAATATGAAGCCCGATGGCAATCAAAACCACACCGCCTGCCACTCCTGCCCAGTGGCCCACTCGAGACGAGGAAGAGAAGCGGCACCCCAGCTGCATGCCAATCAATGTAAAAACAGAAGCCGTTAGCCCAATCACCACCGCGGGAAGCGCGATAGAGACATCAAGAACCGACATGGAAAACCCGACGGCCAACGCATCAATGCTGGTGGCCACCGAGAGGATCACCAGACTCATACGCCGAGTGGGGTCTTTGCCTTCATCAACGCTCTCATCATCACCTGAAAAGGCCTCCCAAAGCATTTTTCCCCCCACAAAGGCAAGAAGCACAAAGGCAACCCAGTGGTCAAAGGAGGCCACCACACCACGGACCTTTACACCAGAAAACCAACCAATCACAGGCATCAGGGCCTGAAACAGTCCAAAATGCCAGGCCAAACGAAACATTTGACGGGAGTTCACCCGCTTGAGTCCAATCCCCACAGCAACGGCCACGGCGAACGCGTCCATAGCAAGAGCCACAGCAAGGGATATCAAAGGAATAAAATTCACAACGGCGCCATCTCTATTGCAGTTAAAAAGCCCTTTTTCTTCTCACAGGGTATTCGGGCCAACGAGAATCAAAAACGTGTTGCATCTTATCACAACAGCCTGTCCCACCCCAAAGTTTCTCTTGCCGCCTCCCCTTGAGCTCGACAGCAGTATACTATACGGTGAAAATCACAAAAGAGACCAACACCAGCGAACTGGATTGAAAAAAAGCCATGAATATTCAAAAAGCACGAACCCTGCTCTATGAGGCAGGGCTTAAACTAATCAAAGAGGGTCTGGTGGCCCGCACGTGGGGAAATATCAGTCTTCGACTGAATGAAGAAAGCTTTCTCATCACCCCCAGTGGTCGAACGTATGAAGCCCTCTCTCTAGAAGAGATGGTGGTGGTGAAGATCGCAGATCTCACCCACCAAGGCGAGATAAAGCCCTCTTCCGAAAAAGGAATGCACGCAGAAGTCTACAAAATGCGTCCGGAAATAACCGCTGTGGTCCACACCCACCAGCTTCAGGCTTCCACCGTGGCAGCAGCCAGATGCGAAGTGACTGGCCTCACGCAAGAAGAGCAACACATTTTGGGTACCAGTGTTCGCTGCTCAGCCTACGCCCTTCCCGGTACAAGAAAGCTTAAACAAACCGCAGCCCAAGCTCTTGGGGAGAAGCGCCAGGCCGCCCTTCTTGCCAACCATGGTGCACTCTGTATCGGTACCACCATGGAGAAAGCCTTTGAGGTGGCAAAAACTTTGGAGACCGCTTGTCAGGCTTTTATCCTCCGCAGCTTCAGCAAAAAACACGCGGAGATTTCTCTGCCCAAAAACCTGAATGAAGCCACCATGGCCATGCACCAATACTATCTTGAAAAGGCAAAGGGAGGTGCCGTATGACACCCAAACGCGCATCTCTTGAAGTTTGCCGCTGGGCACAAGAGCTTCTAACCGCCCATGTGGCCACCGACCAAACAGGGTGCCTCAGCCTGAGAGCGGGTGACACCATGGTCATTACGCCCGAGTCCGTTCCTCTTTCCGAACTCACCCCGGAAGGGCTCTCCTGGGTTTGCCTCAAGCAAGGCTCCCTTCAAAAAGGCCCCCGTCCCGACAGCCGCTTTGCCCTCCATGCGGCCATCTACAAAAAGAGAAAAAAGACCCACGCCATCATTCACAGCCAAAGCCTGGCCATCATGACCGCTTCAAAAGCAGGGGTAGAGGTCCCCCCTCTTTTGGATGATATGGCTCAGATTGTAGGAATTTCTGCCAAAGTAGCCACCTCCTGGTCCGACCGAAAGGTTCGGCCTGTGCTATCCGCTCTTAAAGGCAGAGACGCCGTTCTTCTTAAAGATGCTGGAGCTCTCTGCGCAGGATCCAATGTAGACGATGCCCTGGCTGTGGCTCAGGTTCTTGAAAAGGGGTGCAAGGCCTATATCGAAAGCTCTTTTCTTGGAGGCGGCGCAAAAATAAATCGGGCTGAAGCCCTTTTCATGCGAACCGTCTACAAATTAAAGTATTCCAAGCAAAACACCACCAACACGTAGGCAAAGCTTTCGCTTTTGCCCCCACGGCACAAAAAACCCCGCCTCCTTAAACGCTTTAAGGGCGGGGTTTTTCAAATCAAAACCGATCTGCTTTTCCAGGCTTCGACGTGCTACACCTCGCGTCCACCTCCGGCATTGGCCCGCAACTGGCCCATCTGAAAACTCAAGCCCACGCAGTGGCCCTTGGAGAGGCAAAGGTCCACCTCATCCTGATCCAGATAGGTATGCAGCTTCCGTTTCCATGCCGTGGTCTCCACCACCCAAGCTCTCTCCTTTTCGCTGTAGCATATTTTAAGATCTTTTCCACACTCTCCAGAGTCGGGGTAAAAATGACGAATGCGACTGCAGATATCATCGCTGTTAAACATAAAAGGCCCTCCTTAAACGTATGAGGCTTGTTTTTTTAAGTTTAGGCGGCCTTGTTTATACGCCACGACTTTTGGGTGGATAAGTCAAGAAGGTGAAATGTTGGAAGATGAGACAACGAGGTAAGCTCAGAGAAGGCCGCACAAAAGCACTATACCACATTGTGGTATTTTATAAGAGTAAAAATTGTTTCCATGCCGTAAGCTACCGGCCGACTCGTTTAAAAAATCGAATCTTTGAGGCTTAAAAAATGGTTGCATTCTCCAACTGTTACTCCCAGGCAAGAATACCGCCTGAAACATTCTTCACCTTTTCAAAGCCTTTTACCGCAAGAATGCGTGCGGCAAGTTTGCTTCTGCCTCCTGAACGGCAGTAGAGAAGAACCGTGTCTTCCCTATTAAGCTCCTCGCACCGCCTCCCCAACTCAGACAAAGGTATCAGACAGGCACCTGGCACAGCCCTTTCAGCAAACTCTTCCGGTTGCCTCACATCCACAAGAGCCCAAGCCTGCTCAGAGGCCATCAGTGCTTTTGCCTCCTGGGGCGTTATGGAATCCACCGACTTAAAAAACCGCAACCATTTAAACATCATCGCCTCCCCAACATAGATAAATGTCATGATTATTTAAAAAAACGAATCTGCTCCGTAAAACCCAGCAACGCGTCGTCCCTGCTTCATCGCTTCAGCAAAGGCACCTCATTGCTTACCGTTTAAAATCTCTTCCTTGATTTTTCCGCCCAAGAAATCTAAAAAATCATTCCTACACGCATTACCACAAGATAAAGCTTCATTTTAAACAGAGATGTAAGGAGTTGCAATGCCTGAAAGATGTGAGTTGCTTAACAAATGCGGTTTTTTTCTAAATTTCAAAGGAAACTCAGAGGTGGTCAAACAAGGCTGGATTCGAACGTTCTGTGAAAGCAAAGAAAAGTCTGAAAAATGCAAACGCAAAGAGATCAGGCGCACCACCGGCAAGCCTCCGAAAGACAACATGGCGCCCACGGGAAAACTGCTTTAATTTTCAAACCATTCCATGCGCCTTTGGCGAATCGATTTCTTAAGAATTGCGTCAACAGGGCTTGAGAAGACGTGCTTAAGCCCTGTTGCTTAGACAGATTAAAATTCGGTCCTCGGAAGTGCCCCCTTTTCGAACGTCTCAGGATTGCATTTGCTAAAAACCAAATGGTCCACATACTGCCCATGAAGCCAAGCAGCATCTCGAATGGTGGAGACTTTGGTATAACCAAGGCGGCGTGCCACGGCAAGACTCGCAACATTCTCCCGAGCGATATGAATCTCTATGCGCTCCAGTCCAAAGTGTTCAAACCCGATACCTTCCAATTCTCTGCATGCCTGGGTCATCAGCCCTCGTCCCTGGTGGGAACGGGCAATCCAGTACCCAATCACTCCGGCACCCGCAATACGGTGAATGGAGTAAAATCCGCAAATTCCACAAATTTTGCCCCCCTCTTCCACTGCGCAGTTCATGCCACGGCCCGCTTCAAAATCCCTCAATGAGGATCTCACAAAGCGCAAGGTGTCTGCCTTCGAACGACTGGCATCCACCCAGGGCAGCCAGACACGTAGGTACTCACGGTTTGCATCCACCAAATCAAAAAGCTCCGGGGCATCTGCCAAAGAAAGGGGTCTGATCATCTCGTACTCTCTCCGAACAGAATCACGTATAAAATTTCCCTTCACCAAAGTAACCTATATCTTTCACAGCACTTTCGCCTGCAAAGTCCATCGAAACACTCACCATTACTTACATTCCCAAATTCAGAATTGCAAGAAACCTCACGTTTCGCGCCGCCCGTTCAAAATGCAACTCAAAAGATCCACCCTTTCTTCCCGATGCCGTTTGGGGTATGACTCAATCCATGACCACCTTGATCCTCACAGAGAAACCATCTGTTGCCAGAGATTTTGCCAAGGCCTTGGGTGCCAAGACTCGAAACGATGGGTATATCGAAGGCGATAACACCCTCATCACTTGGGCTGTGGGCCATTTGGTGGAGCTCCTATCTCCCGAAGACTACAGCCCCGAGTACAAACGATGGAAGCTGGAGACCCTCCCCATTCTTCCGGAGAACTTCCGCTACAAGCCCATAAAAAAAAGCGCCAAACAGCTAGGGGTCATCAAAAAACTTTTAAAGCGAAAAGATATCTCCAAAATTGTCGTGGCCACCGACGCCGGGCGCGAAGGCGAGGTGATCGCTCGCACCATTCTGCTTGAGGCCGGGTGTACCGATAAAACCCGCATCCTGCGTTTCTGGACCAGCCAGGCCCTCACCCCCCAGGTCGTCAAAAAAACCATGGCTGATTTAAAACCTCTCACCCACTACGATCGTCTCTGGAGAGCCGGTTACTACCGTCAGGTCTCGGACTGGATGGTGGGCATGAACGGCACACGGGCGCTGACGGTTCAGCTGGGCGATCTCTACTCGGTGGGAAGGGTTCAGACGGCGGTTCTCGCCCTTCTGGTTCAGAGAAGGCGCGAAAGAGAACACTTCAAGCCCGAACCCTATGTGGTCATCAAGGTGCTCTTCGAAAACACGAAGGGCCAATGGCTTGGCACTTGGTTTGGAAAAAAAGAGAAGGGCGAAAACGCCAGCCGCATCTTTGACCTTGAAAAGGCCAAAAAACTTACCCGAAAACTTGAGGCCGAAGAAGAGCCCGGCTCTGTTCTTTCGGCCACCCAGGAGAAGGTGACAGAGCCGCCCCCTTACCTTTTTTCTCTCACCGACCTGCAGCAGGAGGCCAACAAGCGGTTCGGTTTTCCCGCAAAAAAGACCCTTGCCATAGCCCAGGGGCTCTATCAAGACAAAAAGTGCCTCTCCTACCCGCGAACCGATTCAAGGGTCCTCGGCAGCCAGAACGTCTCCATGATAAAAAAGCTTATTGAAACCCTTTCGGCTGCATCGCCCGAGCTTTTCAAAAAACTGGATCAGGCAAAGGTCTCTTTATCCAACAAAAGGGTCTTTAACGACGCCAAACTCACCGACCACCACGCCCTGATTCCTCTAAAAAAATGTCCGTCTTCGGCAACAGCCGATGAAGCCAAAATTTTCGATCTGGTCTTAAGGCGATTTGCCGCCGCCTTTCACCCCCACTGCCACGCACAAAAAACAAAGGTGATCACCGGCTTTTCTGACGAAACATTTCTCACCCAGGGCAAAACCATCCTCTCTGCCGGATGGCGCGACGTCTGGCCCGTCAAAGAAAAAAAAGAGGAAGCCCATATTCCGCCCCTTGAAGCAAACGATCCGGCCATAAAAAAAAGAGTCGCCCAGGAAGAAAAGGCCACCACGCCCCCGCCAGAGTACACCGACGCCCTCATCTTGAAAGAGATGACCAATCCGGGACGCTATGTCTCAGAAAAAAAGATGAAAGATCTCTTTCGAGGCGAGGTAGGAATCGGCACCCAATCCACCCGAGCCCAAATCCTTGAGATCCTCATCCAGAGGGAGTACGTCCAAAGGGAGAGAAAAAACCTTGTGGCCACCGACAAGGGGTGCTTTCTTGTGGAGTCTCTTCAAAAAACGGCCATCACCCAGGCACTCACCTCACCGGAAGAGACCGCCCGTTGGGAGATGAGCCTCAACAGCATCGCCTTAGGAGAGCCCCAAAAAGAGAGCTTTCTTGAGACCATCAAAAGCTTTGTTTCCGCCTCCATCTCAGAACTAAAAAACCTTGAATTTGAAAAAAATGGCGCCCTGCCCCCCAAAAAAGAGGCTGAGGTGGTGGGACGCTGCCCTGCCTGCGGAGGCGAAGTGACAGAGGCATTTAAAAACTACCGATGCGCCTGCGGCTTTGCCATCTGGAAAAAAATGGCGGGAAAAACCCTGTCACCTGGTATGGCAGCCCACCTGCTTCGAAACAAAAAAGCGGGCCCCTACCAAGGGTTTAAGTCCAAAAAGGGGAAACGGTTTTCAGCGGGTATTCTTTTAGAGGAGACCGATGGAAAATGGCAGGTACATTTTGATTTTCACAATAGTAAAGAGAAGAAAGAGGCCAACCCAACCAAAGCGCCCTGGACCCAAGAGCTTGAAAAACGAAAAGAAAAAAAAGGATCACCCGACATTCAGACAAAAAAGGAAAATCTCTTCGAGGTCATTCAAACACTTACCTGCCCTGCATGCGGTGGCCAGATCATTGAAGGAAAAAAAGGCTTTGGTTGTGCCAACTGGCGAAGAGAGACGGGCGGCTGTACTTTTGTCATCTGGAAAGAGGTCTTTGGGCGCACTTTAACGCCAACTCAACTATCCAACCTTCTTCAAGGCAAACCCACACGCCCCTGCCAGATTACCACACAAAATGGTGATAAGATAAAAACCCGCCTCAGAATAACAGCCACGCCTCAAGGCTTTCAAATCATGACCGACCCAGATGAAACGGGCAGGCACCTGACGCCCCCAATTTTCTGTTCACACAAATTCGGATAATGTAAGAGTGCATTTGGATTTATATGCATGTAGTAGTCGCAACTTGACCTTACTGATGGTATCATCCACAGGCCTGACCAAACCCCGAGCCTTTTCCATAACACACCAATTATCAAACACAACAGCTGCCAACCTCCCCTTTTCAAGCGCCCGCCAAATGTGCTATGGTCTGCCGATTCCTGCGGGATGGCATTCAAAAAAGGATGCTCAAAGCAGGGGCCCTCTGCGCTTATGTGAAGAGGAGATCCCAGATTAACAAGCAAAGGAGACCTTTTCGCCCTTAAGCAAAAGAGCGAAAAGACGAAACAGTTATGGCCGTCGTACGTGACAAGTTTGATTTTGAGGTGGGGCAACTCGTAAAAAGCCCCTGCATTGATTGCAAAGACAAAGAGAAAATCCCTCAGTGCTCGGACTCCTGCCCCATTTTGGACCAAGTACGAACCCGCCTTGCACGAGGCATCTCTTCAACTTACTCCGCCTTTGACCCCACGCCATAGGCAGAATTTTCCAAAGACAAGAGTGCTGTTTCAATTTCTCGGGCTCCCAGACCCTCCTGGGGCCACCTTTTTTTGGGTGCCTTGAGCAAATAGGCTTTTGCAAGCTCATCCCCCAGCCACTCTTTGGCCCAGGCAGGATCGTGATGCTTCTCTTGACCAGACGGGCAATCGTTTACCACGCCCTTATCTATTAAGGCCCGATAAAGTCTCGCCTCGGCAGTTACAGGAGAAAGTCCTTGTTTTGCACGCTTTTGCTCCAATCCTCTTGCGATATCAAGCCCCTCTGGATCTAAGTCTCCAAAATAGAAGACGCCCTGCGCCCCCAGCTTCTCTTCAAGATCCCAAAGGGCATCGCAACCCGTTGCAAGATTATTTATCATCTTCCCCTTGCCATACACCACGGCCGCACACCACTTTACCTGACGATTTGCCTGGCAGCAGCTCCAATATGTGTTTGAATTTTCTACGACAAGAAGGGGTTTTCCTGCGGTTATCTCTTTTTCCCCAGAACAGGCCTCATAGTGCAGGGGTTCTGGACAGTGACGGCAGCAGAGATCATCCAGCGTAATGCGTCCACCAAAAAGAGCTGTTCGCGCCACGCCATCCAGCTTTTTCTCGTCGCCAAAAATTTCCAATGCCCGCTCTCGGTGCGGCACCTCATCCGTTCCTTTGGGGTGAGCCTTCAGCCAGGCGTTGATCTTAGTCGCCTTTTCCATCTGGTCGAGCGTTACGGTCGTCACCGACACGTCTACCATCTTGGGAACCCAAACGGTTGTTTCGCGCAGGTGCTCACACATCGCTCTGTTTTGATTTCGTCTTCTCTCCCTTTCGGTTTCGCGAAGTTTGACATATTCAAGCCTCTTCTGCTCCAATTTCGTGGTGGAAAAAGGGGCCAGTACCTCATCATCCACCAGTTCGTTAAGAAGGCTGATAAGGCACTCTTCCGCTCCCAAACCGGTTTCATGGGGCAAGGCGGCTCTGGCAATGGCTTTCAGTTCCGTCACTTCCACCTTTTTTCGCGATGACCTGCCAAAATGATCCAAAACCGCCTTACGCAGCGCCATAAGAGCCTCCCCTCTCTTCGTCCTGGGGCTCCACGTGTTGCTCGATCACCTCAAGGGCGGTGTAATCCTTTCCGTCGATACGAAGCCTGCGATCACTCTTTCGAATTGCCACCCGATGCTCAAAAAGCCCCAAAGACTCGGTATCATTGATACCGGTAAAATAAACACATTGAATACCCATAGCCCTTGCCACTTTTAGCTGGGCATCAAGAAAATCTGAGCGGTTGCACACACCCAATGGGTTGTCTGCAATCAAAAAGGCCGGAATGCGATCCTCCTTTTTATGGCGTCGCCCCTGGCGCATGGAGGTGAGCAGGGAATACAAAAGCACCGCTGTGGTCAGGGCCTCCCCACCAGAACCCAGATCTTTTCCCACTTGCTCGTAGTTGCGACCGCTGTCGTCACACTTGAGCAGACGAATCCCAAAATGGGCCCGGCCAGTGGCTGCACGAAGCAGCCTGTAAAGCAGCTCTGTTCCAAGCAGGTTTCCCGCTTTGGGGTTGACTTCAGGAAGCGTCCCTTTTTCCACCAATTCATGGAACCAATTATCCAAAGAGTCTCGAAACGCGTCATTGTGGCGGGTAAATTCCAGCTTGGTGCCACACTTTAAAATCGCATTGCCACCATAGATAAAAACCTCTTTACCGATGGTAATCCGGGTGGCAGCCTGAAGCCTCTGATGACACTCTTTGGCATGCTGAAGAAGAGAGTCCACAAGGCTTTTCACAAACTGTTCCGACCGGGCCAAATCGCTTTCGATATTTTCTGCCAGTTGGGAACACCTTTCAATAAACTCACCGCTCTGACTGCCCAAGGTCTCGGCATCGTGACGCCTGAGTTCATCCACGATGGTGGGAAGGCGTTTCTGAAGGGTCTCATCCCTCAGCTCCGTCTGAAGCAGGTCAAAGGCACTGCCCATTCGCTGACGATCACGGGCCACATCCGTTTCTGCAGCCACGGCTCCCCCCACGCTCTCATCCACCATTTTTAAAAACAGGTCCGTGGGAGCCACCTCTCCTTCAAAATGCTCCAGATCCGGCCAACCCAAACGCGGTGAGACATCATCCCACACAGGTTCATACCGCTTGACCTGTGCCAGCCCCACATCCAGGTCCTTTGCCCACGCCCTTAGACCTCCAAGTCGAGCTTCCAGCTGAGGAATCCTCTTTTCAAGTTGTCGTTCTGTCTCCTCAAGCTGACTCGTCTCAAGATGACACGCCTCCAGCAAAGCCCTGGCGTCACCATTTTCAACAGTCTCTTTTGTAAAAGAAGGCGCAATACCGCGTTTAATAAGCAGCTTTAACCTTTCGTTATGGTTATCAAGTTTTCGCCGCCCCTCTTCAAGCTTGGCTGAGAGGCGCCCCTTCTTCTCCATGGCGTCCTCTTTCACGGCCAAAAACTCCGCACTGCGCTGATCCCGCTCCTCTTTGCCCATTCGAGAGTGACTCAAGGCAAGGCTGGCCTCAAACGGGGCCTCTTCTTTCAAACGATCCAGTGCCTGTACTGCCCTGTGACGCTCGCTTCGCTGCCGCTCAAGGGTCTCGGCCAAAAGGACAATGCCCAACTCACCCGCCACTTGCCGCTCTAAATCACACGCTTCCTGGTAAAGGGTTCCCAGACTCTCCAGATCATACCCAAGGGCCTCCTCTCTCTCCTTATCTGAAAGGACTTCCCCCTCGGGAAGGGGAATATCCCCTCCCTTCCTCTTCAAGGCTTTAAGCTCCGCGCCCTTCGTGGCAAGGGTCTCTAAAAGAAGCTGAACCTCTTCTGCAAGATCCTCAAGCCCTTTTTGCACCTCAGACAGCTCCGCGGCAAGCTTACACGCCGCCTCACGCTTCTCCCCATGCACCCGTCTCCAGGCGGCAAGCTCTCCGTATTGATCCAGCCACCCCTGAAGCTGTTTTATTTCCCCTTCGGTGCGCCCCGCGGCTTCCCCCAAAGTTGCAAGCTCTTTCTCCAGAGGTTCCCTGCGTGCCTCAAAGGCTTTTTTCTTCTCTTCCAGAGCCACGCCCTGCTTTCTTAGGCCCTCCAGATTCTCTCGGCTCTCCTGCTCTTTTCGAAGAAGTCTCTCCACCCTCAAACGATCAGGGTAGAGCTTTCGGTACCCTTTTATGCTCGAAAAAGTCTCTTCCAGGGCACCCAGTCGCGTTTTGGCATCCACCTTCTCTTGAGCGCGCTCTTCCATCTCATGCTTTACCTGCTTTAACCTCTCGGCAAGATGATCCGAACTGTAAACCGAGGCATCCGAAGGCGCAATCACACGAAATGAAATCTCCTGCACATCCTCTGCCTCACAAGGAGTCGATATCACAACAGGACGGCAGAGCCACTGGGGTGCCCCAAGCCCCATCACCTTTTCAATCACTTCCGAAGAAGCAGCCATCATTCCGGTAAAACGGCCGGGATCTTTGTTAAGGTAGGCTGCGATATCTTCGGGATCATCATATAATTCTGTAAGGTACTCAGGAAATGTCTGAATTTCGGCACGGCCCAAACCCTGCTCGCGGTAATATTCCAAAAGCCTGCGAGTCTCTTCGTCCACCGCCAGGGTGCCCATGGATTCGAGTCGGTCATGTTCCGCCTCAAGTCCCATGAGGGCCAGCTCTATGGCACGCACTTTTTCCTGTTGGCGAGCCACCGCCTCTTGAATCAATCCCTCCAGATCAGCAGATGTGGGGTCGAAATCACGCCTGCCCGCCAAAGTGGCCAGATTGCGATCTTCGTGAAGTTTCTGTCGTACCGACGTCTCCTCTATCACCTGACGCTCGGCTGCCTTGCAGGCGTGCTCTCCCTCCACAAGAAGACGCTGATGCTTACGAAAATCTTCCTCCAGGGAGTGAAGAGCTCCTTTTATCTCCTGAAACTGCCCAGAGATAGCCTCTTTGCGAATCGCCATCTCGCCAAGTTCTCTTTTCAATCGATCCCTGGCTTCACTCGGGGCCTCACCGTCTAAAAGAGCAAGGGCTTTAAGCGCCTTTTCTCCGGCATCGATCATGGTGGCGTGGCGGGTTACCTCGGCCTGAACTCTTTCAATGCTCTTTTCAAGACGCCGCATCTCCGTCTGTCCGTTGACCTGGGCAGAAATAAGAACCCGCTTCTCCTCTTCAAGGGTTGCAATTCGGCTTTCCCAAAGCCTCTGCTCCTCTTTCAAGCGCAAATGATATTGTCCGGCTCGAACCCCCACCTGCCTTCGAAGGGGCGCAAGCTCTCCCCCTTTGGTGGCCAAAACCTTCTCTCCGTCTTTAATTTCCGCATCCAGCCTGCGCCTCTCCGCCATAAACCCGGCAGCCTTCAGTGCGGCCAACTCCGCCTTGCTCTTCTCAAGAAGAGCGGCGTTCTCTTCCACACACTTTTTCTGACCTTCAATCTCATCTTCTATGAGCCGGGCCTCCACCCAAAGGATATTGGCCTTCACCTCACCTTTGGCTTTCTCCACCCGCTGTTTCTCCTCATGGGTCGCAGCAAGGGTCGCTCTTGCTTCGGTCTCCTTTCTGGCGTGGGCTTTTTTGGAACGGCCAAGAAGAGAGTGCGCTTCCCCAAGCTTGCGATGCGTGTCTTCAACTCTGGCCTTGGCGTTACGCCATGCCTGTCCCAAGGCATCAAAGGAGGCAATGCGCTCACGCAACGCCCAGATACTATTGCGCTGAGCCTTTTTCTCCGGCCGATTGGCCATCTTTTTTATATTGTCCTTTACGGTACGACGCAGCTCACTCGCCTCATCCATATCGGTGACGCACCCCAGAAAAAAACCCATAAACTCCTCTTCGGTTTTAAACTTAAAGGCGTCCTTGATTCCCCCTTCGGTGCGGGCAAAATCGATCTGATGATCCATAAGCCAGGGGTCCAGACCCAACCGGATCAAAGACCTCTCCCACTCGCTTTGCGTATGGGTGGATTCCACCCTCTCAAGCAAAAACTCCCGAATAACCCGTCGCGCATCGTTCTCTTTTAATAATGAAGCCCACGTCTCTTTTAAAAGGTCGAAAAACGCCTCATCCTCGGTGTTAAAGTAGAGGCGATCCACCTTTCCGGGATCGTGTTTATCACGCACCAGAAGCTGCCCCACCACCAAGCGCTCTTCTGGTTCAGCCTCAAAAAGCGTGGGCTCCAAAGTGGTCACCAACTCCAACATCACCACAGCAGGCCGACCGGGAATCAAATACTGCTCCAGGGTCTTGTCCCCACCGGACTGAAGGTATTGAACAAACCGTCTTTTCTCTGGGTTAAATACATTGAGAAGAAAAGAGAGAAGTGTGGTTTTACACGATCCATTTTGGGCAAAAAGAACCCCGTGATCGGCCCTTTCACCCCTCCTGCAGATGGGAAAACACCCATTTTGAATGATATTTTCACCGGCTACCACGTCGCTTATAAAAAATCGGCTCAGTCGATACATGGATCAGGCCTCCTCCCTTTCTTCAATCTCGCCCAGATCGTAGCTGGTCACCACGTCTCGAAATGTATGGTAAGCATAAACCGTGGCCATTCTCATGGCCGACTGGTAGATGGGTGTGGGCCGATACTCCCACTCTTCTGGACGCTCTTCAAACGCCAGCAGATACCCGGTTTTCACCATATGCTCCAAAACCCGATCGATCATCTCCACCCAACTGTGCCCCCCTCCTTTGCGCTTGGAGTCGGGGTTGGTTTCGGGTAGTTCCCGAAATCGCTGAGCCGCTGTTCGCGTTTGGGGAAGCAGCAGATCATCTTCCTCGGATAGCTCCTTCTCTGCATAGGCAAAACGCCTTAAAATCTCCACCACATCTTCAACCATCACCACACCCAAATCTTCCACCGGTGCGTCCAAGTCGGCCTCCGTTGGAAAAAAAGCGGTGGCAATGGCGCAATGAATGCAAAGAAGCTCTGCCGACTTCAGCTCATTTCTCGCAATCAACTTGGAATACTCTGTAAGGGTGGGGGCAAAAAGACTCTCGGAATGACGCGCCGATATTCTCAAGCCATCTTCTTCCACCTCAAGGAGCTGAAGGTCCATCGCTTTGAGCCCTTCATCTACCATACGCTGAAAAGTCTCTTCGGCCTGAAACCTTTGAACCAACTCGGTCATTTCGCGCTGGTGCTGACTCATAAAGCCTTTGCGACCTTGGCTATACGCCACACCAAGATAGATTAACCGATTGGCCTCATAGATATCTTTCATTTCCATAATGTATTACCCCAGCCTCGATGCATGAGCTGCAAAGGCGCTTTGATTTTTATGATAAGGGACCAGCATGAGATTGTGGCCACGGTAACACCGCCCATCGGGCAAATCTGTGGTAAAAATGTGATCTGGATCCATCAAAAGAGCTCGAACCCCGTACCGTTTTGCCGTGGGAAGATCCACCCAGCACTGCAGCACCCCCATGGCAAGTCCCAGGCAAAGGTTGTCCTCTTCGCTGGAAAGCCGAGCAAACAGATCGGAGAGCTCCACCAAACCACTTCGATCCACACACTGCCGCAGGTAGCTAAAGGCCTCTTTCATAACAGCTTCGCTCAACTCAGACCGATACTTCTCAAGGGCCACTCCGTCGATCTCTTGAATGGCCTGCGCTTTTCCAGAATCATCTTTGCTCTGCCGCTCCAGACCACGGGCGATGGCATCAATCATCGAAGCAGGATCAAAAAGAAGGGGACGCGCCGGGGGATCAAACCGGGAGATAAACTCTCGCCCCAAAGAGGCTGCAGTCTCTTCAGGCATTGCTACGATACGCTTTAAAATCTCTTCAGGCGGTGGAACCAACCCCAAAGAAATGCGCCGAAAAAGTTTATGGCTGTTGGCGCTATAATCTTCTGGAAGCCGCTGCAACTCTCCCACAAGCTCCATTTGGCGGCTGTTTAACACTTTCAGGCGAGAGCCAAGCTCTAAAAGCTTGGTTTCCAGAAGTTCCTCTTCTGCATCCTGAAGGTTTTCAAAAACAAGATGCTGAAGCCGGTGACTCTCCTGCTGAATCTGAAGTGCTTGAAAGGTGCCCTCGTCGGCCATGGTGTTGAGTCGCCTGAAATCCACGGCGTGAATATTTCTCTGAATGGACCGACGCATGTTTCGAATATCGTGAGATTTTCTAAGACACTGCTTCTGGTTTTGCTCGGCCACAGAGATGGCATCGTCCACATTGCCCCGTTCGATAAACATTCGAATTCTAAGGTTTCCGATGGCCGTGGCATCCAGTGCACTGGTTTCGTGCAGACCAAAATAGGCGACATATCCCTCATCGGTAAGAGAAAAGAGCGTCGTCTGGCCTTGGCCTGTATAAACGGCCTTGATGAGCCAAAATTTACGCCGTAAAAAACTTTTTTTTGTGCCGTCGTAATAACGATATTCAAAGGGAAGGTACCGGTTTCCCCGGTTGACCAAATGATCGAACACCCTGTTTAAAACCTCGTAAAGATCCGCTTCGCTATACGCTGCTCCGCTGCTCTTCATCTGCTCTTCAACGGCAGGGTAGACCTTTTCAATCACCTCACTGCGGCTTGCACCCACATGGTACTCAGACAACTCGGAAACGGTATCCAACAAAGCAAATGCCACCCACAACAGGTCAAGCACATCCCAAGCACGATTTTTATCGTCATCGGATCTAAAACGCTTTGTATCCAATTCGTAAATCGGGCGCATGATAAGCCCTGAATGAACCACCCGTGTTACATCGGTCTCCTGGCTTCGAAAGCCCTCAGGCGCTTTTGAAGGCTCAAGCCCCACAGAAGAGTCCTCAGGTTCATTTATAGGGTCAAACAACATCTCCGTTGTCATCAATTTCTCCAAAATTTTGATGGGTGCATTATCCACAAAGGAAGGATTACGATTCCACAAACTCTTGATGTTCTATAGAGGGCTTTCTTTGGTAACATATTTTTTTATCGGCAGCACCAAAATTCAAAACCCGTGGTAAACGAAATCCAACCATTCTTTAACCATCTTTGCCTTCTTTTAACTTTCATTTCCCTCCATCCCCGAACAAACGACTTCCATGCATCGCCTCTTTTATTTAGGTGAGCTTTTCGCAAAGTCGGCGTCAGCCCTCGGATGCCATGCGTTTTGCCTGTAAATGAGATGCAGACAGGTAAAAAACCTAAAAATTATGATTTTCTAAGCTACCACCTGTTCGGTACTGGCGAATACATTGCCAAAGCGGTATATTGGTCTATACTCTTCACCACCCTTTGATTTCATGAGGTTTAAAAAAATAACCAAAGGATTGACCTAATTTTTGGAGAAGCCATGCCCACCAAACCCTTTTTAACCCCTATCCTCACCCTGGCTGTGGTTCTTATCTCGGGCCTCCTCCACACAGCCCCGGCACAAGCCGAAACCCCTTGGGGGTTTTCAACCGGAATCACCGCCTCAATTATCGATGAAACGGTCCATGCCACCCAGGCCGGAGCCCGCTCCACCATTGAAGTGGACTCTCTCGTCTCGCCATTTATACGACTGGAGTACAGCGTAACCCCCACCTGGCGGATGGACCTCACCGGAGCCATGGATATCTATGGGGGCACCTTTACCGTTTCCGATGCCACAACCACAGGCCGCGAGTCCATCACCGGGCTTCGCATCGCCTTAGGGCCCACCTGGCTTGGCCCCAAGGTGAAAGGTTCTCTCGGCACCTATCGCCCCTTGGCCCACGCTGGCATCGCCTACGCATCCCTTTTTAACAATCTCAACTACCCCATTACCAGCTACGACGACGCCTGGGGGTTAGAGCTCTCCTGCGGTATGCGTTTTAACGTCTGGGAAATGCGCCTTAAGGGTTCCTGGCTTAAGCATGATGCGCGAAGTACTCGAGCGGGGTTCACTCCTTCTTCAAGCGATGAGGATCTTGAACTTTTTCAGGTGGGGATTGAGGTGGCCATTCACGCCGAGACGACCTAACGTCTTTTCCCACCCATAAAAAAGCCCGAAACTTCCTTAACCAAAGCTCGGGCTTTTCTTTTCTCATTTTCATGGGGAAAATATTTTTAAAAGTGTCCCTGCTCCAGGAACGTCAGGGTTAATTCCACGGCATCCTGACTCTTCATGATAAAAGGATGGGTGGCTGAGATGGCACGAAAATCGACCATCCCCTGAAGACGGGTTCGCTCAACCGAGACCTTGCCATCGTCGGGCCCAGGAATAAGAGACGAGAGGATAAGGTTGATGGTTCGAGTGCCTGCAATCACCCCCACATCAAAATTCACGGGACCTAAAATATTGGGCAGTGCCCCTTTACTGGTTCCCATCTGGTGACCTGCCGGGCCATGAATGGCCTCAAAGAGCCAGAGGTCCCCCAACTTGTCCACCACTTCACTCCCCTGATTGGGAGGCCCCAGCATCACGGCTCGAAAGGGTTTTTCAATCATCCCCTCTTTGGCGAGAAAACGAAGAATGATTCCACCCATGGAGTGGGTCACATAAGCCAGTGGCCCCTTTACCTCTTTGGCGAAGGCTTTTACCTTGGGTGCCACATGGTCTCTACAGAGCACTTCCACCGGAGACGTTGTGGAAGGGTAGTCGATACGCAGGGTTTTGTACCCCGCTTTGTTAAGTGCCCTCTCCATGGTTTTGAAACACTCCGAAGAGCGGGCCAATCCATGAAGCATCACCACACCTTGAGCCCGTTCCACCTCTTCAGCAAAACAAAGCCCGCTCATCCCCAAAAGCACCAAAAATGCGCCCACAAGATACCGCTTCATCTCTTCTCTCCGCATTTGGACCAGAGCCCCTCCTCCACCGCACAACTCTTCCCCTCAAAACAGAGCACAGCCAAACGTGCCCCTCGAGGCTTATCACGCCACGAACCGTCATCAACCACCACAGAACTCGACTTTAACGCCTCGCCTGAAGGCAACAGGGCCGTATAGCTGACCTTAACGCGTCTCGGGGTAAAAAAAAGGGTATAGGAGGTGCCATAGGCATCCACGGTTCCCGAAAGGAGCTCTCCAAACCGATAGAGGGTATAGCAGGAAAAAGCACCGGATATGGCGTAAAAAAGAAAAGGAGCTCCCATCAGAAGAAAAATACCACCAATCACTCCCATGGCCCAGAGGGGAAAGTGAACAGGGGAAAAATTCGGCAACATGGAATCGCCCTCAACAGCCAGAGCTTTGACTTCTTTCCCCGATTCCAAACGTTCGGCATCCCTGTCCAGGGTTTCAATGACATCCTCTACATCCTGCCCTTCCCACTTGTAGGTGTAGGTAATGCGGAGAGGGTTTCGATTCTCAATGGTAATGTTTGAAACGGGTGCGCTCTTTATCACACGGGCCACCACCACGCGGCCTTCTTTTGCGATCCTTCTTCGATCTGGACCCTGGCCATCCATACTACCCATCAGCCCGTTTATCACAAGTATGAGAATCGTGGGAACAACACCCAAAAGAAGCCCCACCGAAAGTGCCCGGGGACGGTGCAAGAGGAAGGTAAGAAAAAGAGAGAGGGGAACGCGGCGAGATTCGAGGGACATGGGACGCTCCTTACCGGAAAGATGAGGCTCCCCACCCTGCTGGAGCGGGAAGCCCTATTTTTAGACGAACATACGATCAGCCGTTAGGCTGTATAGAGGTTGTTGGATGAAAAGAGGGGGTCGGTGGTGAGATAAACCCCCAAACGCCTGAGCCCCGCTTCATCTCCGGGAGTCGGCATGTGGGTCATGTGCATCTCACACCCCTTGAACGCTTTGAGCCCCTCCATGGCCAGCTGCACGGCATGGTTGCTGGTGGCGCTGATGGCCAGAGTGATGAGGGTCTCCTGAAGGTCCAGGCTGAGGTTCTTTTCACCCAGCACATCGGTTTTCAGGTCATTGACCGAATCGCAGATCGGCTGGGGAAGCAGCTGAATCTTACCGGGAATGCCCGCAAGGTACTTGAGTGCCCGTACGATGGCGCTTGCCGCCGCGTGCATGCGGGGGGAGTTGGATCCGGTAATGATGGTGCCGTCGGGCAGCTTGATGGCCGCTCCGCAGAAGATTCCCTCATTTCCGAGGCGGGGGTCCTCTTTGGCCTCTTCGGCGGCCCGGCGAGCCGGAAGCACCACATCGCGATCCTCCTCGGTGATGCCAAACTCCTTCATAAGAAGCTCAGACCGCTGCACCGTCTCTTTGTCCACCAACCCCAAAGCATACTCACAGCGGTAGCGCAGGTACCTGCGAATCAGCTCCTGCTGTGACGCCTTTTTGGCCCCTTCGTCATCGTTGATGGCAAAGCCCACCCGGTTCACCCCCATGTCGGTGGGTGAGAGGTAGCAGGACTCGTCTCCGGTAATCTTCTGAAGAATCCGCTTTAATACAGGAAAGACCTCAACGTCGCGGTTGTAGTTCACCGACTTCTCGTTGTAGGCCTCCAGATGAAAGGGGTCGATCATGTTCACATCGGCCAGATCGGCTGTGGCTGCCTCGTAGGCGATGTTCACCGGATGCTTCAGGGGCAGGTTCCAGACAGGAAACGTCTCAAACTTGGCGTAACCCGACTGAATATCATACTTGTGGTCATGGTAGAGCTGAGAGAGACAGGTGGCCATCTTGCCGCTGCCGGGACCGGGTCCGGTCACAATCACCAGGGGTTTTTCGGTCTTCACGTAGTCGTTGGCCCCGTAGCCCTCTTCGCTGACGATGGTCTCCACATCCGTGGGGTAGCCTTTGGTGAAGTAGTGGGTGTAGACATTCACCCCACGTCGCTCCAGCTTGGTCTTGAAAAGAGCGGCGGCGGGCTGGCCTTCGTAGCGGGTGATGATCACCCCGCGCACATCAATGCCCCACTCCCCCAAATCATCAATAATCTTTAAGATATCGGTTTCGTAGGTAATACCAAAGTCGGCCCGTACTTTCTTTCGCTCGATATCTCCGGCATAGATGCAGATAAGCACCTCGGCCTGATCCTTCAGCTCCTGAAGCAGACGGATTTTGATGTTGGGGTCGTACCCCGGCAGGACGCGGGCAGCGTGGTAGTCAAAGAGAAGCTTTCCACCGAACTCCAGGTAGAGCTTGTTGTCAAACTGCGCAATGCGCTTTCGGATCTCTCCGGCCTGCTCCTGCAGGTACTTCTCGTTATCAAAAATCAGTTTTTCACTCATGAATTCGCCTCAAGAAATGGTCTGAGCGCCGAAGGCAGGCGGCACCCACTCCCCCATATAAAAAAAGGCACCGCTTTTTTAAACGCACCTTCACACGCTTATATGGGACACCGAAGTTAACGATTGTTGATGGCTTCGCAAAAAAAAATCGATTGGCACCATGGCGGGCAACGCACACTTTTTTACGACTGCATCAACACTGGAATGGATAAACGGAAATGATGAGGAGTGCATGCGGGTACAGCACCGATCATCACAATGCTGTATTGGGGGATTATCACATGTGGCCCCGAACATCAAAGCGTTTATGCACCCTCCCCGCGCAAGACCTCAATAAAAAAATTTTAAAAAAGAAGTAACTATTCATCTTGGCCTCCGGCGGGTCGCTTTTTTGAAAAAAAGCTCCGCAAAAAACTTTTCTATTGCCCCACCCCTCATTTAACTCGCCCAAAGGGCGATTTAAATGAGGGGTGGGGTTGAGATATAAAACCACTAATGTTTCCAGTGATCTGAAAGCCTATTTGTCAAACTTTTTAAAAGTTTGGCCCCCGGCAGGGCCGCCGGAGGCGAATGATAGCTGAATGGTTACAAAAAGAAAGAAAATACGTTTTCAAAAAAAGCCTGCCAAAGCGGCTCTGGCGCCTTACCGAGCTGGTTTGACAGGCTTTTGATGAGGAGAGTTGTGCGTGTAAAGCGTGCTGCTTTTATCTTTCGGGTTTGCCGAACCCGAAAGATAAAATCGTACAGAGTCCGTCTCTCATTACCCCAAAATGGCCTTGAGGTCTGCGTCGGCTGTGGTGATGGGCTTGATGGCGTAGTTGTCCACCAGGACCTTCAGCACATTGGGGCTGACAAAGGCTGGGAGCGTGGGCCCAAGTCGAATGTCCTTGATCCCCAGAGAGAGAAGGGAGAGAAGAATGGCCACCGCCTTCTGCTCATACCAGGAGATCACCAGAGAGAGCGGAAGCTCGTTGACCCCAACCCCAAACGCCTTGGAGAGGGCCACGGCAATTTGAATGGCCGAGTAGGCGTCGTTGCACTGGCCGATGTCAAGGAGCCTGGGAATCCCTCCGATGTCACCGAGCTTCTTATCGAAAAACTTGAACTTCCCGCAGGCCAGGGTCATGACAATGCAGTCCTCAGGCACCTTTTCCACAAACTCGCTGTAGTAGTTTCGGGACTTCTTGACCCCATCGCAGCCCCCCACCAGGAAAAAGTGACGAATATCCTTGTTCTTGACCCCTTCAATCACCTTGTCGGCCACCCCGAGCACCGCGTTGCGGCCAAAGCCCACCAGAACCTTTCCCTTCTCCACATCTTCAGGAAAGCCCGGAAGCTCAAGGGATCGCTCCACCACCTTGTCAAAGTCCCGGGATGAAACATGCACCACACCGGGCCATCCCACGGTGCCTGTGGTAAAGATGCTCTTTTTGTATGTTCTTCTGGGCTGCTGGATGCAGTTGGTGGTCATCAAGATGGCACCGGGAAAGGCTTCAAATTCGCGTTTCTGATTCTGCCACGCCGTCCCATAGTGGCCGTAAAAGTGGGGGTATTTCTCCTTGAGCCCCGGGTAGCCGTGGCAGGGAAGCATCTCGCCATGCGTGTAAACGTAGACCCCCTTGCCGGCACTCTTTTTAAGGACCACCTCAAGGTCTTTCAAGTCGTGGCCGGAAACCAGAATCGCCTTGCCTTTCTTCACGCCCAGAGGCACCTCGGTGGGCACAGGGTGACCAAAGGTTCCTGTGTTTCCGGCGTCCAGAAGCTCCATGGCACGCAGGTTCTTCTCGCCGCACTCCAGAACAAGGCCCAGAAGGGTGTTCATCTCAGGCTTGACGGTAAGCCCCACAAGAGCCCGATGCACATACTCGTAGACCACCGCATCTTCC
>JAKSCC010000008.1 GCA_022360815.1 Desulfobacterales bacterium
CATCATCCATGGTAAGAAGGTACTTTCCGTTGTACCAGCTGGTCACCTCCCGGATATGCTTGAGGTGAACCAGAGAGCCGCGGTGCACCCTGTAAAAAGGAAACCCTTCGACCTGCTCTGCCACGCTGTCCAGGGTGGCGGCTCCGTGGCCCAGATAATCGGCATCATGGGTAAAAACCCGCACCCTCTTCTCGTCGGCCCGGCAAAAAACCACATCGTCCGGATTTAAAAGCAGGGTCCGCCCCTGATGCTCCACCGCAATGCGGACCACCTTCTCGCATTTCGGCTCCAACCCTTTAAAAAGTGTTGCCATCTCACGTATTGACAGGTTTTCGGCCTCCAGGCGCTCCCTGGCCCGAGACACGGCTGTGGCCACCCGTTTGGCTGAAAAAGGTTTTAATATATAGTCCAACGCCTCTTCTTCAAAGGCTTTCACGGCATACTGATCGTAGGCTGTGCAGAAGATAAAAAGCGGAGGCTCAGGGGAGCCTGCAAACGATTCCACCACGTGAAACCCGGTACGGCCCGGCATATTGATATCGAGAAAAACCAGATCCGGGCTCACCTCTTTTATCTTCTCTATGGCTCCCCTCGCCGAATTGGCGGTGCCCACCACCCTTATCTGGGGCAGCTCCGAGAGAAGAAAAACCAGTTCATCCACAGCCGGTTTTTCATCATCCACCACAAGACATCGTATCTCCATCTCTCTCCTCCGTCGCCATCGACATCACACACACACGTTACACTGCCACTATAATGCGTTACCCTAAAAGGAATACAGGCTTTTTATCCCCCCTTTTGGCTGTGATATGATGAAACCGCCCCAACAGCCCCCAAAAAAACCGAGCAAAAAAGGAGAGACAGCCATGCCAAACGTCCGCCAGGAGACCGATGCCTTTGGCGCCATTTCGGTGCCACAAGATGCCCTTTGGGGCGCCCAGACCCAGAGATCCCTGCACCATTTTTATATAGGCGAAGAGCGCATGCCCCAAAAGGTGATCAGGGCCCTTGGCATTATCAAGTACTGTGCGGCAAGGGTAAACACCCAGCTTGGCGTGCTGGAAAAACCCATGGGCGATGCCATCTCCAGGGCAGCC
>JAKSCC010000218.1 GCA_022360815.1 Desulfobacterales bacterium
CACCACCAGATTGCCGTTGGTCAATCGGTAAAGGGCCGCCTCCTGGCCGGGGTTCTCGCCGTAGCGAAGCCCTTTTTTCACCTGATCGATGGTCCAGGCCACCTTCTCATAGAAAAGGGTCTGGCGCCTCGCCCCATCCACAAAGGAAATCTCCATGGCCGGCGAAAAATGGTCGTCCATGATGGTTTTGTACATTTTCTTCAGATCTTCTGCCATTGGTACTCTCCCTTGACCCAAAACGGGTACGATTTGGGTTTACGAAGCGTTGTAACAGCCGGAAACCGAATCAAATTTCTGGGCTGCAAGGTAGTCTGCAATGTGCCGATCGTAGGTGGCCGTGTGCTCAAAGGCTTTTACGGAGAGGGCGTAGCGAAGAGCCAAATCGGTAGCACCACCGGTGGCTTCCAGCGAGGCCACCACCTCCTCATAATCTGAAGGGTTCACCACCGAGGCGACCCGCAGGTAGTTCTTGGCAGAGGCCCGGACCATGGTGGGCCCGCCGATATCGATGTTGCTTCGCGCCTCTTCCACACGCACACCCTCCTTTGCCACAGTCTGGGCAAAGGGGTAAAGATTGACCACTACCATATCTATCGGAACAGCCGCCGTTCTCTTTAAGTCTTCCTTGTGAGAATCGTTGTAGGTTTCGGTAAGAATGCCCAGATAAATTTTAAAATCAAGGGTCTTCACCAGACCGCCCTGGGTTTCGGGTTGACCGGTGTAGTCGGAAACCTGCACCAGATGCTTTGCGGCCGCATCCCCCAGAATGGTTTCGATGGCCCCAAAAGTGCCGCCCGTAGAAAAGATTTTCACCTCAGGGTTGATGCGCACCAAAGCCGGCACAAAGGTCTCCAGCCCGCTCTTGTCTGACACACTGATCAGCACATGATTGACCTTCACGCGGTCATCTATTCGATCAACAATATTCATGCCCATCGCTTTGTCTCACTTTTATCTGTTGATTTGTCACGATTAAATGTTTGCAAACTGGATTTATCGGTTGGTTTGGTGCGCCATACTAAACCGGCAAATGGCAAAGGTCAAGGCGATTTCCCGGCTCATAACCGGTGCTTATATAGCCATCAATCGCAGCTAATGAACCATTTCTTTCATTGCTTTTTCCCATTACAAAAACCGCCAGAGCAAGTGCTACACATCCACGGATTGCACCCAAAAAGATAATGGATTATTCTAAGCCATGCCTTTTTGTTAAAGGAGCATACACGTCAAACAAAAAACAGGAAAAACCCATGCTCACCATAACCCAATTTCGATACGGTGCTGACAACTTTGCCTACCTTGTGGCGGGACCAACCACCGCCGTTGCCATAGATCCAGGTGCCACAGAGGCCATTTTGGACTACCTCACCACCCATGGTCTCGCCTTAAGCCATGTGGTCAACACCCACACCCATGCCGATCACACCAGCGGCAATACCCCGTTGATCCAGAAAACCGGGGCCATGCACCTGGACTTTCAGACCCTTCTTGAGGCTGGTTCTCTTACCATTGACGGTGAAAAGCTCCTCATTCATCACACCCCCGGTCACATGCCAGACTGCCTTACCTTTGAAAACCAGGGATGCCTCATCACTGGAGACACCCTTTTCAACGGCACGGTGGGCACCTGCTTCTCTGGAGATATGGAAAGTTTTTTAAAGTCCATCATCTTTCTCCTCACCTTTCCAAACGAGACCCTCATTTATGCCGGGCATGATTATGTGGCGGAATCCATGGCCTTTGCCCGCATTATCGAGCCTGAAAATGAGGCCGAAATCGCGGCGTATCTTGCCCGATACTCATCCGATCATGTGGTCTCCACTCTGGCCGAAGAAAAAAGGGCCAACCCCTTTCTCCGTTTCAACGAAAAAAACCTTATTGCCACCATGAAGAAACGCGGTCTGCCTGTGGAAACCGAGCTTCAAAGATGGCTTTCCGTTATGGAGCTCTACTGATTTTTATGAAGACCGTTGATCTTGAACTCTGGAAAAACAAGGCTGTGGCCGCTGCTGTTAAGGCAGAAAAGATGCTCTGGGGAAAACACAACGAAGACATTCAAGCTTGGATGTATGAGGCAGGGTTTGCCCTTGAGACCATACGAAACGCCCACTTGGGATGGCAGGTAAGAAATACGATGCGTCCTGGAAAGAGTTGGGGCCTTGAAGGATGCGAAAAAATACATCTGCCCGAGGGCATTACCCTTCCCGTAATACGCGATAAGCGTCTTCAACGTTTGGTGATCTATCGCATGGACCAAGGCCACGTTGGACAGTACCACACGGTGGAGGGAAGCGCCCGGATTCCCCTTGCACTTCCCGGAAAAAAAAGTCACCAAATCCTGGTGGCACGTGAAATGGACGCCCTTCTTCTCCACCAGGAACTCAAAGGAGAATCCCACATCTTAGCAGTGGAAGACTTCTCACCCCAAGAGGTGGAGCCCTTTCTTGTTAAAGGATGTGTCACCTGCCTTCTTCTTTTAAATACCCCCCTTCCACTTTGGGAGAAAGAAGCGCTTCATACCCTTAAAATAGAGGCTGACACCCTTATGGAGCTTGCCCGCAACCGAACCCTTGAAACGGCCATCTCCTCTCTTCGTTAACCAAAGGTTGCAGGTTCTTTAGCGCAAGCTGTTTTTTTGCGGAGCCAGTTGCCCATCACATCACGATGGTGTCTCCCCAACGCCCGCTCCCTCTGGTTTCTTTTTTGAGCTCTTGCGCCACACGCCATCCACCTGAATCGTTTCAGCGGCCCAGCGCACCCAGCTCACCACCTGAAAAGCAAGCCAGAGGGACCACACCAGCATCACAAGCCGAAAGCTCCACACAGGAAGAGACCACACCCCTGCCCCAGGCAATGAATGCTCCACCTGATCCACACTCCAGCGTAAAAGATGGGATGAGGAGCCATTGCCAGCCACCTGCATATCGGGAATACCAAGAAGCCCCGCCTTAATGGCGTCAAAAAGAACCCCCACCACAGCAACGGCCCAAAACATCAAAAAAAGCTGCATGGCATTAAAAGCCCACGGCTTTTGAAAAGGCTGCCTTCTTCTGGAGTCCATGGCAAAAAACCATCCCCCCACAAGAAGCACCGCAGGAAGGCTGCGTGTTACAAGCCCAACCCCCAAAAGCGCCCACTGCATCAAAGTGAGCGGCGAATAGGGAAAACGAGACACGGCAAAAGCGGCCAAAACCACAAATGCCACAAGACTCCACATCAACACAGCCGGCCCCTGGGTCGGACCGGTGGTCCACAAAATCCACCGACCTGAAGGCATCTCAAGGGTCAAATCCACATTGGAGACCTTCTCACCAAAATCCATGGACGGCAGGGTCATTTTCTGCGGCATCACAAGAGAAAGGGGGGAAATGGTGAGTTCTGACGGCCTGCGCCAACTCACATCCACGTTGCTCTGACCGGGGTTGATGGGAAGCGTCAGGATCTCGCCCTTCCCTGGAAGGGGAACCGACTCTCCAGAAACCAAGGCCTGTCGGGTAAAAGGGACAAGGGGTGTCTTAAGGGTAAGCCGGCCTCCTTTTGTTGCTCTTACCCCGGCCTGCAGTGAGACCTTCTCTTCACCACGGCCCGGCGCATAGTTGAACGCCACACGATCCACGGTCAAAGTCTGTCCAGGCACGGCAGGAAAGCGGGTAAAACCAAGCCCCACCGTCTCACTCCGACGAGGCTGCCACACCATTCCCTGTCCCCACCGAGGTGTTTCCGCACCAGAAGGTGCAATCCCCTTGGAATCGAGATGCCACATGGGGTCCAGCTGAAGTTCCCAGGTCTCTGCCACCCGGCCGTTTTCTGAAGCTATAAGATCCAAACCCTGCCCCGGAATAAGGGTACTCTTCCACTTTCGATGGTTGACCCCATAAGGAAAACGGATCTCAAGACGTTGCCCCTGCTTTGTCATGCCTTGAAGCTCTGAGCGAATCTCTTCACCCTCAAGAAGGTCAAGGGCAAGAACCTCTGGTGCCCCGGCGCTGCTCCCCCCATGACGCACCACCTGGGTTACCACCTGCCACTCCAGCCCCAAATCCAAAGACCGCGTCACCTCAAACCAGCTTCCAAGACGCCCCTTTCCCATGGGCGTTTTCTTTTCCCCTTTTTCCAAAACCGAAAGACGATCTGCACGCAGCACCCCGTCGACGGTAAAGGTGTCGGTCAAACCTGAAATCTGCCATCCACCATCAGCACTCACCTTCACCATGCCTGGGGCCAAAGGAAAACGAAACGTCAATGGCAGATGACTTACCCTCCCTTTTAGTTTAAGGGTGTGAACCCCTGAGGCGAGATTGACCCAGGTCGAACCCTTAAACCGAACCCCTTTGAGGGGCTTGCCACTTTTATCCTCAACGCGCTCTACTCCCCAGCTTCCATCTCCCTGGGGCAACGGCAAGGCCATATGCTCTTGCACCTCTGCTCGAAGGGTCAGTTCAAACTCTTTTTCGCCGCCTTTGGGAAGCCTCACATCCACTCGGGCCAACGAAAGACAAAAAGGAAAGCAGGCTGGCTTTTCCAAAAGACGCTCCTGCAGCTCCTTTAGCATCGTTTCAGAAGGAAACGCATCGGCGTAAGCCTTTTCGGTGGTAATAGCAGAAGAGAAGAGCAACAGAAAGAGACCTGCCGCTGCCCCATGACGCACAATCCCTTTCCAGGCGGGCAGAGGAGCCACACGCCAGAGCAAAAGAAGAAGAAGCACCACCCGAAGGCATTTGACCAGGCGAGCCCCCCAAGGAGGCAAAAGGGTCACAACAACGCGTTGTTCTCCTTTGGAAGCCCCCAGTTCAGCGCCCACTTCATGCCAGCGCCATGAAGGAAGCGCCGGACCTGTCTGGGTGGCTCCCACCCCGCCCATCTGAAGCCGTCCAAACGATCGCTTCAGGCTTTTGGATGTAAAATTCTCATCCAGTGCATCCAAAGCAATCATTTCATCACCCTTCCAGCTCTTCATCAAAGCACGTTCTTGAACCTCTTCCACCCTCACATCCGGTGGTCCAACGCGTTCCAGTTGAGGGTAAAGGGCCAGTTTAAGCTGTTGAGAACAAAAGAGAAGAGAAAGAGAAAACAGTCCCAGAAGCACCAGGCCATGCGCCCCGGAAGAGAGACGCCGCCAGAGAGCTGAAGCGTCAGGCCGCGAGGTCACAAAGCTGAAGAGCCCATGGGTTAAAAGCACCACCGGCCAGAGAAGCACCGGGCTTGCCGGCTGATGCCAGAGCAGAGCCAGGCAGGGAAGAAAAAGAGCCCCCCACAAAACGCCCCACAACCGTGCAGCAGCCACCGACACCAAAAGGATGATAAAAAAATCGAGGAGCGACCAACTCTCAAGCCAGACCTCCCCAAATTGAAACTGCCCGCCCAAAAGTGACAACGCTTCAAATCCCACAGGAAGGTAAAGGAGAAGGGTTGCCTCATCAAACCCCAAATCCCACCCCAAAGGAAGCGCAAGCACGGTACCCCCAACTGAGATCCGTGAGATTGCTTCCATATCCATCTTGCCTTTCTGGGCTTCCACGCCAAATCGCCCATCACCAGAATCGGCCACCAGACGGCTTCGTCCATTTAATGCAATACGGCCCGGCTCAAACGCCGTTTCAGGCAGAGAGACAAACCGCCTCTTCTCCAGATACCCTGAAACCCGATCCCTGACCGTGGCTCCTTCACCGCTGAAATCAAGCCACACCTCACGCTGAAGTTTTAAGCGGCTTTCGGCCCCACCCTGCCCGCGCCTCACCTCCCGAATGACAAATGAGTCACCCGCCACCACCTCATAGGCCGGATAGTTTTTCCAAGCAGGTGGAACCGTGGTCATTTCCGGGTCCACCTGACGAAGTCCCTCCACCTTGACCAGGCGCAGCGACTCATCCCGATCAAATGACCACACTTCCGTTCCAAAAGGGGCCTCGTATGCTGAAAATCCTGTAAGCAGACCGTCGGTTACAGAGGTCAGGGAAATATGCCACTTTCCCGGACGCACATCCACCTCAAGGGTTCCCCCGTCTCCCATACGTGCCGGAAGGTCTCCCCTGATGGACACCGGAAGGGTGCCCGGCAAAAGAAGCCCGGAAAGGGTCTCCCGCCTTTTGGACCCGGAGACAGAAAACGTGATGCGAGTGACAACGCTCCCTGGCCGGGTGTCTGCGATCAGGCGATTCACCTCAATGGAAAGAGAGTCCGAAACCTCTGCCTTCTCTACCGGGCGCTGCATCCACATGCGGCTTTCGGCATCCACATACGGATGGGAGACAGCCGTGCCCTCCACCACCAACTTCACCTGGGAGGTGGTCTTTGAGATCGCCAGAGACGAGGGGCGTTTTGCCCAGAAAAATTGACCGGAAATCACATAGTCACCGGCTTCAAGAAAAAGCCGAGGCCTTCCATCGGTCCCAAGGGTCACAACAGCAGGAGAATTGGAAACTTTAACATCTTGAGGGAAAAGGGTGGCATCACCGGGAAGCACAATGGGGGAAGGCGCATAGACTGTTACAGGCTGTGAAAAACGCCCGGAACGCCTGTTCAGATTCAAGTCAAGGAGCCCCGGCCAGACACACACCGTGGTCTGCCCCTGACCCGCAAGAGAGGGACAGATCTTCTCCTCCTGCCCGTGGAGCACCCAGGACTGCCAGGGTTTCAAGACCTCAGGCACACCGGAATCCGGAGCAGCCCATACCGCAGAAAAATAAACAAGCACACACAAAAGAGTGAGCAGTGAAAAGCGTCTGAGCCTCATGGAACACCCCGCATTTAGAGTTCATGGAGACATGGTATGATATGATGATGGTTTCCCGTCAAAAGAGGCCTTCAACACCTTAAAGAAGAGCTATCTGATGTCATCATGGTGATGTTGTGGGCATCATCTTTTTATAAAAATCATCATCATTAACGTCATCTGTCAACGATCCATCGCTGTGATGCACCACAAGGTGGGGAAGTGTTTTTAACTGGCGAGGCGTTGGGCTACAGGCAAAAAGCACGCGGTAAGGGGAATCTCCGGCTTTCGAGCAGACCATCCTCAAACGAAAAGGGTGAAGGCCAAATTTTTCACACGCGTTGTAAAGCTCTTCAAGGCGTGAAGCCGGATAAATAAGATAGAGCCCCCCATGGGGAGAGAGAAGGGTGGAACTTCTTGATATAAGGGATTCAAGGGTCAGAGTCACCTCATGACGACAGAGGGTCTTTTGTGAGGATGGATTGAGGCGTCCTTTGCCCAAAGGGGTAAAGGGGGGATTGCTTAAAATCAGATCAAACTGTTGGGGCATTTCTTTGGGCAGCGCCTTTTTTATATCAGCATGAACAATGCAAAGACGGGAACCAAAAGGGTTTTCGTTTGCGCCCATACAAGCACACGCCGCCAGCTCCCGTTGAATCTCGACACCCACAATGCGCTTTAAATCAGGGCGTCGATGGGCCATAAGAAAAGCCATCACCCCGCAACCACAACCGATATCAAGAAGGGTTTCACCTTTGTCCCCACCCACAAAATGGGCCAGCAGAATGGAATCCAGAGAAAAACGGTATCCCTTCTGGGGTTGAACCACCTTCACTCCACCCTCAAAAAGCCACTCCTCTGTAAAAGATGCCCCATCCATACTAACCCAACGCTCCAATGGAGAAGCGCAGATCCGAGAGCACCTCTTCGCCCAGCTTTTCGTTAATTCCTCTTAGGATCTCACCTTTCATCAGGGTAAGATGGTGCATCCAGACAGAACTGTCTACGGTCACATGAAGAAGGGTTCCTCGAAACGCCTTGGGCCGAGTATGCTCAGCCACCTCTTTGCCAACCGCTTCTGTCCAGCACTCCCAGAGTTCAAGCAACTCAAGATCGGCTCGATTTGCCATCTTCTTAAGGCTTTTGCCCAAAAAATCGCCCACATGAGAGGCATCACTCTTTTTTTTTCGATTTATCATTCTTCTTATAACCTGATCTCATGAAACATTTATAATGACACCCATGAGGCAAAAAAGCCCCATCTTCCTTAAAAAAAGAGTGAAACATCTTTTCTTTCTTCCAAAAGACTCACCATACCCTGGAAAAGGTGTCAACTGCCATATGCTAAAGAGTTTTGTCTCAGCGCTTTGATCCTGTAATATTTCTATGCTATCCTCATACCTGTTAAAAATTGGATACTCGGCTTACAAATCTGAATACACCAACACGACAGGAACCATTATGAATTGGGATTGGGACAAACTCAGAGATCAACAGAATCAGAAAAAGCCCTTTGGGGGTGGAGGCGGGTCTGGCGGAGACGGCCCCAAGCCGCCCCAGCTGGATGACCTTATGGGTCAATTCCGAAACTTTCGACTTCCCGGCGGACTGATCCTCATCGTCTTGTTTCTGCTCTTCTTTGGCAAATCCATGGTCTACACCGTAGGGGTTGGCGAAGAGGGCGTGATTCAACGCTTTGGAAAATACGCCAGAAGCACCAGCCCGGGCCTTCACTTTAAATTGCCCATTGGCATCGAAAAACTCACCAAGGTCAATGTGGACATCGTTCGAAAAGAGGAGTTCGGTGTCACTGAAAACCAGTACTCCAACCGAGGCATTCAGACCCCCAGAGATGAAATCTCCCTGATGCTCACAGGCGACCTCAATGTGGGCCTTGTTCCCTGGCTGGTTCAATACCGCATCGCAGACCCCAGAAAGTACCTCTTTGAGGTGGAGTCTCCGGAAAACCTTCTACGAGACATGGCCGAAGCGTCCATGCGCCTTGTGGTGGGAGACCGAACCATCAACGAGGTAATCATCAAACGAAATGAGATCGCCATCGCCGCCAAAGAGATTCTCCAAAAAGAGCTCAACGAGGCCAACACCGGCATTCAAATCTCAACCATTGAGATGAAGAAGACCAACGTTCCCGGCCCGGTCCAGCCCTCCTTCAACAAGGTAAACAAAGCCCAGCAGGAGAAGGAGACCATGATCTACAAGGCCCAGGAGGCATACAACACCGCCATTCCTGCAGCCGAAGGTGAGGCCGAGCGTACCATCCTGGCCGCCGAAGGTTATGCCTTAAACCGCATCAACCGTGCCAAGGGTGATGCCTCCCGATTCCTTGCTCTCTACGACGAATACTCCAAAGCCAAGGACGTCACCTCCCGGCGTCTCTACTTAGAGAAAATGGGTGCCATCCTTCCCAAACTGGGACGCAAGTACATCGTCGATGAAAAACAGCAGAATCTTCTGCCCCTGCTCAACATGGGTGCAGGCAAGGAGGCACTCACCAAATGAGAACCACAGCACTTTCCACACTGATCCTCATTTTTGCCGCCATAGCGGTTCTGATGATGTCCGCCTACACCGTCGATGAGACCGAGCAGATCGTCATCACCCGGTTTGGCAAGCTTATCGGAGAGCCTGTCACCGATGCAGGTCTCCACTTCCGTGTTCCCTTTGTGGACCAGGTCAACGCCTTTCCAAAAAACCTTCAGGAGTGGGACGGGGAAAAGGGAGAGATCCCCACCTCCAACAAAACCTATATCCTTGTGGACACCTTTGCCAGATGGCGCGTGGTGGACCCGGTTCTCTTCTTCCAGACCTGCCGAGACATGCGCGGCGCCCTGATCCGTATCGGAGATATCATCGACCCGGCAGTGAAAAACGCCATCGCCTCCTACGACCTCATCGAGGCGGTTCGAAACTCCGATCGCCTGGTCTCCATCGATGATCCCATCTTCGGAGAGACCGGTGATGGTGCAAAGATCAACAAAACCATTAAGATCGGCCGAGGCGGCATCACCCGGCAGATCATGACAAATGCCAAGGAGAAGCTCAAGAGCTTCGGTATCGACCTGGTGGATGTCAAGCTCAAGCGCCTCAACTACCGAGACGATGTGCGAAGCTCCGTCTACGACCGCATGATTGCAGAGCGTACCCAGATCGTGGAAAAATTCCGCTCAGAAGGACGGGGTGAAGCCCAGAAGATTCGGGGTAAGATGGAGAAAGAGCTCAAAAAGATTGAGTCTGAAGCTTACCGAAAGGCCCAGATATTAAAGGGCCAGGCCGATGCCGAGGTCACCCGCATCTATGCAGACGCCTACGGTAAAGACCCCAACTTCTACTCTTTCATCAAAAGCCTTGAGGTTTACGAAGAGGCCCTGAACAAGGAGAGCACGCTGGTCCTCTCCACCGATTCAGAATTTTTAAAGTACCTCAAAAACCGACAATAAAAAAAACGGACGTTCCGCCTTTTCGGCGGGCGTCCGTTTTCCACTTAAGATGACGACAAAAAAAGCACCAGAGAATAGATTCCGGTGCTTTTTTTGTATCACAAAAATCGGGATAGAAACCCTATTTGCCTTTGCGTCTCTGGTGACGGGTTCTGGCTAACAGTTTTCTATGCTTGTGCTTGCGCATCTTCTTGCGTCTTTTTTTAATCACGCTACCCAACAGACCACCTCCGTTCATAGGGATGTTTTATGCAATCGTATCGCATTGTATGTGGTTTGGAAAAACCGGCGGCAACACAAGAGGTGTACCACCGATACCCGAAAACCCGTTTCAGATACCGGGTCACTGCCAGCTCATGGGGCTGCAGACCTTCAATACCCCCTGGTGTCCCAGGCCTTCTCCATGATCGTCCTGCAAAAAAAAGGGCGAAATCACACCCGCCTCGACACCAGAATTAATTTTCAAAATCATTCCAGCAAATTAAGACGAAAATAAGCCCTAAACCATCTGATTTTTTTGCCGACTTAAACGACACATGGTTTAATACAAAAGTAGAAATTAACACCTTTTTCGCTCTTTTGTCCACCCCTTTTTCCATGGACCCATCATGAGAGACCAATTCAACTCAAGGGAACTCACCCTCGTCGATCATGCCATCTCCGTCTCTGAAGAGTTGGTGAGCGACCACTACAAAATCTCAGAAAGCCAGTGGCTGCGTAACCGCTTTGACATCCGCACTCGGGCCCAACACAAAGGGACTTTCACCACACCGTCCGATGATGTTTTTGCCGAAGTCATTCGCCTGCAGGGATCCTTGTCGCCCGTAGGCAGAGCACCCCAGCAGTACGACCTCTACCTCATCTGCCTTCAGGACCACGCCATCTTGAGAGAAGTCGAGATCAACCAAGAGGTTTCCCTTTACCCCTTTCTTCTCTACATTGTGGTCCATGAACTGGTTCACATCGTCCGCTTTGGAACCTTTCTTCAAAACTTCGGCCTCAAAAAGGCCCATCGAAGCAAAGAGGAGGCTCTGGTTCACCAACACACTCGAGACATTTTGCAACCCACACAGATTCACGGAATAGAAAAAATTATATCCCAAAGGTGGGCTATCAGGCACATTGACGAATAAATTCCAAAAGATACCCCCTTTTTGTTTTTTCTTCTTCTGTCTTGACAACCCCTGATTCCTGATTATATTTCTTTCGTTTAAAACGCAGACCGACAAAGGGCCTGCAGGAATTCGGATCAGACGTTAATGTAGCGATCAGGAGGTGATCACCATGCCGATTTATGAGTATGAATGCACCGAGTGCGGCCACATCGAGGAGGCGGTTCAGAAGATGAGCGACGCCCCCTTGACACGGTGCAAAAAGTGCTCGGGAACACTTCGCAAGCTGATCTCCCACAGCTCCTTCCACCTCAAAGGTGGCGGTTGGTACTCAGATGCCTACAGCAGCACAGGGAGCAGTTCAAAAAGTTCCGGTGGCTCATCGAGCTGACCGACTTGATACGGGTGGCAGGCCCACCCTCGGGGTGAAACACCCCGACCCCCATCATGGTTTGCACGCATGACAAAAAAAGCCATTCGCATCATCCGTGCGAAAGGAGAAACCTTGAGGAAGAGAGCTTGTTTTTTGGCACTTCTCCTCAAAACAGCGGCATCACCATGCATTAGTTGATGTTTTCTTCTTCAAATTAACACCTTACACCATTGACGTGGATACTGCTCAAAGGAGACAGGAATTATGAAAATCAGACCATTACAGGATCGAGTACTCGTAGAGCGCCTCGAAGAGGAAACCACCACCGCTGGCGGCATCATCATTCCCGACACCGCCAAAGAAAAACCAGCTGAAGGCCGAATCGTTGCCGCAGGCCAGGGCAAAACCAAGGAAGATGGTACCCTCATTCCCATGGAACTCAAAGTGGGCGATCGTGTTCTCTTCAGCAAGTATGCCGGCAGCGAAGTCAAGTTTGACGGCAAGGACTTCCTCATCATGGGTCAGGACGACATCCTCTGCGTCGTTGACGAGTAGGATCTGACACCACACCCCATTTGTCTGTAATGACATTTTCAATTGACCTGAACTCAACACACATACCTTATACGGAGGTTCGGTGAACCATGGCTAAACAGATCATTTACGATGCAAAAGCACGCGAAAAAATGCTTACCGGCGTCAAGACCCTTGCTGACGCTGTTGTTGTTACCTTAGGCCCCAAAGGCCGCAACGTTGTTATTGACAAGTCCTGGGGCTCCCCCACAGTCACCAAAGATGGCGTGACTGTTGCCAAAGAGATCGAGCTGGAAGACAAGTTCGAAAACATGGGCGCCCAGATGGTCAAAGAGGTTTCCTCCAAGACCAGCGACACCGCCGGTGACGGCACCACCACTGCAGCCGTTCTTGCCCGCGCCATCTACGAAGAGGGCCAGCGTCTTGTGGTTGCCGGTAACAACCCCATGAGCAGTAAACGCGGCATCGACAAAGCCACCGAAGCTGCGGTTAAAGAGCTCGCAAAGCTTTCCATGCCCACCAAAGATCAGAACGAAATCGCTCAGGTTGGCACCATCTCCGCCAACAGCGACGCCACCATCGGCAACATCATCGCCGAAGCCATGAACAAGGTTGGCAAAGAAGGCGTTATCACCGTTGAAGAAGCCAAGTCCATGGAGACCACTCTGGACGTGGTAGAAGGTAGGCAGTTCGATCGCGGTTACCTCTCTCCCTACTTCGTTACCGAAACCGAGAAGATGGTCTGCAACTTGAACGACCCCTTCATCCTTCTCTCTGAGAAGAAGATCTCCAGCATGAAAGATCTTCTCCCCATCCTTGAGCAGGTTGCCAAAACCGGCAAGCCCCTCCTCATCATCGCCGAAGACGTTGACGGCGAAGCCCTGGCCACCCTCGTTGTGAACAAACTCCGTGGCACCCTTAACGTAGCCGCCGTAAAGGCCCCCGGCTTTGGCGACCGTCGTAAGGCCATGCTCGAAGACATTGCCGTTCTCACCGGTGGCCAGGTCATCTCCGAAGACCTCGGCGTGAAGCTTGACAGCATCACCCTCGAAGACCTCGGCAAAGCCAAGAGCGTTGTAATCGACAAAGACAACTCCACCATCGTTGACGGCGCTGGTTCCCGTACCGCTCTGGAAGCCCGCGTAAAAATGATCCGCGCTCAGGCTGAAGAGTCTACCAGCGAGTACGATCGCGAGAAGCTCCAGGAGCGTCTTGCCAAGCTCATCGGCGGCGTTGCTGTGATCAGCGTGGGTGCAGCCACCGAAACCGAAATGAAAGAGAAGAAGGCCCGTGTTGAGGACGCCCTTAACGCAACCCGTGCTGCTGTTGAAGAAGGTATCGTACCTGGCGGCGGTGTGGCCCTTGTTCGTTGCATCGAGGCCCTCTCCAAGGTCAAAGTAAAGGCCGAAGAGAAAATTGGTGTGAAGGTTGTCATGCGCGCCATGGAAGAGCCCCTTCGCATGATCTCCAACAACGCCGGCGTTGAAGGCTCTGTTGTCATGGAGAAAGTGAAAAACTCTGAAGGCTCTTTCGGCTACAACGCAGCCACAGACACCTACGAAGACCTTCTGGAAGCTGGCGTTATCGACCCCACCAAGGTGGTTCGTCTCGCCCTTCAGAACGCAGCGTCTGTTGCTTCCGTTATGCTTACCACCGAAGCCATGATCGCAGACCTCCCCTCCAAGGAAGAGGCCCCTGCAATGCCTGCCGGCGCACCCGGTATGGGCGGCATGGGCGGCATGGGCGGCATGATGTAAGACGCCGTTTCCGTCCTTCTCGGCTGGATAACGCCTTGATTTAAAGAAGAGCCCCGCAGACTTCACCGTCTGCGGGGCTTTTCTCTTTTTTGCCTCCCCACCTTAGATATTCGGGGGCTGCAACAGCACCAACTTGCATGAAAACTCCCCCCACCCGTGATATTTCCGGCCTTGACACCCCCTAGCGCCTTGTATAGATTAACCTGGCAACTGCACCTCAAACAACGCAACACCCCGCAACAAAGACCTCCACCAGCCCAGTTACGGAGACGGCACCCATGACCCATGAATCCCTAAGCATATTCCATATGATCAGCAACGCCGGCCCGGTGGTAAAGCTGGTTCTTTTGACCCTTCTCTTCTTCTCCATCACATCCTGGACCATCATCATTCTAAAATTCAGGACCATTCGAAGAGCCCACAAAGAGTCCCTCCTCTTTGTCGACAGCTTCTGGCAAGCCAGGAACCTCTCAGAGGCTTACGGGATCGCCAAAGAGCTCAGCTTCAGCTCCATTGGAAAAGTTTTCAAAACCGCCTACAGCGAGCTTAAAAAACTTTCCAGTACAGGCATGGGAGAATCGCACGTCCCAACCAACGGCGCTGGCCTCGACAATATCCGTCGCACCCTAAGACGTGCCACCGCCCAAGAAGTCACTCGGCTCATGCAGCTCACCCCCTTTCTTGCCACTGCCGGAAGCACCGCTCCCTTCATCGGGCTCTTTGGAACCGTCTGGGGCATCATGAACTCTTTTCAAGGCATCGCCTACAAAGGCACCGCCAACTTGGCTGTTGTGGCTCCAGGCATTGCCGAAGCCCTGATTGCAACCGCTGTGGGCCTTGTTGTCGCCATCCCATCGGTTATTGCCTACAACTATTTTTCCCAGCGCATCCGCATCATTGAAGTGGAGCTCAACAACTTTTCCGCTGACTTCTTGAACATCGTTGAAAGGGACATTCTGCAAAAAGGAAACGGAAAATGATCTCAGACGGCAACAACAACCAGCTCATGAGTGAAATCAACGTCACTCCTTTTGTGGACGTGATGCTGGTTCTTCTCATCATCTTTATGGTGGCCGCCCCCATGATGACCCAAGGGGTTGATGTGGCCCTCCCCGAAGCTGCTGGCACCTCGCTCTCCCGGGATGACAGCGAGCCCATCTATGTGACCCTTAAACCCGGTGGAGCCATCTATATCAACGACTTCCCCGTGGATGTGGACAGGTTAAAAACCAAACTTACAGCCCTGCTCAAAGAGCGACCGGGCACCCGCGTCTTCCTGCGTGCCGATAAAACCATATCCTATGGCAATGTGGTTCGAGTGATGGCAGAGGTCAAAGCTTCGGGCGTTGAAAAGCTCGGCATGGTCACAGATCCCCTTGAAAAGTAACGAAATATTCCAGGATATGAGAGATCCAGCCATGAATGACGGCCCCAGCACACAGCCACCACACTTTCAAGAACAGCGTTTTCTCTATTTTGCTGTGCTCATCTCTCTTGTGGGGCACATTCTCCTTTTCGGTATCTCCCACCTCCTCAGCCAAAGCAGCCTAAAAAACACCAAGCACCATAAGGCCATCGACATTGATCTGGTGCAAACCAACCTCACCCCAGAACCGGCAAAACCAAAAAAAAAGCAGGAATCACCTAAAAACGCATCAAAAACAGCGTCCAAAAGCAAGCCCAACACAGCCCCTGCAAAAAAAACGACCAAAAAGAAAAACCGCTCAACCCAAAAATCTTTATCAGGCAACCCTGTGGTTAAACGCAAACGGCGGGTCATCACCCCTGAAGAGTTGGTGCAAAATGCACTCAAACAGATACAACAGCACGAAGCAACCAAACCCCAACCCAAAGACCGCCTTTCTGATCGCCTGAAAAAAATGCGGCAGGAAATCAAAAACTCTGAGGCAAGAGAGACACAAACCGGATCGGATGCTGTTACAGCCAAAGGCAAAAAAAGCGCCGGACAAATCTCTATTCTTGAAAGATACCACCAATCTGTTCGAGTGATCATTCGCAGCAACTGGGCCTTTCCGCCCCGG
>JAKSCC010000176.1 GCA_022360815.1 Desulfobacterales bacterium
TAGGCGTTGGTGTGGGACCCAAAGGTGAGGCCCGCCTTCTCCAAAAAGGTGATGAGCTCATTGGCTTTGAAGTGCTTGGTGCCGTTAAAGGCCATGTGCTCTACAAAGTGAGCCAGGCCTTGCTCTTCGTCGGTTTCATTGAGTGATCCGGTGCGCACGTTGAGGCGAATTTCCACTCGATCTTCGGGATAAGGGTTCTCCTGAATGTAGTAGCGAAGTCCGTTCTCAAGGGTTCCTGAGAGGATGCGTTCGCTGAAGGGCAGGGGCTCATGGGGGCTTGTTGTTGTGTTGGCTGGCAGGGTATTGCAGGCGCTCACCAAAAAGGCCAGTGCCGCTGCTGCAATAATGGAAAAGGTGCCCGCTTGGCAAATGCATTGCCAAAGGGGTTTCCGAAAGAGTCGTTGGCTCATTTTCATGACAGGTGTCACTCCATGTCTTATCAAAGTTTCAAAGGCAGACGGTTTAGATTGCGGATTTGAGGCAGCATTTCAGGGTGCATCGGCAATCTGTCCTCGAAAGAGTGTGTTGTTTAAAATTTTCACCACAAACCCATGCTTTTTTTGAGCTCAAAAAATTGCCTCATCTGGGCGACGTGATGCTTATAAATTTGGGTATAAGTAATGCAGCTTTGACTTCCGTTTAAATTTCGGAAGGCCAAAATGAATGCCCTCTTCACTATCTCCGGAAAACCTGTTTGTCAACGGTCAAAATAGAATCTAAAAGCATACTCTTTTGTATATTTTTAAAGAAAACAGCGGGTAGTGTTAAGTTTTGGCCTTCCTAATATTGTCATCAAGTCAAAAAATATCTTGACATAGAAGCCGCGTGTTGTGTTAGGAGTCAGGGCTAAATATATTTTCTTGTTCTTCCTAAAAAATGGCGGTGAAGGTTGTTTGGGCTTTAAATAATCAGAGTGTTTTTGCCTTTTTGGGGGGAGATGCTGTTTTAACGAGAAGGCGCAAAGGTGAAGACGCTTCGTTTCTGTTTCCAACCTGATGTGTGGGCTCGAAATGATGAAACGCATGCAAGATGCGCCCTTAAAAAACCGCGTCATGCCTTTTATGACGCTTTTGATGGAGAGGATGAAATGCAAAGACACAGGTGGATACGAGTTCTCCTGCTGGCCGTTTTGGCAAGCGCTGTCACTGCATGTGGCGGCAGCTCAGGTGGCGGTGGTGATGCGCCAAATACAAGAGCCATATCCGGCGTTGTAGATGATGGCCCTGTGGTGAAAGCCACTGTCTATGCCCAGCGCATTGACGGCACAGGCTCCATCTACGGCCCATCGGTCACCGATGCGGCAGGACGATTTTCATTTTCTATGCCGGAAGATGCAGATTTCACGCAGTATATGATTGTGGCAAAAGGAGGGAAGGATCGCACCACCGGACCGGAAGGGCTTGATCTGACGGGAATGGAGATGATGGCTCCTCTTGAGATGTTTCAAAACGCTCAGAGTGCTGCTGTGGTGAGCCCTGTGACAACACTGGTGGGGCTTGAGGTGAAGGGCGGCTCCACACTGGCACGGGCAAAAAGCTATGTGGCTGGCGTTTTGAAAGTTTCAGAAGGAAGTCTGGGCCTCAGTCCCACAGCAACAGGTGGAGCGTTTCATGCCAAGGCCATGGTGATTTCGCTTGTCGCAAAAGAAAAGCATGCTGAAGGGGGGAGTGGAAGTCCTTTTTCCCGAGTCGAATTTGATGCTTCGACAGGGCATCCGGATGCAGACGATTACAGTGGGTTAAGTGAGGTTGTGAAGGCTATTCGTGATGCGGCTGCATCGGGCGAGAAACCTGGCGAGGTGTTTGTTCGAAAACGTCTTTTGGCCACCATGGTAAGAATTTTGGATAGCAACAGCGCCTCTTCGGAAAAAGAGGATCTTACTTTTAAAGCCAATGCCAAAAAGCTTGTCGATCATATTCTGCAAGCCACGGGAGCCGTGGGCATTGACCTTTCAGGTATGACCCCTGAGCGAATCGTCCGCCGCGTTCTCTCACTTTCCGGCGTTGTGAATTATACCAAGTTCAAGGATGCCAATTTTGAGACGCTTATTAGCTGGGTGAAAGACGATGACGGCATTCTGACCATCGCGTCGTCGGTAGCAGCGGAATACGATACCAAAGAGAAGCTTCTTGCAGGCGAACTCCTTGGCGACGACAATGCGAAGCGAATTCACTACTACTTCCATTCCGATGCGTCTCATTTTTTTCAAGCTGAAAAGCTTATTGAAACCATCTTAGATGACACCGTAAACGACGAAATTATGAAAGCTGTCGCCCAAGGTAAGGCGGATGCTGGCTTCATTAATGAAGCAAAAGGAATTATATCTTCCCAGATTTTTTCCTCGTTTAACAAAGGCGATACCTATAGGCGAACAGCTCAGAAGCTAATCCCTTTTCAAAAGAAGGGGAAAGAAAGTGTTACGAGAGAAGATATTGTTGGTCTGATGGAAAAATCAGAGCTTTACTTCAAAAAGAAGATTGAAGCAGCTGGAAAAGCCTACTTCGATAAAGATGATGCCAAAGCTATAGATGATTTGGCAAGGGATTACAGGGAATTCGGTGAAGCGGCCAAAGCCAAGGCTCTTACCGATTATCTTAAAGAGTGTATGGAATCGATGGCCAGTGATAATGCAACAGCTATTGTTCGCATTTTTGCTAATTTAAAGCAGATGGCATCTGCTGAAATTGAAGCAGGGAATGAGGCTGGTGCGTTTTCTCAGGTTGGCACTATGTTTGAAATGGCAAAAAGAATCCCTGCGACAGATGCCACCACCGTTGATGACCCAAAGTATAAAGATGATGATCCCAATGTGGTGGATGGCTACACGACTCGTGTTTATTATCTTGGAGATGTTGTGGATTACTATAAACAGATTCATGCAAAATTCGGCGGAAAAAGTGAATACAAGGCCAAGGTTATTGAGTCTTATGAATCTATTAAAGCTTTGAGGGACAAATATCCTTTTGTGGCGGGCAGGACTTGGAATCCTATCGCAAAGTATGCAATTCCTGCGCTTCTTCAAGTTGGTGATAATGTTGAAGCAGAAGCTCTCGTAACAGCTACCCCTGCAAAATATAAGGGTTACATTTATAAGCCTCTCGCCACAGCGAAAGCTATTGGCGGTAATATGGATGCTGCCTTTGCTGAAATTGATAAAATAACCAAGTACAAAGATAAACTTTGCGGTTTGCTACGGGATACCCCCCAAAACCTTCAGATAGCTGGGGCGCTTATCAAAATTGGATCCTCACGCTATGGCGATGCCACCCGTGCCATGGAAAAGGCCAAGGCCTTGATTGAGTCCGGGGAGGATCTTAAAGATACTTACATTTTTTCGTATAGCATACATTCGGGATATCTGGTCATGGCCGAAATGTATCGGGATATGGGGAAACTTTCCGAAGAGGCCTCAGCTCTTGCTTCTGCAGAGGCCCTGGCCAAAACCATCAGTACCATGAAGTATAAGGTTAGATCGTTAGATTCCATTGCTGTGTATTGGAAAAAAATTGGCAATGACGCCAAGTCAAAAGCCGTTATGCTTCTGGCCAGAGAGGCTGCCGATAGCCTGGCTGTTGGAACTGGTGTAACAGCATCCGATATAGCTTACGTCTACCAGTGGCTGTTGAGCTACGGATATAATAATCTTGGCTTTAAAGAAGAGCTTGTAAGCGCTGCGAAAGCCCTTGAAGAAAGAAGTCTCGCGATTTTTGATGAGAACCTTACCAACGAGCAGTGGGGGTCCGGGGCACATGGTGACCATGACAAGCTTCTTAAAGCTCAGGCTGAGAATCTTTATGTGGCGGCCAATGCGTTTTGCCTGGCTGGTGAATACTCAAAAGCTGTGGCTGCTTTGGATAAAGCGATTCCATCAAAATTTTCAAGCAATCCCAAGAGGGCCTTTTTTAATGTCAGTACAGCCTCGACCGTGCTTGTGGGGGCAAAAGGACTTGTCAAGGCCTATGCAAAAGCAGGTGCCGTCGATAAGGCGGTTGCCATGTCCCGGTCCATGGGGCTTTCTGCTGAGATCAACAAAGGGTTAAAAGCCGTAGCAGAAGTTCTTTCCATAAGGGATCGGTATCCAGAAACCAAAAAGTATGGTTTGGATACACCTCAGAATTGGGTGGCCTCCGTGGACACCGATGGCGACGGCAAACCCAATTTCTTTCATCCCCTTGCAGAAACGTCAGATATCGAGGCATCCGGCTTAACCCTGGATGACGACAGCGATGGGGATGGAACGCCGGATACCTCAGATCGAAGACCTCTCTTTAAGGATTAATTTTTCCTGATTTGCAAATCACTATATGGCGGGCTGCGGCCCCGCCTAAGAAGGTAAGGATTGAGCCCTGGTGGCCCGGTGGGGTTGGCTTGAGTCATCAGGGCTCAATGTGTGTCGACGTATGGAAAAGATGTACGAAGAGGAAAATGGCATGGCGCGCGTCTTTGGAGGCGCGATCTTTTTTCTTTGCCTGGTTTTTGGCTTGGCACTTCCTCTCCAGAGTCAGGGAGAGGAAAAACGAGAGAAAGTGGAAACCCAGGAGGAGGTGATCCAGGCTGAAGAGATCGTGGTGCATGGAAGCTACGAAACAAATGCTGCCGGCCTTACGAAGATGGATACCGAGATGATTCGTTATCTCACCGGAGGAAATGGTGGGATTAATGAGCTGCTTTTGGTCTTACCCGATATTCAGCCCGACGATACCTGGCGTTCTCAGGAGAGTGCCGGTGAGATTCTTCCCACCAACCTCTCTATTTCCGGTGGCAAGGCGTATCAGAACAATTTTACCATTGATGGGGTCTCCAACAACAGCTTGCTGGACCCGGGGTCGGATCGAAGGCAGAAGGTTAACGATGTGCCGGGGCATCCTCAGGAGGTTTTTCTGGATGCGGATCTGGTGGAAGAGATCACGGTGTACGACAGCAATGTACCGGCGCGATTTGGCGATTTTTCCGGTGGTGTTGTGGATGCCAAAACCATCAAGCCCGGCATTGAGGCCAAGGGGAAGATCTACTACCACACCACCCGGGATGAGTGGGCCCATTTTTTTGACCCGAAAGAGGATGAAGACGAAGAGAAAAGCCCCATTGACTCAGGGGCTGTTGCCGAAAAGCCGAGATTTACCAAGCATCGGTTCGGCGGAAATATTCGATTCTCTGCCTCTGAGAGCGTGGGGGTTGTGGGGTCTTACAGCGGCACCCGTTCCACCTTGTCCAAGCAGCACTTTACCGGGTGGAAAGATGAGACAAGGCAGCTCGACAGCTTCATGGGGAAGCTGACCTGGGATCCTGATTACACCAATGCGCTGGGGCTGACTCTGATCCA
>JAKSCC010000220.1 GCA_022360815.1 Desulfobacterales bacterium
CATTGGCAAGGGTCGCCGAAGCCCCGGGGTGCTCATGCACCTCATCTTCTCTTAAGGCGTTGGCAAGGGGGGTGGCGTGGGTGGTGGGGGCTACGCCTTCGGTATCCACCGCTTCAAGGGTATCCACATAGGCCAGAATCTCACCGATCTGCCCGGCGAGCTTCTCCACTTCACCATCATCCACATTAAGCCGAGCCAAATTGGCCACGTAGAGAACCTCTTCCTTGGTGATTTTCATCTCTATCTCCTTACAATTTCACCACATAAGCGCGTTTCTTAAAAACTGTCATTCGAGAAAGTTCCTTTAGGGCGGCCTCTTTTTTGTTGTAGTGCCCCACCCGCACCCGATGCCAGGTGCGCCCTTTGGTATCGACGCCTGAAACCACATAGACAGGAAAGCCCTTTGCAGAGAGTTGCGCTGCCTCTCTCTTTGCAGCATCTTCCGAGGCGTGGGCCGCCACCTGAATGGTGTACCCAGACTTTGTGGACGGGGCTTTGGGTTTCGCCTTGGGGCTTGCCGAGGGCATCCGCTTCACCGACGCAGTCTCCTGAGGAAGAACACGTGCCACCTCTGCAGGGGTAAAAGAGCGAAGCTCTTGTTTCTTAGACACCTGTTTTCTTTTGGTCACCGCCTCTTCGCTTCTGCCCACCTTTTTTAAAAAGGTGAGTTCCACTTCAGGGGTCTCGGTGGCACCCTCCAGACCCAAACGAGCCACATTCTGACGGGGCTCCCCCGCCATAAGCTCCTGTTGCAAGGGGGTGGGATAAAGGGCGACCTCCACGCTACCTCGCCCCACAAGAATCCCTAAAAAAAACATCCAAGCAAAAAGGACCAGAAGGGCCAAGCTCCACCCCACGGTCTCACGGACGGAGAGGGTGATGAAAGGGGAGGTGCTTTTGGATTTTGGTGTGGCAGCAGATGCCATACATCCCCCTTAATTTATGGATTCGCCGAATGATAGCAGGCCAGTGAAATGCAGCCCTTTTAAATCAAAAAGAGACTGCAACCCCCTGCCATGCGACTACTTTTTACATGCGATCCGGAGCCGAAACCCCAAGAAGAGCTAGACCGGTCTTGATCACGGAACGGACTGAAGACACAAGTCTCAGACGAGCTGCAGAAAGAGCCGCATCTTCGGTGAGAACCTTATGCTTGTTGTAGTAGCTGTGGAAAGCCGAGGCCAGCTCCATCAGCCCAAAGGCGATGCGGTGCGGCTCCATCAAACGAGAGGCCGAAGCCACAATTTCGGGAAAGCGAAAAAGAAGCTTCATCAAGGCCAGCTCTTCGGCTTCGGTAAGAAGCCCCTCCATGGGCGCGTCCGAGAGACTCAGGCCTTTCTCCTCCTCGGCTTTGGCAAGGATACTTGTAATACGGGCATGCACATACTGCACATAGTAGACCGGGTTGTCGTTGCTCTTCTTTTTGGCCAGCTCCAGATCAAAATCCAGAGGGCTGTCGTAATGACGCGACAAAAAGATAAAGCGAGCGGCATCGGCCCCCACCTCATCCACCACATCTTTTAGGGTGACAAACTCGCCGGAGCGGGTGCTCATGGCCACAGGCTCTCCCCCACGCAGGAGGTTTACCAGTTGCACCAGAATAACGGAGAAATCGTCCGGATTGTGGCCGGTGGCCTCAATGGAGGCGTTGATACGAGGAATATACCCGTGGTGATCGGCTCCCCACACATCGATGAGATGGGTGTAGCCCCGCTCAAACTTATCCATATGATAGGCGATGTCTGAGGCAAAGTACGTGGTCTGGCCGTTGCTTCGCACCACCACGCGATCTTTTTCATCGCCGTACTCACTGGTCTTGAACCAGAGGGCCCCCTCCTTTTCATAGACAACCCCACGCTCTTCAAGCGCTTTGATGGTGCTCATCACCTTATCGGCATCGTAGAGACTCTGCTCAGAAAACCAGTTATCAAAGGGAACCTGAAAGGCCTCCAGGTCGTCCCGAATGCCATCTAAAATCTCACCGGCAGCCCTGCGGGCACAGAGAAGTACCGCCTCTTCTTGGGCCATCCCCAAAAGCGCCTCTCCCTTTTCAGCCTTCAGGGCCTCGGCCATGGAGATGATATAGGCCCCCTGATAGCAATCCTCAGGAAAATCGACCTCTTTTCCGCACACCTGGCAGTAGCGCAGATAAAGAGAGAGCCCCAGAGTCCTGATCTGACGGCCGGAATCGTTGATGTAATACTCTTTGTCCACATCGTGGCCGGTAAAAGAGAGAATCCGAGCCATGGCATCCCCCACAGCAGCACCACGGCCGTGGCCCACATGCAGGGGGCCTGTGGGGTTGGCGCTGACAAACTCTACCTGAACCCGTTTGCCCTCGCCCAGATTTGAAGCGCCGTATCGCTCTTTTTCGGATTCCACCCGGTGAACCACCTCAAGCCACGCCTCTTTTTTCAAAAAGAGGTTGATAAAGCCGGGCCCTGCGATCTCCACAGATTCCACCACCGTCTCACCCACAGGGATCTCGGCAACAATGGCTTCAGCGATCTTACGCGGTGCCATCTTCTGAACCTTGGCCATCACCATGGCGATGTTGGTGGCGTAGTCGCCCTGACTCTCCACTTTGGGCTCCTCCACAGTCACGGAAGGGATGGCATCGGAGGGGAGAGATCCTTTGGCATGGGCCGCGCGGGCAGCCGCTTCAATAATTGCTTTGATCGTCTGTTTCATGGGTGTTTTTTGCTTTATGCTTGAAATGAAATAAGATGAATGGTGGCTTCAAAATCTCCGAAAATGCAGCTGTTAAACCGCCCGGAAGCCTATGAATAAAAGAACATTATCTAATAAAAGGTTTTACCCCGCAAGTCAAGGCAGCTCCCTAATCTTAAAGACATCCCCAAAAATAAGGTCGTAGAAAAACGACCTCCTGACGTGATGCCCACGATGTGGACTCGCCAAGCGAATATGGATTCCCAAAGGTTGCAGCTCGCTGAGAGATACCCTGGCTTTTTGCGGAACCATCAAAAAAGGGCCGGTGGATCTCCCCGGCCCTTTTCAAATCACCCGCGCTTAAAAAAACGCTCTGCTATTAAGGCTCGATCTCCGCATCCGGGGCATCGTCCTCTTCCAAAAGCTGATCGATCTCCACCAGCTCTTTTTCTGAATCCACCATCTCTTCCACCACCTCTTCCTCGTGGCCCTCCAGAGCATCGTTATCGCAAAAGTTCAGCTTGGCAGAGGGTTTTCCATCGGCCAGAAGGGAGATGATCCCATCGGCCAGAAGATGGGCTGAAAAACGGGCCGGAAAAAAATTGTGATTCCTCACCACATTGATCACCGCTTCGGCACCCGCCTCGACCGCCTCTTTGATGCGATCCAGCTCAAAGCTCTCCTGATGAAGAATGCTGAACTTGCCCACATCGGTCTCGGCCATCTCTTTAAGCGTGAAGCTTCCGGCGTCAATGTCCTGCTCTATGATATATCGTTGCTCCATGGTCTTTTTATCTCCAGGTGGTTGCTTGGGGATGCCGTGATTCGATGGCTCCGCAAAAAAGTTAATGTGATTATCAAGCGACCCACAACACCAAAGGGCTCATTTCCAGTTGCTGGCCCATGTCGCAAGCGCCGCTTCGGTACGTCACCTTTTTTTCGAGGCCGCTTTTAAAAAGCATCGCCTTCAAGGTATGGACATCGGGGTGTCTATCAGGTGGCATGATCACGGGCTACTAAGGCCGCACACAAAAAATCAAACCACCAAAAAAAAGCCGAATTGCACAAGGGGTGCTTGCAACCTCTCCTTATGACAGCGGCGTATCGTGTATCGTCTTTTCCGGGAAAAAAGAGAAGAACCCCTTTGCCCGCAGATGATAAACACCCCCATAATAATTCAAATCTCTGTGATGTCAACACAGATAAAGGGATCGTGTCCGGCCCTTTCCATGAAAAAGAGTCAAACAAAGCTGTTGACCTTCACAGGATCTGATGCTATTTAGTCCGAGTGAATTTTGACTGGAGGAGTGGCCGAGTGGTCGAAGGCGGCGGTCTTGAAAACCGTTGAGTGTCAAAGCTCCGTGGGTTCGAATCCTACCTCCTCCGCCAAAATGCATGCGGAGAAATGGCCGAGTGGCTGAAGGCGCGCCCCTGCTAAGGGCGTATGGGTTAACGCCCATCGAGAG
>JAKSCC010000095.1 GCA_022360815.1 Desulfobacterales bacterium
ACAGCTTTCGAAAGGTAAGAGACAACTTTATTCACTCGGTCTTCAAAGAAGAAGAAGACATGCGAAAGCTGTGGGTGGACAACCGCCTCACCGTGGCGTGCCGACATGGCTTTACCTTAATATACGATGAATTTACCCGATCCCGCCCCGAAGCCAACAACGTGCTTCTTTCGGTTCTTCAAGAACGCATGCTCGATATCCCCTCTAATGGTGGACACAGGCAAAACAGCTTTATCAAGGTGCACCAAAGCTTTACGGCCATCTTTACCAGCAACCCAGAAGAGTACGCGGGGGTCCACCGCAGCCAGGACGCCTTAAGGGACCGCATGGTCACCCTCGACCTCGACTACTTCGATGAAGAGACCGAAGTGGGTATTGTGCACTCCCGGGCTCAAATCGCGTTTGAAGATGCCCAAAAAATTGTGCAAATTGTTCGCGGGTTGCGCGACTCCGAGGTTTTTGAATTTGCCCCCACCATTCGAGGATGCCTGATGATTGCCAAAACAGCGCGGGTTACACAAACCCCTGTGCACAACAACCCGGCATTTCGTCAAATCTGCATTGATATTCTCTCTTCGGAAACCACCCGTATTGGAAGCAAGGCGACCAAAGAAAAAGTGACAACCGTGCTGCTAAAACTCATTGATCAGATCTGCAACGGCAAGAGGTGAACCCATGAGTGAGATTCCCAGAGGTAAAAAGATGCGTGGACCAGGGTCTGGACGAAAAATGCGTCCCCCTGTCAAACGAGGCCTCAACGCAAAAATTCGTCCCGTCCAATCGAGACACCTGGAGATGTTCATTCTGGCCAAACATTGTGATCGCCTGCGCCAAGAAAGGGCCAACCTTCAGCGGCGGGTCAACCAGATTGACGAAGAGCTCTCAAAAATCCACAACCGCATCACCAACCTTCGAAAGGAAATTTCAGGTGAGGTGGAGTCCATGTTAGCCCCATTGGAAGCAGAGGGTCACCGCGCCTGTTTCACCACCATCCCAATGGAATACTGATATGGGCCAGCCTGGAAAATACCTCTACGGCATTATTGGAGAGACCCACGAGCGTCACTTCGACGCCCCGTCGATGGGAGGCCGAGGCGACCTGATCTCAACCTTAGGGTACCAGGGAATCAGTGCGGTGATCAGCAACACCCCCATTACCCCCTATCCGCCTACCCCTGAAAATCTCATCTGCCATGAGCGGGCCATTGAGACGGTGATGCAAGAGTACACCATACTCCCCTTCAGATTCTGCTCCATCGCAACCCACGCCGATGAAATTCGAACGATCTTAAGAAAACGTTACGTGGAATTTAAGGGGCTTTTACGG
>JAKSCC010000078.1 GCA_022360815.1 Desulfobacterales bacterium
CTCCAGGTTTTCGCGGTGCATCCCCAGCTCGCCTCGATCCAGAAGAATCCGAGCGTTGTGAAGGTAGTACCCCAAAGCCGACAAGGGCTGGTTCAGCTCATGGGAGATCCCTGCGGTGAGCTGTCCCAAAGCGGCCAGTTTCCCCGCCTGAACCAGCTCTTTTTCTGTTTTCCTGCGAGCCTCGGCCGTCTCTTTAAACACCGTCAGGGCTTGCGCCATCTCCCCGATCTCATCATCTCCGACCGCTGGAATGGGCCCCTTTAAATCGCCTTTGGCAAGGGCTTGCATCCCCTTTGCCAGGGCATCCAGACGCCGCACAATGCTTCCGCGTACATAAAACCACAGCACCCCCACCGACGAGACCAGTGCCACCAGAGCCATGACAATCAAGAGAAGCTGAGCCCTGCCCATGGTCTCTGCAAGGCCATCTGCCGCGCCAAGGGCCTCTTTCTGGGTACGGGCCACCAGGGTGTCCACAAGCCCCCGCAGCCGGGTCACCAGCTCACGGTTGTCATCTAAAATCGTGCGGGCCAGCCGCTCTTTTTCGTGTATCCTTTTTTTAATGGCAAAAAGGGCGTCCCTGCCGTCGGCCAGCTCAAAAATCTCATCGAAAAGCTGCCTTAAGGTAAGAAAGCTGGCATCGTTGGGAAGCTGGGCCAGCTTTACTTTGAGAAAATCCATGGCATCCGAAGAGAGGGCCTCAAGGGTCTCCACCTGCTCGTCTCCTCCCACGGTGGCGGCCTGAAGCATCAAGGTCACCAGAAAAATACCGTTTGAAGAGATCTTCTCCACCGTGTCTTTGCTCTTTCGGTTCTCGCGAAGCCGAAGGGCGGAAAAAGAGCGATCCCCTTTAAGGGAGAGCCCGATCATGCGCTCGACTTCAGAGTCCAGATTGTAGGCCAGATCCTGATTCAGGGGCTCCAGCTCCCCCAGAAGGTCGGCATAGAGCCACCTCAACCGCTTGATCTCCGCAACCAGAAGCGCTTCGTCTGCGTCACGGGACTCCACCGCCTCCCTTAGGGCCAAAAGATTCTTTCGAAGCCCGTCAAGAAGCGCCCCCACCTCGCCTCGCGTCTCTCGCCCGGCAAGACCGAGACGATCCATCTGATGGGTCACCTCTTCGATGAGACGGCCAAGATCCGATTCAATGACCTCTCTTGCGGTATCGTCAGGCGCTGTCAGAAGCATGGGAGCCGTGGCGATCATCTCGCCTGCCACCTGCTCCAGAGCGGCCACCTCCACCACATCGGGAAGGTGCTCCCTCGTGAAAACCTTTAAAATGGCACTGGAGCGCCCAAAAACAAGAAGGGCCGTCACCGTCGCCATAACAGTGAGGCCCGTGGTCACCCCGAAGGCCGAAAGCAGACGGGACCAGATACCATACCCTTTAAACCATCCCATCATCTACTTCCGTCTTCTTCCCTTTTTCAGTTGCAGCTCACCCAAATCGAGAAGGGCTTCGGCCTTCTCCATCCGCTCTTCCCAAAAAAGAGCCCACTGCCCGGCAATCTCTCTGGCCGCCCCCTTCCCCTTTACTCCCGAGGCGAATGGCTCGGTATAGGAAGGGGTCCGGCTCTCCTCTTCCGTCACCGGCACCTCGTTTAAAAGCTCTCTTACCTCCTGGCCCACCGACCAGACCGAAAGACCCTGGCTTCTTGCCTCACGTTCCAGTGAAAGAAGCCGTCGCCTCACCTTTCGCCTTTCGGGCAGGCGGTAGGTGATCATCTCATCGAAAAGAGAGTTTACCAGATGGTACCGGGACTGCGAAAGCCCTGCGTTGTAGGCCCTCACCTCGCCCTTTGCTATGAGATGGGCCAGCTCGCCTTCGACCCTTTTTTCATCGTGCAGACATTTGGAGACCGGCATGCGGCTCACCTCAGGCAGAAGCAAAAGGCTCTGGCCCTTGGGTGAGAGAAGAAAGTCCACAAAGAGTGAGGCGGCCCTCTGGTTTTCGCCCCCTTTTAACAGGGCAATTCCCGCGGCCGAAAGAGAGACCGGTTCTCCGTAGCGAAAGCCAAGCTCTGGCCTGGAGTGGGCCAGAAAATCGATACCAAGGCCCGCGGCATACCGCCCCCTTATCACCCCTTCGGGCACGCTGAAGCTTCGAGCAGAGACCGTTTTCAAATTCCCGGCCATCTCCAGAAAAAAAGCCCACCCCCTCTTCCACCCCATCTGCTGAAGAAGACTCTCCACAATCAGATGGGTGGTTCCCGACCGCGAGGGCGTCGACATGGCAAGGTGGCCGTAGTACTCGGGAAGCGTTAAGTCTTGCCAGCAAGACGGCACCTTAAGCCCTTCCCTTTTCAAAACCGATGGATTCCACATCCACCCCACACCCGAAAGGGCAAACCCCAGAAAAAGACCGTCCGGGTCGTCCAGGTCCACCCCCGTCACCCCTAATGCCGGATCCTTTCGTCCTTTGGAAAACGCCTTAAGAAAACCGCCCGACTTCAAAAGCGAAAAGGCATCGGGAGAGGAGGACCAAAAGAGGTCAAACCGCCGAGGGTTTCCCCGCTTGATCTCCTTAAGGGCCGAGGTGGTCTTCTTGTTTAGGGTGGAGACCTGAATCCCAGGATAGGTGCGAGAAAACGCCTTTACAAAGGGCGTATAAAATTCGGGAGGAAAAGAGGTCAAAACCTCAAGCCTCTCTCCGCCATGGGCCGGCACCCCACCAGCCAGATTCGAAAAGCACCAAAAAAAAAGCACCAAAACCGCTGCTCTGTTACGTGAACACAAACCCTTCACCTAAAACGTAAAATTTCTCGGTTTAGCCTCCGGCGGGTCGCTTTTTTTTGAAAAAAAACGTGGCCATCAAAGGCGGACAATAGCTGAATGGTTGCCACTTTTCTACCGATCCCAGGCCAGCATGACTCCAAAAAAGACCATCAACGATCCCACCACCCCATCAAGGGCCC
>JAKSCC010000322.1 GCA_022360815.1 Desulfobacterales bacterium
AAAAAGGCACTTACCTATGCCCTTCCCTCTTTCGGATGGGATCACATAGACAGCTCTAATTTCATTATCATGCAATGCCCCATAACCTACAATTTCAGAGTCTTGGCCAGTAGTGTCCGGTTAGCTTTTTGCAATCGAATCAGTTAAAAAAATCAATTTTATATTGACAAAACAAGTGGTTAATGCGCGTCAACGCCTTGTGTTGACTATCGTTTTAAATACAAGGACTTAGACGCATATGTTATTTTCCAAGAAAAAAATCGACTCTTGCAACTACAACCGTTATGTCTCTCCCGTGAAGTTTATTTTGAATTATTGCCCTGTATTGAAATCACGAGGAGATCGTCCCTTGAAATTGACTTTTGAAGACCAGCTAAACGCTTTACTGTACTTCCACCTCTATGAGCATGAGTCAGGGAGAGAGCTCATACAGGAGCTGTCTGAAAATGAATTTGCACGGCAGTGTATCGCCCCTGATGGAGGAATCAGCCGTAGCAGTTTTTCAGAAGCAATTAACAACCGGGGACTTGAACAGCTTCAATTTATTTTCAAAGAATTGGTAAAGAAAGCTGGCCGTATACTTCCCAATGAATTTTCTGATTTTGGGGAGCTTATAGCCATTGATGGAAGCCTTATCGATGCATGCCTTTCAATGTACTGGGCTGATTACAGAAAAGGCTCAAAAAAGGCCAAAGGCCATTTTGGTTTTTCCATCAATCAAGGCATTCCAACACATATTTATCTTACCGACGGAAATGGCGCTGAACGTCCCTTTGTAAGCAAAATACTTTCTCCTGGTCAAACAGGTGTTATGGACCGTGGATATCAGTGTCATGATGACTTTGATCTTCTTCAAGAAGAAGGTAAAAGTTTTATCTGCCGTATTAAAGAAGTTACAACCAGAACTGTCCTTGAAAAATTTACAACCTCTTGTGACGACTTTGTTTTTTACGATGCCAAGGTCCGTCTTGGAACGCAGGGCATCAACCAGACCAAAACGCCTGTAAGGGTTGTTGGATACGAGATTGATAAGAAAAAATATTATGTCGCCACAGATCGATTTGACCTCTCGGCCCATCAAATTGCCGAGGCTTACAAGCTGAGATGGTCTATCGAATCTTTTTTTAAATGGTGGAAAAAGCATTTAAAGGTATACCACCTGATTGCTCGTAGTGAATATGGCCTGATGGTTCAAATTCTTGCTGGATTAATCTCATATCTTCTTATGGCTATATACTGCCGAGAGGAGTATGGCGAAAAGGTCTCAATTAAAAGAATTAGAGAACTCCGTAACGGCATTTTTAACGATTTGTGTACAGAAGAGAAATCAATTTCTTTACCAATAAAAGCAAATAAAACAAAACGTAGCAAAAAAAAGAAACGGAAAAGGTCATATGCAAGGGGCTAACCGGACACCACTGATTGCCATTGATTTCTTTGGGGCTATGGCTATGAATCGATGTTGTTTTACAAAAAGCAAATTTGCCCCCCTAAAAATATTTCCCTGCCGATTGTGTAGGCCGTTCGGTCAAGTCCATTTTGTGCTGTAAATTGCATTTCGCGAATCGGTGAAGAAGGGCCT
>JAKSCC010000030.1 GCA_022360815.1 Desulfobacterales bacterium
AAAAACACTAACACAGAAGTGTATTTCGTAACAACGACCAAACCAACCACGAAGTCACTTCGATTTTCACAAAACAGACCAATGACCCGAGAGGCGCATGAATGAGTGAATTTCAAAAGAGTATCGGGCTAAAAGTGTGGATGCTTCGAAAGGGAATCAAGCCCAATGAGATTAAAGAAGCCTTAGGACTCTCAAGCACCGTTCCCATAACACGCTTCGTAAACGGTGACCTGGTTAGCCGTCCTATTGCCGCTTATCTTGTGGGCCGCGGCTGCCCCAAAGAGCTTGTCAGCCCAAAGACCGGTCGTATCAGTGCATAACAACCCCTTGAAGGTATCGGACAAACAAAATGACAAACATCTCTTTGAATACGGCAACCGAAATTCAAATTGCAAAAGCATTGGGCGTCTCACGACAAAGTGTCAACCTTCGCGCCATATCTGAAGCCTGGGGTTTTGAAACCACAACCGTTCGAGGTGGGGCGCAGAAAAAGTACCCTCTCTCCTCTCTTCCTTCCGATATTCGCATGGCCCTTCTCTCCCAGATCGACCCCATGACGTTGGCCGGTCAAAGCACCACGCCTGAAGCACGGCTGCAAATAGCAAAAGAAGTAGAGATCAAAACCCACACACCGCCTTATAACCGGCAATCGCTGTGGGCTGCCTGGGATCGAGCCACGGCCACCCAAAAAGAACGGGCTTTGAAAGCTTTGGGCCTACTTCAGATGGTAGAAACCCTGGTCGACGCCGGATCCGCCAAAAACCGCACAATCAAAGAAGTGGGAGGTACCAGCGGCATCAACAGAGCCACTTTCTATAGATGGTACAAAATGGTGAAAGGCATCGACAAGACCGACTGGCTTCCTGCCCTTCTGCCCAAGAGCCGAGCCGCAGGCAGACGCAAGGCCAAATGTTCGCCTGAAGCGTGGGAGTTTTTTAAGGCCGACTATCTGCGCCAAGAGCCCACGACCTACACCGATTGCTACGAACGCGTAAAAGCGCAGGGCAAAACCAGAGGGTGGCAAATTCCGTCCCTGGACACCTTGAAGAGACGCCTCTTCAAAGAGTTTGACCCCACCACCATCGCCCTGCTCCGTGGCGGCGAAGAGGCCCTCCGCAAAATGCTTCCGGCCCAGTGCCGAACCGTCTCCCAAATGCACGCCATGCAGTGGATCAACGGAGACGGCTACAAACACAACGTATTTGTGCAGTGGGAAGATGGAAGTATCAGCAGGCCGAAAACATGGTTCTGGCAGGACGTTTACAGTCGCCGGATTCTGGCATGGCGAACAGACAAAACCGAAAACAAAAACACCATTCGCCTGGCTTTTGGAGACGTTCTTGAAATAGGCATTCCCCTTGATGTGACCGTCGACAACACGCGAGCAGCGGCCAACAAGTGGCTGACTGGTGGCGTCTCCAACCGCTACCGGTTCAAGACAAACCAAGAGGACCCCTTGGGCATTATCCCCAGAGTGGGAACCAACGTGCACTGGACCTCCGTTTTCAACGGCAAAGGCCACGGCCAAGCCAAACCGGTGGAGCGTCAATTCGGCGTGGGCGGCATCGGCGAGTGGGTCGACAAAGACCCGGCCTTTGCAGGTGCCTACACCGGTCCAAACACCATGCACAAGCCCGCCAACTATGGCAGCAACGCCATTCCCATCAAAACATTTGAAACGGTTTTGGCCCGCTGCATGGCCAGTTACAACGCTCGAAAGGGCCGCCGAACGGAGATGGGCCAAGGCATTCACTCTTTTGATGACGTCTTCAAAGAGTCCTATGCGAAATCCACCATTCGAAAGGCCACACCCGAGCAGATCCGCATGTTCCTGATGGCGGCAGAGTCGGTCACTATTGATAGCGATGCAACCTTTACCCTGCATGCGGGATCGGCTCCCGGCATCAGCAAAAACCGCTATGGCAGTGAAAGCAACGTGCTTTACCGATACCTCGGTTCACGGGTTGATGTTCGATTCGATCCGGCCAAACTGCACAAAAGCGTATGGGTGTACAACACCAACGGACAACTCCTGTGTGAGGCCACCTGCCTGATGGATGTTGCCTTTGGGGATGTGGATGCGGCCAAAGAGTGGAATCGCAAACGAAACGCAAAGGTAAGGGCCGAAAAACGCGCGGCAGAGCTTGCCAAACGCATGACCATCGATGAGGTGGCGAGCCGTCTTCATGAGACAACCCCAAAACCCATGGAGATCCCCAAGCCAGGCATCACCCAACCCATGTTCGGAGCCCCATCAACCCCTGAAAAGAGACGCATGGCAGCAAATGGAGATTTTGTACAGGAAGATAACGGCCAGGAACTCAATGTGGATGACACCCTCGTCGGAATGATGGGGCATATGCGCCAGGTCATTCGGCAGCGAAGTGAAAAGCCTTAAAAAAGGAGGTACCCCATGGTTCACCCACCTACCGGCCAGGAGAAAATAGACGATACCCGGAAACGGGTCCTCGCCGAAATTTCCGCAAACGCCAGACTCTCCCAGACAGGAGCCGCCCAGGAAGCAGGCGTAAACGCATCAGCACTCTCTCAGTGGATGAAGGGCAAATACCCTGGAGACAACGCAAGGATAACCGAGTCCATGGAACGATGGCTCGGCTTCCGACGAAAAAGAGCGACTTCGGCCATTCCATTTCTCAAAACAGACACCTGGTGCCCAACCCCCACGGCCCAAAAGATCTCCGCAGCGCTCTCTTACGCCCAGATGGCCCATGACGTAACGGTGATTTTTGGTGGTGCAGGGGTCGGCAAGACCGAAACCTGCAAAAAGTATGCGTCCAGCAACCCCAACGTGTGGCATGTCACCATGACCCCATCCACCGCGGTCGTGGGAGCCTGTCTGGAACGGGTGGCCCTGAAGCTCGGGCTTCATATATCGGGGCGTGCGGCCAAAATCGAAATGGCGATCATGGAACGCCTCACCGGCACAGACGGGCTTCTCATCATTGATGAGGCACAGCACCTCAACGTTCGAAGCCTTGAGGCGCTTCGAAGTCTCCACGACGCCACGGGTGTGGGATTGGCCATTTTGGGCAACGACCTTGTCTATGCACAGATGACGGGCCGAGGTGCTCGCTCGGCCACCTTTGCCCAGCTTTTTTCCCGCATCGGCAAACGGGTCAAGCTGTTAAAGCCCAAAAAGGAAGACGTCAATACGCTCTGCAAAAGCTGGAAGATCACAGACGCTGACATGATCGCCTTCTGCCAGCAAACCGCCGAAAAACCCGGAGCCCTTCGCATCATGGTAAAAACCATCCGCCTGGGCCAAATGGTGGCGGGTTCACGGGGCGAAAGGCTTGCCCTGAAGCACCTCAAAGCAGCGTGGCGGGACCTGGAGTCATAAACATCTCATGAGAGTTCATTTTCAACCGAAACGTCATAATTAATGGATAGATGGAAGACAGCAAGGAAGGATAAATGACCCAAAAATTCAAGCAAATGGAGCTGTTTGATCCCAATGGCATGGACGTGAATCACGTGCTTAATGCCTTGGACTCAGAGATGCGGGATGCCCCTCGTGTATGGCCCGCCCTTCTGGCCGAGCTGGTGGATACGCTGGCAGACCACTATGAAAGCCGGGAAGAGATGACGCCCCAAAAGGCCATGGAAGCCGCTCAAAACGTGATTGTGGTGATTGCCCACCACCTGGGCGGACGAAACATCTACCTGCCAAGGGACGATCGCCTGAAACGGGCCATTCGAGATGCCATGATTTACCAAGCCTTTGACGGAAGCAACCACCTGGAGCTCTCACGAAAAACCGGACTGACCACCCCGACAATCTACAACATCATCAACAAAGAGCGCATGTTGAGACAAGACCGAAAACAGATAAAGCTCTCCTGCAAATAACCCACCTCACACATGGCGGCCCAAGTGGGTCGTCATCCCCTCTTTTACCTTGCCCCTCACCTCTTTGTTGAAAACGCTGAAACACAAAACCTTTTAAATCCATACCAGAGTAAGGCCATGGCATTTGCATAGGACCCTTATGAAGAGCATGGAGGAAAAATGATTCGTTATCTTGTTGTGCACTGCGCCGACACCCCGGACCATCGTGATGTGACGGCCGCCGATATCCACGGCTGGCACCAAAAAAGGGGGTGGGACGGCATTGGCTATCACGCCTTTATTCGCCGCGATGGTACCATCGAAGCCGGACGCCCGGTTTACTGGACCGGGGCCCATGTCAGAGGGCACAACAGCCACTCCCTTGGGGTGTGCCTTGCGGGCCGCACCCACTTCACCGAGGCACAAAGACACTCCCTTGAACAGGTGCTCTGGGCTTGGAAAAAAACCTACCCCGAGGCCCAAGTCTGTGGTCACAACGACCTCGATCCGAAAAAGAGCTGCCCCAATTTTAACGCAAAGGCCTTGTGGAAGGAGCGATTTGGCGCATGAACCTCAAAGATCTCATGAAAAACGTCGCCCCCCGCATTGCATCCACCATTGGCAGCCCCGCAGGCGGGGTGGCTGTAAAATTTCTATGCGAAAAGCTTCTGGGCAATCCCAACGCCTCGGAAGAGGAGCTGGCCACCGTCATTGGATCTGCCAGCCCGGCCCAGCTTTTGGAGTTAAAACGTCTGGACCGGGAATTCGAAATATCCATGGAAGCGCTCAATCTGAACCGAGAAAAATGGACCTTTTCAGACCGCCAAAAGGCCCGAACCATTCTGAAAACCATCATCTGGCCTCAGGTGCTTCTCACCTTTACCTTCGTTGTTGGCTATTTCATCATTGTCGGCCTTCTTGTGGCCAATCACGACATCCACTTCAGCGATAAGATGTTCGGCATTTTTACCACCATTCTCGGCGTTCTTACGGCAGTCATTCCAACCATTGTTCAGTTCTGGTTCGGCTCAAGCAGCGGCTCCAAAGACAAGGACAAAAAGCTGGAACACAAAATTTAGGTAGACATGAAAGTGCAAGACATGGCGCACAAGCCACACGACAAAAGGAGCCCCATATGAGCCCCTCACCCAATTACCCGGCCCTGCGCCTCTGGCTTGATGCCGGCCAATGGGTCACCACGCTTCTGGTGGGTCTCTATGTGTGGATCGCCAACAAAGCCCAGGCCACTGTCAACGAGGTGAATCGAGTCAAATCCGGCATGGGAGCCTTGGAAAACCGGATTATCAAACTGGAGACAGCCATCAAAACGGTACCCTCCCATGACGACCTGGCAGCCGTTTATGAACGAATCAATGATGTGGCCGAAAACGTGGCCGAGCTCTCCGGCAAAATGGACGGCGTCCAAGGCAGCCTGGGAATGATCCACGACCACCTCTTAAACGAAAAAAGAGAGCCACGATAAATACACGTCTCTTCGGTGAAACGGCTGAAACACAACCCGTCAGCTGCAATGCTATTGTCTCAGCATGAAGAGAAAAAAAGCAGCCGAAACCCGGCTGTTCCAAGTGATGACTGAATGGCACTGCAACGAAAGGTGATTGGATGACACTAACAGACCTGTCAAAAGCCATTTGCAAAGAGTTTAAAGACTATTTTCCAAAGCTTGTGATCTGCAAGCCCCACGGTGGCCCCCTTGACAAAGAGGAGCTCACACAGATCACCACCCAGGTGCCTGCCATTTACGTGGCTGTTCTCGGCACCGAAAAGGGAACCCCCATGGGAGGCGGCCAGACCGGCACATCCGTTCATCTGGAAGCCTTTGTGGTGACAAAAGATAAGCCCGACCTTCCCAAAGAGGAGGCGGCCCTAAACATTGTGGAAGGCCTTCTTGAACGTATCCCCGGTTCGAACTGGGGCTGTAAAGAGGTCGAAGGCGCAAAACCTGCCGCTTCAAAAAACCTCTACAGCGACGCCAGAAAGCTGGAGGTGGCCTTGTGGAGCGTCTCCTGGAGTCAGACCGTGTGCCTGGGAAAAGACGCATTTGAAACAGAGTTTCCCCATCCCACACACCTCTATGTGGGCCAGAAACCCAAAATCGGCAACGGCCACGAAAACGACTACACCCTTCTGGAGAAAAAATCATGATGGGCGATCTCGAATACCGCGTGGCCGAGCTGGAGCGTCTTTTGATGGAGGTCATCTCCTTTGGCAAAATCAAAGAGATAGACGAGTCAAACGCTCGCGTAAAGGTCGCCAAAGGCGGCAACCTCACCGACTGGATCCCCTGGACAGCCAGGCGCTCTGGCCCGGATCGGGAGTGGTGGATCCCCGAAGAGGAAGAGCAGGTCCTGCTTCTCTGCCCTGGTGGAAACACAGCCCTTGCTGTGGCCCTTCCAGCCATCTACCAGACGGCGTTTCCCCCTCCGTCAGACAGCCGGCACGTGCACCGGGTGGAGTATCAGGATGGAGCCGTCACCGAGTACAACCGGAAAACCCATACCCTGAAGGCGCGTATTCCCGGCATCATCGAAGCCACTTGCACAGGGGAAGTCAGAATCACAGCAGACGGCAAAATCAAAGAGATAGACGAGTCAAACGCTCGCGTAAAGGTCGCCAAAGGCGGCAACCTCACCGACTGGAT
>JAKSCC010000195.1 GCA_022360815.1 Desulfobacterales bacterium
CATTATAGTTTTCTTTAATTTTATTGTGTCTCATATCACATAACAAGTCGCTTTAAGGGACCGCTTGGGGCTGCGCCCCAGTTCCCTCGCTCCGCTCGGCGGCCCCTAAGCTCAAGCGTTAGACATCTTCATTTCAACTTGGCAGTATAGTTGTTTGAAGGACGATTTCATAGTGATAATTATCACTATTGCTCATAGTTTATAAATTACCGATAATGTATTTGTATTTTGACTTTATCAGAATGCAATATTTTAGTTATAGGAGGGGCTATGATGAATAGAGTAATTATATCAACTTTATGTCTTAGCTATTTGTTGTTTACAAACTTAGCATACGCCAATAAAAATTTTCACAACCACTCTCATAAACATGATCATGGTACAATTGAAGTTGCTTCATTTTCAGAAATTCCTAGTTTGAAAATTGAAATTGTGAAAGATTCAGTAAGTGGTTGGAATTTGCATTTGGTAACCAAAAACTTTAAATTCTCTCCTGAACACGTAAACATGAAACCAGTTCAGGGGGAAGGTCATGCTCATTTGTATGTAGATGGAGAGAAAAGAGCAAGGTTATATGGCCCGTGGTTTCATATAGGTAACCTATTACCAGGGAAACACACAATTCGGGTTACGTTGAATGCAAATAATCATGATGGTCTTGTTTTTCAAGGCCATCCAATTGAAGTTAGTAAAAATATTATTCAGTAACAGAGTCGTGTCTAACAAATCGCTTTAAGGGACCGCTTACTGCTGCGCAGTAAGTCCCCTCGCTTCGCTTGGCGGCCCCTAAGCTCAAGCGTTGTGCAATTGTCGTAAAAGATTAGAATATGAGAGGTTTGTGAAAATATTGATGGCTTTGACTCTCAATGTCGTTTTTGCCAGGATGTTGGGGTATGTGGCATTCGTTTTTCACAGGTTCAAAGTTCCTCAATTGGTTTCGTAACTCAAGCAAGTGTGAAAATTCTGTATTTTTGAATCAATATCATTTTGCAAATACTCGATTTTCACGTAATCTTATCGAGATCTTTTCACTTTTTTGGCATGTGAGGATTCGGTAGGGGACACGATTGCATGGTTGCCTTTTTTCAATGGTGAGTGTTGAAACAGTGAAATAAATGAAGCGTTTTAA
>JAKSCC010000094.1 GCA_022360815.1 Desulfobacterales bacterium
GGGGGCTACTTCCTCGAAGGGGAGAAACTCGCCAAGGTGAAAAAGGTGATGGAGCGTCCTAACGGCTCCATGAACCCCGCCATTGTGGGCCGCTGCGCAGCCGATATCGCCAAGATCGCCGGCATCGAGATTCCTTCTGGCACCACCCTTTTGGTGGCTGAAGAAGAGGGCGTGGGACCCAAATTCCCCTTCTCCACAGAGAAGCTCACCGCCCTTCTTGGGTTTTACACCGTCAACGACTGGCAGGAGGCGTGTGAGCTCTGTTACAAGCTTCTCCACAACGGCGGCCTGGGTCACTCCATGGGGATCCACTCCAACAACGAGACCGTGATCCGTGAGTTCGCCCTGAAAAAGCCTGTCTCCCGTTTTCTGGTCAACACCCCCACCACCCAAGGGGCTGTGGGCATCACCACCAGCATGGCCCCCTCCTTTACCCTGGGGTGCGGAACCGTTGGCGGCAGCGCCACCTCAGAAAACGTGGGCCCCCATCAGCTCTTCAACATTCGACGCATGGTCTACGGCCTGGACGAGGCAGCCACCACCCAGGCGTCTTCAACCGAAAGCGTGGATGTTCAGCAGGTGACCAACATGATTATGGAGCAGCTCAAGAAGATGAGCGGCAGCCTGTAGGGAAAATTTGCGAATGTGTCGCCCTTTGGGCGTCGTATTCGCTTTAATCAAAAGCAAATGCGCCAAGCATTTGCAAGCCCAGGAGAGAGAATATGAGTTCACAAAACGCCCTTGGAATGATTGAAACCCGTGGTCTTGTTGGTGCCGTTGAAGCAGCAGACGCCATGGTAAAAGCCGCCAACGTGACCCTTATCGGACGCTCCCAGGTGGGTGCCGGCCTTGTGACCGTCATGGTTCGAGGTGATGTGGGCGCTGTCAAGGCGGCCACCGATGCCGGTGCCGCGGCAGCCGACCGTGTGGGCGAGCTGATCAGCGTGCACGTGATTCCCCGCCCCCACGGCGAAGTGGAGCTGATTCTCCCCAAAGTGGAAGGATAATAAGCCATGAAAGTCATTTCGGAATCCTATCTGAGAGATTGTTTCAGAAAAGAGGTTCCTGAGACTTTCCGGCTGGAGGAGGGTCAGATTCTGACCCCCTCCGCATCCCAGCTTCTGAATGAGAAGGGGATTAAGGTCACCCGGGAAGACGAAGGAGAAACACCCTCTGAGCCCGTGGCCGCCCCCAGGAAAACCGACGTTGCCGAAACACCTGCTCCCAGAGCCAAGTATGTTTCGGCAGCCGATGGGGGGCTCTACGAGACCAAGCCCGAACACATGACCCAGCTTTCCGGAAACCGTCTGGTGGCCAAAGACCACCCGCGTATCGCCTTTCGGGGACGCATCGACAGCTGTCAGGCTGAGATCTGTCTTCTTCAGGCCAAGGCGCACGAGGCGGGCAAGAAGGGGCTGGTGGAAGACCTTTCAGAGATCATGGAGTGGACCACCGACATCATGCGGCGGGACGTTCTGGACACGCCCATTCCTGAAAAGCCCATCATGGGCCTCTCCGATGCGGAGCTGAGGAAGCGTTCCCACAACCCGAAGAAGTACTTCGGTGTGGGGCACCTCCTCCCCAGCTGGGAGATGGGACAGACGGTTCTGGAACTCAACCGCCTCAGGGCACTGATCCGGGAGATGGAGGTCGCCGCCGTTACCGCACTCAAAGAGGGTTTTGAGCTTCAAAAACCCGATATTGTTCAGGCATTAAACCGCATGAGCAGCGCCATCTATATCATGATGCTCAAGGAAAAAGGCGGCATGTATACCTAAGTTGTCGGATGCCGGCCATTTCCGGCATCGGGTGACGCGTTTGGAGATCACATGGATCAGAAGATTGTTGAAGACATTATCAAGAAGGTCATGGACCAGATGGAAGGGGCTGCAAAAGCCCCTGAAGCGGCCGGTGCGGGGAGAGTTTCCTGCGACAGCACCGTTCCCGTGGAGCTCTCTGGCCGCCATGTCCACTTGAGTGAAGAAGATATCAAAGAGCTCTACGGGGCACCCCTGACCTTTGTGAAGGAGCTCTCCCAGCCGGGACAGTACCTCTGCAAAGAGCGGGTTCGCCTCATCGGGCCCAGCGGCGTGATCGATAACGTGGCCGTTCTGGGTCCTGCAAGACCCAAAAGCCAGGTGGAGGTCTCTTTGACCGACGCTCGGATTCTGGGCATGAAGGCCCCGGTTCGCCAGTCCGGCGATGTGGAGGGAACCCCCGGCATTGTGCTGGCCTCTTCCACCGGCCTTGTGGGGCTCAAAGAGGGCGTGCTTGTGGCGGCCCGTCACATCCACATGTCCCCTGACGATGCCTCACGGTTTGGGGTCACCGACAATCAGAAGGTGAGTGTTCACATGGACGGAGAGCGCCCTGCGGTGTTCAAGAATGTCATTGTGCGTGTGCACAAGGATTTCCGCCTGGCCATGCACATCGACTTTGACGAAGCCAACAGTTGCGGCCTGGGCAAGGCAGCCCGCGGTCGTATCGTGGGGATCACGCAGGAGGCGTAAATGCTGGACTTTTCATCCGTGGATCGGATCATTGCCGATCTTGAAATGTGCCTTGAAACCACCCGTGAGGTCTCTGCCACCGAGGAGCTTCTCGTGGGGGTGGACCTTGGAACGGCCTACATCGTCTTGGTGGTGATGAACAGCCGAAAAGAGCCGGTGGCCTGCGCCATGGAGTTTGCCCAGGTGGTGAAAGACGGCCTGGTGGTGGACTACATGGGGGCCATGCAGACGGTAAGACGCCTTAAAGGACAACTGGAAGAGCGTTTGGGGCGGGAGCTTGAAAAAGCGGCCATTGCCGTGCCTCCGGGTACCGGGGAGTCCGACTGCAAAACCCATGGATACGTGGTGGAAGGCGCGGGGATGGAAGTGACCAACCTGCTGGATGAGCCCACCGCCGCCAATGCGGTTTTGGGGGTTGAAAACGGTGTGATTGTCGATATCGGCGGCGGAACCACGGGCCTCTCCATTTTGGAGAATGGCAAGGTGGTCTACGTGGCCGATGAGCCCACAGGCGGCACCCACCTCTCACTGGTTCTGGCCGGTGCCTACAAGGTGAGCTTTGAAGAGGCCGAAAATCTGAAGAAAGACAACAGCCGTCACCCGGAGATCTTTCCTTCCGTGCGGCCTGTGGTCCAGAAGATGGCCTCCATCGTGAAAAGCCATATTGAGGGCCGAAACATCTCGTCAGTCTATCTGGTGGGGGGCACCTGCTGCCTCACCAATATGGAGACGGTGTTTGAAAAAGAGTTGGGTATTCCGGTCTTCAAGCCGGCCAACCCTTTTCTGGTCACCCCCATGGGCATTGCCCTGAGCTCCTGTGTGTAGGGAGTGATTGGAGTGAAGATGGATGTAGAAAAATTGGTAAAAGCGATTGCGCAGGAAGTTCTCAGGCAGATGGGGGAAGGGGAGAGAAAAGAGCCCACCTTCATCATCGGTGAAAAGAGCTGCCCCAAGTGCCAGAAGGCTGTAAAGCATCTGGGCAAGGGGGCTGAGGTGATTTTTCCCGATGCGGCTCCCGAAGCCCATGAGACCCTTCGGCGCATCGTGCCTTACCTCTCCATTCGCCACATGTCTGAGCTTGCAGCCGGACGCGCCGACGGCCCCTTCATGGAGCTGACCCTGGCCGCCCTTCTGGCAGGACAGAGGGTCGAGGTGATGGAGTTTGAATACAAGCGGTACAGCGAAACCGCTCCCGAAGGGCTCATGAGGCTCTTTGAAGAGCAGGAGGCGAAACTGGCCTCGTTTGGCCTTGCCGCCATGGATCTGAGCAGACGGGAGACCGTCCGTATCAGAAAACCCCTGGTGACCGACGCGGATGTCTCTGAGGCAGAGGCGCGTGGTGCCCGGGAGCTCCTTCTTCCCGAAGGAACCCAGGTTACCCCGCTGGCCGTGGAGCGAGCCAGAGATCTCGGGATGACCATCACACGGGGCTGAGCCTTGCTGTGAGGTGCTTTCGCAAGATCTTTAGATGTTTAAGAAGATGAGGCAACCCAGATGATTGTAGGAAGAGTCGTCGGCAATGTGTGGGCCACTCGCAAGGAAGAGGGCCTGAGCGGTATGAAACTCATGGTGGTCAGGCGCCTGGACGCTTGCACCAATGAAGAGCTCGATACCCTTGTGGCGGTGGATTTCATCGGTGCGGGTATCGGCGAGCGTGTGCTGGTGGCCACGGGCAGTTCGGCTCGAAATGCCGGCGATACCACATGTAAGGCCCCTGTGGATGCAACCATCGTTGGAATCATCGATGAGGTCGAGGTTCAGGAAGGGGTGTAGATGGATTCGCTGGGAATCATAGAGAGCCGAAGCATTGCAGCCGGTGCCGTATTGGCCGACATCATGGTGAAATCCGCCGATGTCTCTCTGGTTAAGGCCGGGACCATCTGCTCGGGGCGCTACATGATCCATGTGGCCGGAGACCGGGCCGCTGTGGCCACCTCGGTCTCTGCCGCACGCAAGGCGGGTTATGCCCTGGCGGGCAGCTACACCATCAGCAATATCTCACAGCAAGTGGTGGAGGCCCTGAAGCGGGGCCTTTCGGCAGCACCCTGCGGCGCCCTGGGCGTGGTGGAGTGCCGCACCGCTTCGTCGGGTATTGCTGCGGCTGATAAAGCCGTGAAACGTTCCACTGCTGACCTTCTTCGTATTGTGACGGGCCAGGGCATCAACGGAAAGTCCTACTTTGTGCTTTCCGGGGATGTGGCCTCTGTGGAAGAGGCGGTGGATGCGGCAAAAGAGAACCTTGGAAAAGAGCTTGTGGAAGCGGTGGTGATCGCCTCACCCGACTCGACGGTTATAAGCGCGTTTACAGGTCGCTCTTCCCGTTAGGGCGGCATGGCAAAGATTGGTGCCGCCCCTAAAAAGACGACGCCACGATGCGAACCATCGCCTCAAGGGCGTGGGATTTTTTACGGGATCATCAAGAAACGAGGTGAAATCATGGGAAAAAGACTGGTGAGCGAAAAGGGCGTGGAAGAGCTCGTTGTGGATGGCAACTTCTATATGGAAGGTGTCATCTTAACGCCCGGCGCCAAAGATGTACTGCGAAATAAAGGTGTGACCATCGTCTACGGCCCCAGGCCTGAGGCGAGTGAAACCGAAAGTGGAGACGCACTGGCTGAGACCATTGCCACCCTTCTGGTGAAGGAGTATGGCATCACCGACGAAGCCAAGGTGAAGACGATCTGCAGCAAAGTGCTCTCCATGATTGAATAAATAAAGCGTCACGATTCAGCATGCTTGCTGATGGTAACGCAATGAAAGAAAAAAATAAAAAGGCACGGGCTGTGCCAAAGGAGAAGAGAAGATGAAAGCATTGGGAATGGTTGAAACACGAGGTCTTGTAGGTGCCATTGAAGCAGCAGATGCCATGGTAAAGGCGGCCAACGTTGAACTGGTAGGCCGCGAGCAGGTTGGCTCCGGTCTTGTTACCGCCATGGTTCGTGGTGATGTGGGTGCTGTAAAAGCCGCCACCGATGCAGGCGCTGCCGCTGCCGACCGTGTGGGTGAGCTTATCAGCGTTCACGTGATTCCCCGCCCCCACGCTGAGGTGGAGCTGATCCTCCCCCAGAAGGGCTAGGCCTTTTTTAGAGTCACCGCACGGGGCTTTGAAGAGATTGAAAGCCCCTGCGGTGACTCTGGTTTGGCTTTTGTGAAAAGGTCCTTCATCAAAGATGGAGCAAGGACCCTTTCAGAGAGGCTGAAACCGTCGGGCGAGAAAAAGCCCTTCGAGATGACAGGAACAGACGTGAATACCGGCAAAATCAGCCGGTGTGAAGGAGTGACCCCATGGATATCAATGAAAAGAAGCTTGAAGAACTCATTCGCAAAGTGATCACCGAGCAGATCGGTGGCGGTGCGGCCTTTCAGAAAGAGGTGGACGAAAAGAGTGGCGTGCTCTGCGTCAAAACCGAAACCGTAAAGCCTGAGCCCTTTGATACCGGAAAAGAGGGGGACAAGGTCTTTCTTACCGATGTGACCACCCTTAAAGAGAGCCCCAGAATGGGCTGCGGGGTCATGGAGATGGACAAGACCTCCTTTGACTGGACCCTTCGCTATGACGAGATCGACTATATCATCGACGGCACCCTTGAGATTGTGATCGACGGCCGCAAGGTGGTGGGCAACAAAGGGGACATTATTTTTATCCCCAAAGACACCGCCATCTCCTTCAGCGTGCCGGATTTTGCCCGCTTTATGTATGTGACCTACCCTGCAGACTGGGAAGAGCAGATTAAAAAAGCTCAGTAAATTGTAATCATTCAGCTGTGATTCGTCTTCAGGCGGCCCTGCCGGGGGCCAAGCTTTTAAAAAGTTTGACAAATAGGCTTTGAGATCACTGGAAACACCCGTTCCAGTGATCTCATATTTCAACCCCACACGTCATTTACATCGCCCTTTGGGCGAGTGAAATGACGTGTGGGGCAATAGAAAAGTTTTTTGCAGAGCTTTTTTTCAAAAAAGCGACCCGCCGGAGGCAGGCTGAATAATTACCGTAAATTTAAAATGAGCCATCCCTAAAGAGAATCGGCCATGAAGACGTGTCTCCATGGCTTTCGGAGAGTGAAAGACGTGACCCAATTCAACGGACGCACCAAAATCTGCTACGGCGAAAATGCCATCAACTCCCTTGAGAAGCTCAAAGGGCGGCATGCCTTTATCGTGACAGACTCCTTTATGGTGAAAGTCGGCTTTGCCGATCGCATCATCAGCGGTCTGGAGCGTGCCAACATCAGCCACACCCTCTTTGACAAGGTGGAGCCCGACCCTTCTCTTGAGACGGTTCGGCAAGGAACCGTCCAGCTCTTGTCCGACGGGGCGGATCTTATTGTGGCCCTGGGCGGAGGCTCTGCCATCGACGCGGCCAAAGCGATGATGTACTTCGCGTACAAGGCAGATCCGGCCAAGGGAAAGGCCCAGCTGGTGGTGATTCCAACCACCAGCGGCACCGGCTCCGAGGTAACGGCTGTTACCGTGGTCACCGATACAGCAGCTCAGCTCAAGATCCCCTTGATCGACGAGATGATCGTCCCGGACATCGCCGTCCTGGACGCCCGGTTTACCCGTTCTGTACCTCCATCGGTGACCGCTGCCACCGGCATGGATGTGCTTACCCACGCCCTGGAGGCCTTTGTCTCCACCAAAGCCAACGCCTTTACGGACCTGCACGCACTGCACGCCATCAAATACGTCTTTCGGTATCTCTTAAGGTGCTACCGAAACGGAGACGACATGGAGGCGCGTCAGAACATGCTTCTGGCCTCGTGCATGGCTGGCATGGCCTTTAACAACAGCGGCCTGGGCGTGGCCCACAGCATCGCGCACACCCTTGGGGGGCTTTTTCATGTGCCCCATGGCAAGGCCAACGCCGTGATGCTCCCTTACGTCATTCGATTCAACAGCTTTGACGTTCGGGATCGCTATCGCACCATTGCCCGTAAACTGGAGCTCCCCTGCGACACCGTGGAGCAGGGCAATGAGAGTTTGATTGAGGCGGTGCGCTGGCTCAACAGCCAGATGGGCATCCCCAATCGCATTCGGGATCTGGGCATCAAAGAAGATGATTTTCAGACCGGCATTGAAACCATGGCAGGGCATGCCATGGATGACGCCTGTACCACCACCAACCCCAGGCGTCCTTCAAAAAGAGATATTCGTCAGCTGCTGCGCCAAGCATATTAAAAGAGAGTTTTCATTTATGAGAGAACAGATTGTAGAAAAAGTGAAAAACGCAGGCGTCGTTGGCGCCGGCGGCGCAGGGTTTCCTACGCATGTGAAGATCAATGCCGAGGTCGATACGGTTCTGGTGAACGGGGCCTCTTGTGAGCCCCTTTTGATGAGCGATCCTTACATCATGGAGCACGAGCTGGATGTGATGATCGAAGGGCTTCAAGCGGTTCTGGACGCCACCGGAGCCAAAAGAGGCGTTATTTGCATCAAGGGAAAACATAAAAAGGCCGTTTCCACCATCAAAGAGGCCGTGGCCAAAGACACCACCGGTCGCCTGGAGTTCTTTGAGCTCAAAGATTTCTACCCGGCAGGCGATGAGCAGGTTCTGGTGCGCGAAGTCACCGGACGCACCGTGCCGGAAGCCGGAATCCCCCTTCAGGTGGGCGTGGTGGTTTCAAACACCGAGTCCCTCTACAACATCGCAAACGCCATGAAAGAGATCCCCCTGACCGAACGCTATGTCACTGTCACCGGCGAGATCGCTCAGGATATGGTGGTCAAGGTTCCCGTGGGAACCATTGTCTCCGATCTTCTGGCCTTTGCAGGCGGAGCCAAGATATCCGACTACCGCGTGGTGGACGGCGGCCCCATGGTGGGCCGTGTGCTTCCCGATACCGATCAGCCCGTCACCAAAACCACCAGTGGCCTCATTGTGCTGGACCCCGAACACAACGTGGTCAAAGGCAAGATCAAGGATCCCGAGGCGATCAAGCGCATGACCGGCTCCATCTGCTGCCAGTGCACCCAGTGCACCGAGCTCTGCCCCCGTCACCTTCTGGGACACGCCATTCAGCCCCACAAGCTTATGCGCTCTCTCTCCTCGCTTGTGAAAGATCCTGAAGCCGTTAAAACAGCGCTTCTCTGCTGCGAGTGCGGTGCCTGCGAAAAATTTGCCTGTCCCATGGGGCTCTCTCCACGGGAGGTGAACGCCATGATTCGAAAAGAGCTGATGAAGGAGGGGATTCGCTGGAGTGGGAATGGAGAAGAACCCGAAAACCATCCCATGAGGGAGACGCGCTACATCCCCACCAAGCGCCTGATGCAGCGTCTGGATATTCTCAAGTACGACACCCACCCCGGTATGCCCGAGGAGACCTTTGTGCCTGAGCGCGTGGCCATTCCTCTGGCCCAGCACATCGGCGCACCCGCCACCTGTCTGGTGAAAGAGGGCGATCGCGTGAAAAAGGGCGATTTCATCGGCGAAATTCCCGAAAAAGCCCTTGGCGCGCGCATCCACGCCAGCATTGACGGCGTGGTCACCAGCACCGAAGGCGGGGTGGTGAAAATATCCAGGGGGTAAAGTGTGCCTCCGGCGGCGCTGCCGGAGGCCAAGCTGAATAATTACAAAAATACGTCGCATCAGGGGTGATGCCTTGGTGCGAGTTTGAAAAGATAAAAGAGGAAAAACGATGAATTACAGAACGATTGGTGTTGTGGAACTCAACAGCATCGCCTTGGGCATTCACACCGCCGATGAGATGAGCAAAGCCGCCACCGTGGATCTGGTGATGGCACGCCCCACCTGCCCGGGTCGTTTTCTGGTGATGGTGGCCGGAGACACCGGCGCGGTCAAAAGCTCGGTTGAAGCGGGCCGCGAAATTGCCGGTGCCACCGTGGTGGACTGGTTTGTGCTCCCCAGCATTCACCCCGATGTCCTTCCCGCTCTTTCTGGCACCACCATCACCCCCCGCATCAGCGCTCTGGGTGTGATTGAAACCTACACCGTGGCCGCCTGCATTGTGGCAGCCGATGCCGCAGCCAAGTCCGGCATGGTGGATCTCATCGAAATCCGTTTTGCAGCAGGTCTTGCCGGAAAGTCCTTTGTCACCATGACCGGTGATGTGGGCTCTGTCAAATCGTCTGTGGCTTCAGGCATTGAAGCCGTGGGCGACTCCGGCCCTGTGCACAGCCATGTGGTCATTCCCTCACCCAGCGAAGACCTCAAGAAGCACCTCCAGTAAGAGGGTGTGCTTCGCCCCCTGCCAGGGCCTTTCTCAATGGGCCCTGGCAGGTTTCACCCTTTTGTTCAAACAGATGTTTTCACGATGTGGTGTTACCTTTTGATGAACAATTTTTCCAAGGGTGATCCATTGAGAGACCTGTCGCATCCTGCGAAGATTGCATGGATGCTAAAATCCAACCGAAGGAGATAGTTACGTGAATCTGAGAAGTAAGATCGGAGAGAAGGTCTTTACCTTTGAGTCGGTCCGGGACGTGATGGCCAAGGCCAACAACGAGAAATCCGGAGACGCTCTGGCAGGAATCGGAGCCGCTTCAGCCACCGAGCGTGTGGCAGCCAAGCTCTGCCTTGCAAATCTTCAGCTGAAAGATATCTACGAAAATCCCGTGATCGCCTATGAAGACGATGAGGTGACCCGGGTTATCTATGACGGCCTCAACACCACCATCTACAACAAGGTGAAGAACTGGACCGTTGCAGAGCCTCGTGAATACATTCTCAAGACCCGTCGTCAGGGCGATCTTCTTAACATCAGCAGGGGCCTCACCAGTGAGATGATCGCGGCTGCCGCAAAACTTATGTCCACCATGGATTTGGTCTACGCCGCAAAGAAGATCAAAGTCTCGGCCCACTGCAACACCACCATCGGCCTTCCCGGAACCCTCTCCTTCCGTTGCCAGCCCAACCACCCCACCGACAGCATCGAAGGCATTATCGCCTCTCTCAAAGAGGGGGTCTCCTTTGGTAGCGGTGACGCCTGCTTTGGCGTCAACCCTGTGGAAGACAACGTGGAGGGCTACAAGCGCGTGATGAATGCCATCACCGAGTTCCGCGACAAGTGGGAGGTTCCCACCCAGTGCGTGACCCTTGCCCATGTGACCACCCAGATGCAGGGCCTTGAAGCAGGGGTCCCCATTGACCTTGTCTTCCAGTCCATTGCAGGCAGCCAGACGGCAAACGACGCCTTTGGTATCTCTGTGGAGATGCTTGACAAGGCTCGTGAGATGGCTCTGAAATTGGGCTCTTCTACCGGTCCCAACGTCCTTTACTTTGAAACCGGGCAGGGCTCTGAAATCTCTCTGGACTGCCACCACGGTGTGGACGAGATGACCCTTGAAGCGCGTACCTATGGTTTGGCCCGTCGTTATGCGCCGTTTATGCTCAACAATGTCTCCGGTTTTATCGGTCCTGAAACCATCTACACCGGAAAAGAGGTGGTAAGAGCCGACCTCGAAGACCTCTTTATGGGCAAGATGCATGGCCTTCCCATGGGCATAGCTCCTTGTTTTACCAACCACATGAAAGCCGATCAGGACGATCAGGAGATCGGCACCATGCTCTGCGCCATGGCCGGATCCAACTTCTTCATGGGGGTCTCCGGTGGTGACGACTGCATGCTCAACTACCAGGACACCAGCTTCCATGATGATGCGTCCGCGCGTGAAATCCTTGGCCTGCGCCCCAACCCCGAGTTTGAAAAGTGGCTCGAAAAGATGGGGATCATGGAAGATGGCTGCCTCACAGAAGCCGCCGGTGACGCCTCGATTTTTGACAAGTAGATAAGGCGATTCAAAGCGAAATAGTGATCAAAGCAAATATGGAGTTGAGCTCATGAATGAGCAGGAACTGATTCAAAGTGTGATTGGAAAGCTGTTGGAAGAGGGTGTGCTCAAAGGAGATGCCACCCAGGCGGTCAAAGAGGCTGTGGCAAGTTCTTCTGTTCCCGGTGCCTTTGCTGGCGAGCCGGTAACCCTTCCTCCTCTGGATGAGGTCAAGGTAGATAACCCCTGCAACATGGCAGCCCTGGAAGCCATGCGCAAAACCACCCCTGCACGTATTTTGATGGGGCGCTGCGGTGCTCGCCAGAAGACCCACTCTTTTCTTCATTACCAGGCAGACCATGCAGCCGCCGTGGACGCTGTTTTTATGGATGTATCCGAAGAGTGTCTCTCTGAAAACGGCCTTTTTGGTGTGCAGACCGTGGTCAAAGACAAGGATGAGTACCTGATGAAGCCCGATCTGGGCAAGAGACTCTCGGAAGAGAGCAAGAAGACCATCCTTGAAAAGTGCCAGAAGGGGGCAAACGTTCAGATCATCGTGGTGGATGGCTTAAGCTCGACCGCCATCGAATCCAATATCGGAGACACCGTACCCGCCTTGGTTCAGGGCCTCAAAGCCGAGGGCCTCTCTGTGGGGACGCCATTTTTTGTCAAGTACGGCCGTGTGGGCGTGATGGACGAAGTGGGCGCACTTCTGGATTGTGATGTGGTGGTGGAGCTGATCGGTGAGCGTCCCGGCCTTA
>JAKSCC010000290.1 GCA_022360815.1 Desulfobacterales bacterium
AACGGTCAAACTCACTCTTCTCAAGCAAGCCCAGGTCTCTTCGGATGACGACTCCAGAACAACGACCAACCCAGCCATTGACTGGTTTTCCCACGAAGAGTGGTTGGATAGCAGGACCGATTCAACCACCTACACCGGCGGAACCCATGTGGGATGGTACATGGATCTTCCCGAAACCGGCGAAAGGGTCATCACCAAAACCCAGATTCGAGAAGGAAAAACCTATGTTGTCTCCATCACCCCAACATCAAACCTCTGTTCCACAGGAGGAGACACCATCCTCTCCATTTTGGATGCTTGCAATGGCGGTCAGCTGGATGAGGCCCAATTTGACTCTGATGATGATTCTGATGTGGACAGCAGCGATACCAGTCGCTCTGGCAAAAAATTTGCTGATGCCGTCTACTATGCACCAGCCATTATCGAAGACAAACTATTCCTCACCAAAGATGCTGTGGTAGAGACACAAGATGAGACAAGCGGTCTTTTTTACTGGCGCATTTTAGAATAACCTGTGACATAAAAAAAGGAGTCTTCATGCTTAAGTTTAAACCCATTGTCCAAGCACTCATCGCCTGCTTTTTACTCTCTATATGCCCTGTCATGTTGCAAGCGGCAGAAGAGTCAGAAAAAGAAAACTTCAACCCCCAGCTCTACAATGAAGAGAACCTTCCCCCCGGAATTATCTATATGATTACAGGCCCTGTGGATGGGTTTCCCTCTGAAGGCATTGTGGTAGATGATATCCTTTACCCCAAAAGCAAAATCAAAGGCTTTTACTACCCCGATGGCAAAAAGGCCACCATAAACGCGCTGTACAAAGGGAAAACAGTTGTTGTTTATGCCAACGAAAAGCACGAAGCGGTCTATGTGGTCTTAAAATAGAAACCATGGCCGTGCAAACCGACAAACGTAAAAAAGCCAGCTCATCAAAAAGAAGAGCTGGCTTTTTTTTGCATGGCTACGATTTGCAAGGCAAATGTTACAAATTGCTGCCGCTGTGCTTCCAGTAGTCGGGAACAACCACGGGCAGTTTCGGGTCGATGATCGTACCATCGCCTGTGCTGATCAGCACTTTCCCTGATTTGGCATCAAAAACCAGTGAGGGCTGAGGCATCGGGTTGTTTTTCAACTTGTAAGACTTCACGGCAAAAGCATCTTCACAACTGCTCACCACGTAAATACGCCCTTTGCCCGGTACGCAGGTCCCGCCCGCATTGCAGGGATCAGAGGTGGTTGTAATAGCGGGCGGTGTATACGTTCCAAAGACCAGCACATCCTTTAAAACCAGTGGTGAAGAAATTACCTTTTCTCCGTCACGGCAAAAATCAAAATACCAGCCGCGTCCGCACTGTTTCTTGCAATTGGCAATACACTCGGCTGTGCATGACGGATCACTCTCCGGGCAAACATCCTTGCAAGACGATTCATCACAGCTTGACTCACAACTGCCCTTGTTTTCTGCCTCAGTCTTTAAAATGTTTCCATAGACCTCTTGGATAATTCCCTTGGGAGGAGAGCCGTCTTCCGGAAGGTCATTGCCTTCCATATCTTTTTCGGCAATTTTTTGGTCATCCAAGGTAAACTTAACCAGATCTTTTCGCGTGTATGTTTTTGCCGTATTATCCGGCACGCAGTAGACACTATCTGAAAAGGTCTCATATTCCATTAAAGGATGTTCTCGATCACCGGTGCAAAAAAAGACGCGATCTTCCGAGCAAGCCATCCCGGCCACCGGCGCATAAAAAATCTTCTGATATAAATCCCTTTCTTTATTATCGATGGTCACCTTAAACGGCGGATGATCATCCAGGCCTGAGCTATCTGTAGTATTGTTTAAAAAGAGCTTATGCTTGCTACCCCATGTTCCTTTTTCGTTTTCGTCTTCCCATCGGTAGACATTGCCCTTCAGATCTCCGGCATAAATTCTTGAAAAAATACGATCTTCACCACCAACATGATCATGATCGACAATACGCGCATCGACAATGCACGCTTCCAAAGCTTCAGATTGGCCACTGACAGACACATCATCAAAGATATGAATTGAAGTGCCAGTAAAATCATACAATGCGACGAAGCGGCCTTTTTTTACGTCCCCGTCTTCTTCCTCTGCCAAATAGGCGTTGTCCTGAGAGGTGTCGTACCCGCCTCCCACAAGAAACCCCTTGGTCAGTACGTTGCTACTGTTTTTCACCTGACAAAGCTGAGGCTTGCTCCAGGACTGCCCCCAGACAAAATCGTCTGAAGATTTTCCAACGGCTCCCACATACAAAGGCGCGTCAACAGAAGAAATGTCGATAATATGGTACTGATCTCCACCTCTACGCTCGCCCGCAATGAGATACTTCGGCTTTTTTACAATATATTTAACCGTGTTTCCGTCATCATCCGTTTTTGAGGCCTCTTCCCTATCATAATAAATAGCAATATATCCATCGGCAAACCAGTGTTCTTCTGAATCAAAATAGGTTTCTAACTCGTGGAGACGTATCCTAAAATCAGGATAAACAATGGCCCAGATCTCTTTCCCAGCCTGCAATTCTGCTGAATCCGAAGAGGCATTAAAGCAGTGAAGCATCCCGTCGTTAGCTCCCACAAACAAATAACTTTTGACATCAGCACCTTGCTCCGAAGACTCGGGATATTGTGCCACAACGATGTTGGAGTGAACGATGTCGCCCAGTGGCCAGTTGTAACCGTATCCATAAATCTTTTTCGTCAGAAACCGGTACAACTCATCCATTGCATTCTCATCATTGCCGTCTCCATAATTCCCTTTGTCTTTGCCTTCACGAGGGATTAAAAGGGTCTTATTCACAGCCAAATCCGCAATGGTTTTAAAATTTGTCCCATCTGGGTAGAGAATATTTCTCTGGGCTTTCACCGCTGTTAACACATCCTCTGGTTCAGCATTACTCTCAAACGAAAGACCTGTATTAATCTGATTATACAATTTTCTGGCAAGACCATCCAAGGGTATAGGGTTTTCAGGAGGGTTTGTTACTGAAAGAGCACCTGGAAACCAGAGGTCTTTTGTATCCTCGACCACAGCTCCAGTGCTATCGAAAAGGGCCGCATCCCCATGGCCAACAACGTCAGAACCTTTCCGTTTATACTTCAAGACATTGCCCCGCCCCCTGGCTCCGGCTTCATAAACAAAGGAGGACATATAGAGATCATTTCCGGTGTAAACCATATCGGACTGACTTATGGGAGTCGCCGCAGATGAAAATGAAAAATCTGCCATCGCAGAATCGAGAATGGCGTTGATCTCATTTTTCAGAGCCTGTTTATCAGATGAGAATGCATAGCGCCCACCGCCATTCTCCGCTGTCAACTTCAAGAGTTCTCGGTCAATTTCATCTTCTCCGGCTAAAATATCAAATCCTATAACGTGCGTATGAATTTTTTGGCGCCCCTCCTCATTTGTAAGCTCACTCATATCATAATCATAAAGAAATTTAGCCACGTCATCCAACCAAGCTTGCTTGTAGTTAACCGACGCTAAGGTGGGGTACGATCCATCAGCTTTTTTGAAAAACTTGGTCATCCACACATCATTGTCGCTCGAAAGGACCTCATTGCCATCGCCATCTTTTGGAATATAATAATTACCAATTTTGGTATTTGTAAGTTTTTCATTTGTCTCAGGATCATAGCAGACAAAGGGTTTTTCCTTTATATATTCCCATGTCACGCCCTTTCCATTTCTCGTTAACAATCCATCAAAAACCTCAAAATCATCTCGTGGTGAGCCATCGGTTAATATCACCACATGATTCTTCTGATCTTTGCACTGAATCGGGCTTTTATAGGAAGTTGCCGTTACAGATGCACCATCAAGGTGAGAAGAATTAAAAAACGACGCATCAAATGATCCACTGTTAAACCAGCTTTCGGATCCGGCAAAGTAACACCCCGCCTCAATCAAAGACTCTGCAAGGGGTGTCTCCTTTGAAATATCCGAAGGGTGTCCGAAATAGAGGGGCTGCCCAAACTGAGGGTTGGTCATGCGATTTTGATGGTCAAATTTGCCATAAAAAACCTTTTTAATTCCTGCAATATGATCACATAACTCGCCATTAGCTTTTGAAATACAGTCGCCACAAGGAACCGAAAGATCAGCGCCCTGGCTCTGCCAATGCGAAAGATTAAAAAATTTTGTCTGAATGCCAAGATCAAACTGCATGATGCCATACCGTGCTTCTTTGGGCCTCGCGCTGATCACCTCCCACATGGCATCAATGGC
>JAKSCC010000338.1 GCA_022360815.1 Desulfobacterales bacterium
CTGATATCCATGGTGCGATCGGCAATACGGCCTGCCTTTTTCTCGTCTCTTTCCGAGATCTTTCCCGCCATTTTGGGCCAGAGCTTTTTGATGGTGGAGGTGCAGGTAGCGCACGGGGTGACCAGAACATCGTAGTTGCCCTGGGAGAACTTTTTGATGTTGTGCTTCAAAAGCTTGAGCATGGTCTGCTCATCCCCCGAGGCCAGGGCCGGAATACCGCAGCACGCCTGATTTTTGGGCAGATAGATGCCGCACCCGTGGTGCTCCAGAGCCTTCAGAGTCGCCCTTCCCAGGCGAGGCAGCATCTTATCGGCAACGCACCCCGGGTAAAAGGCCACACGAATTCCAGAAGATCCCTTTCCCGTATCCACTCCTCCCACCTCGCCCATAAAGCTCTTTTTGGCCAGAGGGAAAAAGTGACGGTCTCCGATAAAGGGCGACATGATCTTAGAGCAGGAGGTCCCGAAAAAGGGGCTCGCTTCGCGGGTCACCATCCCCTGAAACTTCGCCCCCACCGAAAGCATGGCCCCAAAGAGTCTGGGGTTGGCCAGCCCTTTTCTGAAGATCGCCTTTTTCATGGGGGCAAGCCCCATGTAACCGGTCAGAACAGCCCGCGCCTTGATAAAGATGTCGGTCACCTTCACCCCGCTGGGGCACCCCGCCTCACAGGAGCCGCAAAGCAGACACTTCTCCAGCCGCTCTTTCACCTCACCGGGGTTGTCGATCATCCGTTTGGCCAGGCTGTCGATCAAGGCCAGCTTTCCCCGGGCCACATCCCCTTCCATCATGGAGTCCTGAAACACCGGGCAGACCGACTGGCACATCCCGCAACGCATGCAGTTCACCAGCATATCGTCGAGCTCGGCCAACAGGCTTCGAAGATTTGAAATATCGTTCATAGATCAGCCTCCTATCACCTTTCCGGGGTTCAGGATACCTTTGGGATCCACCGCACTCTTGATCTTGCGAAAGTAGCTCAGAGACCTCTCACCCACCTCTCTTGCCATGTGGCCGGACTTGGCAATACCGATGCCGTGTTCACCCGAAAGGGTTCCACCCAGTCTCAGGGCCACATCAAAGATGTCGTCAATGGCCTTCTCCACTTGGTGCCACTCTTTCTCATCTCGCCTA
>JAKSCC010000261.1 GCA_022360815.1 Desulfobacterales bacterium
CCGGACTCAAATACGGCCTTGAGCCATACTCTCCCGTGGGCAACAACGGCTGCTACACTTCCGAGGCAGGCGAAGAGCTCGAAGGCCAGTTTATCATGAAGGCCAATGCCGGCCTGATTGAAAAGATGAAGGAGTGCGGGGCGCTCATTACCCACAGTGAGATGAGCCACTCGTACCCCCACTGCTGGCGCTGCAAAAAGCCCGTCATCTTTCGAGCGACTCCCCAGTGGTTCCTCTCCATGGACAACACCGGCCTGCGCGAAAAGGCCCTGGCTGAGATCGACAAGGTGCAGTGGATCCCCTCATGGGGCAGAGAGCGCATCTACGGTATGATCGAAAACCGTCCCGACTGGTGCCTCTCCCGTCAGAGAAGCTGGGGTGTTCCCATTCCTGTTTTCTACTGCGCCAAATGCGGTGAGGTGCATGCCACCCACGAATCTGTGGACAAAATTTTTGACCTTTTCAAAGAGCATGGCGCCGATATCTGGTTTGAAAAAGAGGCGGGAGAGCTTCTTCCTGAAGGGACGGTCTGCGCCAAGTGTGGCGGTGCCGAGTTTGAAAAAGACAGCAATATTCTCGATGTCTGGTTCGACTCCGGGGTGACCCACTCTGCTGTGCTGAACGATCGTGACGGCCTGCGCCGTCCTGCGGATCTCTACCTTGAAGGGTCCGACCAGCACCGCGGCTGGTTCCACAGCTCGCTTCTTACAAGCGTTGGTAAAACCGGGAAGGCACCCTACAAGGCGGTTCTCACCCATGGTTTTGTGGTGGATGCCAAGGGCCACAAGATGTCAAAATCTGTGGGCAACGTGGTGGCGCCCAAAGAGGTGATTGGCAAGTACGGCGCTGAAGTGCTTCGCCTCTGGGTGGCTTCGTCCGATTACCGCGATGATGTTCGAATCTCCGATGGCATCTTAAAACAGCTGAGCGACGCCTACCGAAAAATTCGTAACTCTTGCCGGTACATGCTGGGCAACCTCGACGGGTTCAATCCGGATACCGATCGGGTGGCCTACGAAGATCTTCGTGAGATCGATCAGTTTACTCTGGCGCGTCTGGCAGCGCTTATCGATCGCGTGAAAAAGGCGTACGACACCTATGAATTCCATACGATTTATCACAGCCTCAACAACTTCTGCACCGTGGATCTCTCCAACTTCTACTTTGATATTGTAAGAGATGCCCTCTACGTGGAAGGCGAAGACTCTGTGGTGCGCCGCGGCATCCAGACGGTGCTTTTCGATCTGGTGAATGCCATTGTGCGCATGATGGCTCCTGTGCTCTGCTTTACCTCTGAAGAGATCTGGCAGCACATGCCCGATTTTGAAGGCAAGAAAGAGAGCGTGCATCTGGTGTCCGGCGCCAAGGTTGACGAAGCCTGGGCCAATGCCGAGCTGGTCGAACGCTGGGAGCACTTGGTTGCCTTGCGCAACGAGATGAACAAGGCCCTTGAAAAGGCCCGTTCTGAAAAGCTTATTGGTCAAAACCTCGATGCAGAGATCACCATTTCAGCCAAGGGTGAGACCTTTGCGTTCCTTCAGAGCTTTGGCAAGACCCTTCGTGAGGTGCTGATTGTCTCTTCCATGCGGTTGGTCGAAGCCGACGCCCCTGAAGGGGCCTTTGTGAGCGAAGAGGTGGAGGGGCTTTCCGTATCCGTTTCTTCTGCGCCCGGAGCAAAGTGCGAGCGCTGCTGGACCTGGAGCCCCTCCGTGGGCGAGGACGAAGCACGTGCCACACTCTGTGGTCGCTGCCGCGCAATCCTTGACCAGAGCGTCTAATCTGAGATAAAAGCTTCACTTGAAAGCAAGGGCCGGTGGCATAAATGTGCCCCCGGCCTTTGTTTTTTGGTTTGCCTCCGGCGGGCAGGGGATGATCCCCTGCACCTCAGGATTGCAAATGCTCAGAGGCTTTGCCTCTTCACATTTGTGGAGAAAAGCAAATTGGGTAAAGGGTGGTTGATGCTGTGGGGGTAGTTATATGATGTGCCAAAAAATATTTAGATGGCAGTCAGAATTTTCGCATTTGGAGCGAGATTGACGTTATGGGTCTGAGCAAATGTGAAGCCCCCGAAGGGCTTGGAGCATTTGCGGAACAGGAGCCAGAGGCACAGCCTCTGGACTCCGGAGGCAATAAAACATGGGCTGGTTTAAGCGGAAGTGGATTCGGCTTTTGGTGGTGGCGGGTGTGGTGCTTGCTTTGGATCTTATTTCCAAGCAGATTGTGTTGAACACCATGCCGGTGGGAAGTGGTTTTCCATTGATCCAGGGCTTTTTTGACATTGTTCATGTCAGAAATCCGGGAGGGGCTTTTGGGTTTCTTTCGGGGCAGAGCAAGGCGGTTCGGGAATTTTTCTTTCTGTTTGTAACGGCCCTTGCGTGCGGGTTTATTGTCTGGCTTTACAACACCATTCCTGAGACCCACCGCATTCTGGCCGCCGGACTGGCCATGGTTCTGGGCGGCGCACTGGGCAACCTGGTGGATCGTGTCCGGTTTGGCAATGTGGTGGATTTTATTGACTGGCACATTTACGATCTCCACTGGCCCGCTTTTAATCTGGCGGACAGCTTTATTTGCATCGGAGTCGGCATTTTGATTCTTCATATTCTATTAAACCGCATGCCTGAGGAGATGTGATGCATCCTGTTTTGTTCAAGTTGGGGCCGGTGGTGGTGCACACCTATGGGGCGTTTATGGCGCTGGCTTTTTTGATGGCCATGGTGATCTCCAAACGTGAGGCGAGAATTTATGGGGAAGACCCAGAGAAAATTGCAGACCTGATTTTCTATATTCTGGTGTGGGGTGTGATTGGTGCCCGCCTTTTTTATGTCGGGGTCAACCTGTCCTGGTTTGTGAAGCATCCTGTCGAGATCGTAAAGGTATGGGAGGGCGGCCTTGTCTTTTATGGTGGTTTTATCGGGGGGCTTGGTGCTGCGGTTTTTTGCATTCGAAGGCGGGGCATGATGTTTTGGCGAAGCATCGATATTTTGACGCCTGCGCTTCCCTTTGGCCATTTTCTGGGGCGCCTCGGCTGCTTCAATGCCGGGTGCTGCTATGGGAAAACCTGTGAGTTGCCCTGGGCTGTTACCTTTAGCGACAAGCTCTCACTTGCTCCGCTCAATACACCGCTTCACCCCTCTCAGCTCTATGAGGCTGGGGCCAATCTTTTGCTTTTTGGCTTGATTATGGGGGTACGAAAAAAGACGCGGTTTTCGGGGCAGCTCTTTTGGGGCTATGTGGTGGCTTACGGGGTGATTCGTTCTGTGCTGGAGTTTTTCCGGGGGGATGAGCGCGGCGATTTTGTTTTGGGGCTTTCACCGGCACAGCAGGTGGGGGTGACCCTTTGTGTTGTGGGGGTGGTGATGCTGGGTGTGCTTTCGTTTAAGGCTAGGCGATCTGAGGTAACAAATGGGTGAAGTGTCTCATGATGCATTGAATCCAAAGGCTCTGTCTTCGGCGGGCGAGGTGCCTTTTTGGTTGATTCAGGGTGAAGGGTTTCTTGTGGAGCAGTGTCTCAAGCGTGTGGTGGTGGCGCTTTTGCCCGACGGGATGCGGGATGCGGGTTGCGATGTGGTGGAGGGTGATGCGGATTTGCGCGGGGCCCTTGAGCAGGCAGCCACCTTTTCTCTTTTTTCCAGCAGCAAAGTGGTGGTGATTCGGGACTCTCACATCTTTTACACCAAAAAAGGCGAGAACAAAGAGCTTTTTAAAATCGCCAAAGCCCATGAAGACGGGAAAATGCCTCTGGCCGCCCGGCGTCTTGCGCAACTGCTCTCCAAGCTGAAGCTTGGGTTCAAGCACATGTCCATGCCAAAGGGGCAGGATAAAATAAAAGTTCTGTCTGAAGATGGGCAGGTTCCTAAGTGGCTTTCTGAGGTTTCTGGCTGGGCTGAGGCCAATGGGGTAACCATTCCAGAGGCCATGGATGATCAGAGCGTGATGGATCGTGCCCTTAAGGCCGGGCTTCCTTCTGGGCACCATTTGGTGGTCACCACCGATACCATCGACAAACGAAAGGCGCTTTACAAAAGCTTTAAAGCGCTGGGGACTGTGGTGGACTGCTCGGCCCCAAAAGGAGACCGCAAGGCAGATAAAGAGCAGAAAGCCCGGTTGGTTCAAGGGGCCGTGGGGCAGGTTCTTGCACAATTTGGAAAGAGGATGGAGCCGAGGGCGCTGGCCTATCTTTCTGAGATGACCGGTTTTGACTTAAGGGTGATTACAGGGGATGTGGAGAGGCTCTGCTCGTACGTAGGGGCTCGTCCGGAGATCACTCTGGACGATGCCAGAAAACTTGCGAAAAAAACAAAGCAGGATCCCATCTATGAACTGACCGGCGCCATCAGCGAGAGAAACGGCCGCAAAGCCCTTGCCTGCGTTCGAAACTTGACGGCAAACGAAACCCACCCGCTTCAAATTCTTGCCGCTCTTGTCAACCAGGTGCGACGGCTTCTTTTGGCGCGCTCTTTTCTTTCGACCCCTGAAGCATCGCGCGTGGGGAATTTGCGTGATTACCGCTCTTTTCAAAACAGTGGGGTGGAGGCTGTGAAAGCTTCTGATGAAGCACGGCTTGAGCAAGCAGCATTGGCGCAAGAAGTCTTGGGAGGTTCTAAGAAAAAGAGTGATCTGGTGATCCATAAAGGGGGCAGCCCGTATCCGACTTTTTTGCTTCTGCAGAATGCCTCGCGATTTTCCATGGATGAGCTAAAAAATATATATGGTCTTCTGGCCGAGTGTGATCGCACCATGAAGAGCAGCCCGGAAGATCCGGGGCTTTTGCTGGATCGTATTCTGCTTCGTCTCTGTGGTGGAGCATAAGCTTGCCTCAGGGCATTTTTTTGCGTACCATCGTATCTGTAAGAGATACCTTTTGTGAGGTGGCAGTTAAAAGCGGCCTTTCATGTTGGCATCTTTCTCTTTTTGCCACCGCTCATAAAAGGCAACCGGTTTGAATGCGTGATGCAGAGTTTCAAAGGAGGTTGCCATGACTGTGATTACTGTTTCCAGGCAAGTGGGTAGCCACGGCGGAGCGATTTCCGCCATGCTGGCAAAAGAGGAAGGGTACGAACTTTTTAACAAAGAGCGCTTTCATCGTGAGGCTGAAAGTTTCAGAGGCCACTTTGCAAAAGAGGTGGCGGCCCTCACCGATGAGAGCCCCCCTGGGCTTATTGACAAATTGTTTCACAATCACTGTGTTTATGGAAATATCATTTCAGCCATGGTTTTTGATGCGGCAGCCATGGATCATGTGGTGATTGTGGGGCGGGGTGGTCAGTTTATTCTGGAGGGACTTAAATGTGTGCTCAATGTGCGAATTGTGGCCCCTGTGGAAGAACGAATTCGAAATTATGCCGAGTTTAAAAATGTAGAGATGGGTGTTTCTGCCGATATCATCAAAGAGGCGGACCGGGAACGAAGCGCCTTTATCAAGTACCTGCACAACCGCAATATCAAAGAGCAGACAGCATACGACTTGACGCTGAATACACGGGTGGTTTCTCGGGAAAAAGCGGTGCATTTGATCCAGAAGATGGCCGAAGAGGTGGGTAGGCATCATCCGGTGACCCCTGACGTGAAAACAGAGTTTAAGCAAATGGCCATCTGCCGTCGGGCTGAATTGATGCTGATGATGGAGATGGGAGAATCCAATGCGGTGAAGGTGTCCCCGTGTGAAAGCGGCAAGGTGATGCTGACGGGCTATCTCCCTTCTGAAGGTGAAAAGGTCTCAGCAGAGAGCATTGTGCGCAGCATTCAGGGAATTCACAAGGTGGACAACCGGATTGTGGTTTCACAGTTTCCGGTGCGACCGTGGTACTGATTGTTACTTTGTTTTTTGTGTAGCCATTGTGGCTTAAAGAGGCAGGTCGAGTGTAATTCCGGGGCGGTTCGGTGATACGGATCGCCCCTTTGTTGTGATCCCAATTATGGCACAATGCAAAAGCGTTTGAAAAAAACAGGATGAGCATGGAAAAAAAAGAGTTGGTCATCACCATTGATGGGCCTTCCGGGGCTGGTAAAACCACGGTGAGCAAAAAACTCGCCGCAAAAATTGGATACCGTTATATTGATACAGGGGCCCTTTACAGAGGCATTGCGCTGATCACTTCGGAGATGGGAATCAAAGAAGATGATGAATCGGCCATGGCAGAAGCGTGTGAATCGGTGGATCTTCGGTTTGTGCTGGAAGAGGGGGAGCTTAAGCTTCTTTCCGGCTCCCGCGATATCTCTGAGTTGATCCGCACGCCAGAGATCTCCATGCGGGCGTCGTCGGTCTCTGCTCTTAAACCCGTACGGGCGTTTTTAACGGTGCTTCAGCGAAGGCTTGGAGAAGAGCGCGGGGTGGTCTTTGAAGGACGTGATATGGGGACGGTTGTGTTTCCCAATGCAGACCTGAAGTTTTTTTTGGATGCCGATCCGCACATTCGGGCTGAAAGGCGTTATGTTGAGCTGAAAGAGCGCGGTTCGAAGATCGATTTTCAAACGGTAAAAGATGAGTTGATTCAGCGAGATGAAAACGACAGCACGCGTGCCCTTGCTCCTCTGAAAGCCGCAGACGATGCGATCCATGTGGATGCCACTCAAATGGATGCCGATGCTGTGGTCGAGGCCATGGTCGTTCAGGTTTCGTCTGTTCAGGGATAAAGGTATAATTTTTCGTTGTTTTTATTTTTGCGAGCTGATATGTTGACCCGGATTATGCCCCCATTTATAACCGGTGGGTGCATAAAATACAGTTTAGGGGGTTATTTTTAATGACTATCAGTACAAACGAAACCAAAGGTATTAGGGAAGTGAAAACAGATCTTTTTGGCGATGTGATCGACGAGAACGTTGCAATGGATGGGGAAGAGAGTTACGAAGATTTTCTCAAACTTTACGAAGAGAGCTTCAAATCTTTTTCAGAAGGTGAACTTGCAACCGGCAAGATCATCGCCGTAGACAAAGATTATGTCCTTGTTGATGTCGGATACAAGTCCGAGGGGCTCATTTCCATCCACGAATTCAAAGATGAAAACGGTGAAGTCAACGTTGCCATCGGCGATGAAGTGGAGGTCATGGTTGAGCTTTGGGACGAAGACGAAGAGCGTGTCGTCCTCTCCAAAGACAAGGCAGCAAAGATCAAAGTATGGGAGAAGATCAAAGAGATCTACGAAGCAGAAGGCACTGTGGAAGGCGTTATCGTCAGCCGCGTCAAAGGTGGCTTCTCTGTGGATGTTGGTCTTCAGGCATTCCTTCCCGGCTCTCAGGCCGACCTGCGCCCCATTCGCAACCTCGACGAGATGGTGGGCAAGTCCTATACCTTCAGGGTTCTCAAGTACAACAGAAAGCGCAGCAACATCGTTCTTTCTCGCCGCGTGATTCTTGAAGAAGAGCGCGAGAAGACCCGTTCTCAGACCCTTGCCACCATCGAAGAGGGCAAGGTGATGGACGGTGTTGTCAAGAATATCACCGAGTACGGTGTGTTCGTTGATCTGGGCGGTGTGGACGGTCTCCTTCACATCACAGACATCTCCTGGGGTCGCGTCAAGCATCCTTCAGAGCTCTTCTCTGTGGGCGACAACATCACCGTAAAGATTCTCTCTTTCGACCTCGAGAAAGAGCGTGTCTCCCTCGGTATGAAGCAGCTCACCGAAGATCCTTGGGCAAGTGCCGCCGAGAAGTACCCTGTTGGCTCCAAAGTGGGCGGACGTGTGGTCAGCCTCACCGATTACGGCGTGTTTGTTGAGCTCGAAGAGGGTATCGAAGGTCTGGTACACGTTTCTGAAATGTCCTGGACCCGTAAGATCCGTCACCCCTCCAAGATTATCTCCGTGGGCGAAGAGATTGAGGCCATTGTTCTCGATATCAAGCCCGACAACCGTCGTATCTCTCTTGGTATGAAGCAGGTTGCGGAGAACCCCTGGGAAGTTATCAGCGATAAGTACCCCGTGGGAACCATCATTGAGGGCAAGATCAAGAACATCACCGATTTTGGTCTCTTCATCGGTATCGATGATGAAATCGACGGTCTCGTTCACATCTCTGACATCTCTTGGACCAAGCGCATCAAGCATCCTTCCGAAGTTTACAAGAAGGGCGATGTGGTGCAGGCGGTTGTTCTTGACATCGACAAGCAGAGCGAACGTTTCTCTCTCGGTATCAAGCAGATCCAGGAAGATCCATGGAAGAGCGTTGGTGAGCGTTACGCCGTAGGTACCGAAATCAATGGTACTGTGACCAACGTAACCGACTTTGGTGTTTTTGTTGAGCTGGAAGAGGGAATCGAAGGTCTGGTTCACGTTTCCGAGATCAGCAAAGAGAAGATCAAAACTCCTGTAGGAACTTACAATGTTGGTGATTCTCTCACTGCCAAAGTGATGAACATCAACAGCGATGAGCGCCGCATTGGTCTCTCCATCAAGCGTCTTGAGATGGATGATGACAAGGCGATCCTCAGCGAGTACATCAGCAACTCCAAACAGCCCACCTCTGACTTTGGCGAAATGCTTCGTGAGAACCTTGCGGATCAGCTGAAGGCCGGAGAAGAAGGCGACGACGACGCAGCTGAGTAATAAAGTTTCGGTCAGGTCATCATGGCTTGTCTGATTGAATAAAGAGATACCCCGGAGTAAAGTTTACCTGCCGGGGTATTTTTTTGCGAACAGAGGTTCAATGATTTTCTTTGGGTACACTGTTAACACAGAATAGGAGGGTTTCCTGATGTTTTCAAGGCGGCATCCAATATTGTTTTTCATACTGGCATTGACAGGGATGGTTATGGGGACGGTGGTTGTCATTTCAATCCTGGTGGCTGTTGCGGTATCGCCGGATGGACCAGAGGAAGCAGCGGGTATTGGTGTGGTAAAGATTGAAGGTGTGATTGCCCGTTCCGATCAGGTGCTCAAAGATCTTCGTTATTTTCGGGAAAACGATGAAATCAAAGCCATTGTCCTTCGAGTGGAGTCTCCTGGGGGAGGGGTAGGAGCATCTCAGGAGATTTATCGGGCCTTGTTGAAAACTCGGGAAGTGAAACCGGTTGTGACCTCCATGGGCGGGGTGGCTGCCTCTGGAGGATATTATGCTGCTGCTGCCACAAGCGGTATTGTGGCCAATACGGGCACGATCACCGGGAGTATAGGGGTTATTCTGGGGTATACTAATTTTCGTCGAATTTTGGATAAAATCGGCCTTGAACCAGTGGTTTTCAAGAGTGGTGAGATGAAAGATGCCGGTTCCCCAACGCGAGAGATGACTGAGGTTGAGCGAAAATACCTTCAGCACGTGGTCTCATCGATTCATGAGCAGTTTGTAAGTGATGTGGCGGAATCACGAAAGCTTGAGCGTGACAAGGTTGTCAAACTTGCCGACGGAAGGATTTATACGGGCCTTGAGGCTAAAGAGTTGGGTCTGGTGGACCGATTAGGGAATATGGAAGACGCTCTTGAGTGGGCTGCTGAGCTTGGCGGGCTTGACGAAGTTGGGGAACCTCAGTATCCACCGCGTCCCAAAGAGAAACTGGTGGACTATATCATGAACAGCGCCAAGACTCGGGTTTCTCAGGTTATGTCAAAGCATGGTGCTGTGTCGCCTTCGTATCTTTATCAAGTGCCGGGAGTGTGAGTCGCGTCACAGTGTGTGGCGATAAGGTGTGATAGGCAGGAGTAAAATTTCAAGCTGCTGCCGTGCTTTGTAAAGTGAACATGGCTTGAGTACGGCTGGTTAGAATGTAACCAAAAGGGCGAAGCTATGCCCTTTTGGTTCTATAGGTTGTTATTACATAAACATTGAGACATCACCGGCGCCTTCACGGATGACTTTTGGTTCATCATCAATAAGAGAGACGATACTGGATGGAATTTCCGGGACATCACCTCCGTCGATAACCACATCCAGCGCGTGCCCAAAGGTGTCCTCAATAGACCAGGCATTGTTAAAGGGTTCTTCATCAGGAAGGCTTGCTGTGGCAGACAGGATGGGGTTGCCAAGCTCCTTGACAATGGCCTGGCAGATGGGGTTGTCTGGAACCCTGATACCCGCCGTTTTGCGCTTGGTCAGCATGAGCTTAGGAACCATCTTGGAGCCTTCTAAAATAAAGGTGTACGGCCCTGGAAGAAGTTTTTTCAGCATGCGGTACGCATAGTTCGAAACCTTGGCGTAGTCGCTGATGTGCTTAAGATCCGAGCAGATGAAACTGAATGGCTTGCTCTTGTCCCGCTGCATCAACAGGTGTACACGCTCAATAGCCTTTTTGTTTGTGATATCACAGCCGATGCCGTAGTGCGTGTCTGTTGGGTAGGCGATGAGTCCGCCTTCTTTTAAAAATGCCGCAACCCTTTGGATATTGCGGGGTTGGGGGTTGGTTTCATTTATGGAGAGGATCATGTTATTTCCAAGTTGTCGTATAGTTATTTAAAGCACATTGAATCAATAGCCTTTATGAAGGTATTACTTGCAATTGTAAATATCAAAATGGAAGTGTTTGTTTTTTGGAAGTTGGTGGTTGCCAAGACGGACATGGTTTGATTTGACTATGACCACAGATTATGGGGCATTATCATGCGTGGTTTATATCTGCATCTTGTGTTGACAGTAAGGACATAGCAGCGTAGTTTGTCTTGGTTTTCAACAATGATCTGTGTCTGAGAATGTAATCAGAGGGGCGGAGCTGTATTTAAGTGTCTAAACGTATTCTACGTTAATCGGAACAGGTGAACTGGGTGGAAGATATGAATAATATACCTGAATCACATCAAAATCGAATGCCGAACAATTGCTTTTTGCATACCAGCCACTGCGATGACGAGATCGATCTTCGAGATGTTTTTTTTACCTTGTGGCAAAAGAAAAAAATTATTGCTTCCGGGGTGTTTCTATTTGTCGCTATTGCTTCTGTTGTCGTGATCTCTATGCCCAACGTTTACAGAATAAAAACTCTTGTCAGTCCAGGTGTCATCTCACGATCTCCTAAAGACGGGGTACGCTTCACCAAGAGTTTGGCACAATATAAAGGCGAGATAGATGCAGGGGTTTACACGACTCGTCTTGAAGAGCATCTCTCTTCAAAATTTGAAGATATCATGTTTTCACCAAAAAGCGTAAAGGTCAGTATTCCAAAAAACTCAAATGCACTTTGTATTACGTACGATACAAAAAATATAGAATTCGGCAAAGAGATCTTGAATTATCTTGTTTTTTTAATGAAAAAGGAAGATGACTCCATACATCAACAGTTCGTAAAAGGTTTGGAATTACAAATTGAACTTGATGTTAACGCTTTAAGTGGTCTTGAAGGGGAAATCGAAAGCTACGATAATTATTTGAAACAGATTGATCTCGAAAAATTGGCGATTCTCAGGCTGGTTCGAAAAACCAGGGAAATGTCGGGCCAGAATAGTGCTGAAGGTATAAAGAGCATTGCTGGTGCTGAGATTTCAAAAGAGAATCTTTACAAAGCCCTCCTGCATAATAATATTCTGATTCAGAAAAGACAGCTTCTGGTAAATTTCAATGATAAACTTAACGAAATTAATATACAAATAGGACAATTTAAGAACCAAAAACAGTCTGTTTCAGAGCGGTACTACAATTTGTTGAAAGAAGTTGGAAATAATAAAAGAGCCTTAAAAGCAATAACGCCATTTAAAGAAATCATTATAGTCGTGACGGAAGAGGGCATTGTTGGGCCTAAGAGGGCATTTATTGTCATGATGAGTTTTGTTTTGGGTGTGTTTTCAATGTCATTTGGAGCACTGATTCATGGGTGGGCTGTACGGCAGGATTAAATAGATGTTACTTCTGAGCCGGATGTGAATTGAATATTTTAGAGCGAGACAGAAGAAGATATGACGAGCGAAATTGTTAGGAAA
>JAKSCC010000043.1 GCA_022360815.1 Desulfobacterales bacterium
CAGTTCATGGAGTTGGCGGTAAACATGCCGGAGCAGGAGCCGCAGGTGGGGCAGGCCGCATCTTCCACAGCGCAGAGCTCCTCTTCGGTGATTTTTCCGGAGAGAACCGCGCCCACCGACTCAAAGACGCTGATAAGATCCACTTTCTCATCGGGGCGCTCGGGGTGGCGGCCGGCCAGCATGGGCCCGCCGCTGCAGAAGATGGCAGGGATATCGAGACGAGCAGCCGCCATGAGCATGCCGGGAACCACCTTGTCGCAGTTGGGAATCAAAACCAGGCCGTCCAGGGCGTGGGCCGTGGCCACCACCTCGACGGAGTCGGCGATGATTTCGCGGCTTCCCAGAGAGTAGCTCATGCCGGTGTGGTTCATGGCGATGCCGTCGCAGACGCCGATGACGCCAAACTCCACCGGCATGCCGCCGGCCATGTAGATGCCGGCCTTGACCGCCTCGGTGATGCGATCCAGATGGGTGTGGCCGGGAATGATGGTGTTGGCGGCGTTGGCAATACCGATAATGGGGCGCTTGATCTCTTCGTCGGTGTAACCCATGGCTTTGAAGAGTGACCGGTGCGGGGCTCTCTCCACTCCCTTTTTCACGTTGTTGCTTTTCATTGGCGCTGCTCCATAAAAAAAGCCGTTATCAGCTTGGCTGATAACGGCTTTGTTGTTGAGGTATTTTTTATGTTAAGCCATTACCAGCCCGGATTTTGTAGACGAATCCCAATCACGGGCACAATGCCCACTACAAGAATGAGAATCACAAGAATCTGGTTGATAATAACTTTTGCGTCGTTCATCGCTTTGCTTCTGTTCTGACTGCCAAAGGGGCAGTCTCGTTGGCGACCCTCTTGGTGGGTCATCAAGTTCAATGGCGCAGTAAAAAAGCTCCTCTTACGAGCGCCTGCCAATTCTTATTTGTTTACGTGTGAACCCTAAACGATCGTCACTTGATATCCTCTTGCTTGGGGTTTGTCAAGGGGTTTGTCTTTATGTTGAAAAAAGCGGGGTGCTAAAGTTTATATATATAAAATTAAGGAAGGGTAAAGCTTGAAAAGGTAAGGTGATGAAAAGGCGAAATGACTTATTTGAAATGAAAAAGCCCGAAATAATTAATTAAAAAGGGTGTTGGTTTCTTTTTGCGGAATGTGTGGTTGTGAGTGTGAGATATAAGATAACCCAAAACCCTTATAGGTAGGGCTTTGGGTGAATTCTAATGCGGTAAAATACTAGGATTTATCTACGGGGATGTGATTGATGGCCGATGCCATGTAGCCCGCTCCGAATCCGTTGTCGATATTGACCACCGAAACGTTGGAACTGCAGCTGCTGAGCATGCCGAAAAGGGCTGTGGCCCCACCAAAACTGACCCCGTACCCCACACTGGTGGGAACCGCAAGCACCGGAGCCGAAACCATGCCGGCCACCACGCTGGGAAGGGCACCCTCCATGCCAGCCACCACAACGATCACCGTGGCCTTTTCCATGGCCTTTTTGTGTTTGAAAAGCCGGTGGATGCCAGCCACCCCCACATCAAAGATCGCTTCGGCATCGTTTCCCATATACTGGGCGGTCAAAAGCGCCTCGCGGGCCACGGGAATATCCGAGGTTCCTGCTGAGATGATAAGGATTTTGCCGTGGCCGGTGGGCTCGGGGTGTTTGGGAGCCCAGATCACCATGCGGGCCAGCTCATCGTAGCGGCAGAGGGGAATGGCCTCCAAGATTTCGGCCGCCTTTTGGGGATCCACACGGGTGGTGAGAATCACATCTTCTTGATGCATCATGCGCTCCATAATGCCAATGATATGAGCGCTTGTTTTTCCCTCGCCAAAGATCACTTCGGGAAATCCTTTTCTCAGGCTTCTGTGGTGGTCGATATTGGCAAAGGAGATATCTTCATTGACGAGGTTGGTGAGCTGATCGGCCGCCGATTCGCAGGAGAGCTGCCCTTTTTGGATGGCTTCAAGCATCTGGATGAGTCGGGATCTGTCCATGGCACATCTTTCATGGTTTGGGGGGTTACGCGCGTGTGCTGGCCTGCTGGATTAAGCAAAAGACCAAGGGTGATGATTTCGCAAAAAGGTGATGCCTTTGGTGTGTGTTTCTGTGGCCAAGCTGAGTTTTTGCGGAGCCATCAAGACTGAGTGAGCCCTTTTACCTATGCTGTTTTGTCCACAAGGTCAACAATGGCCTCCTGCATGTCGAGGAAGATGTCGGTGAGTTTGGGGTCAAAGTGGGTGCCGGACAGCTCTTCGATTTCGGTAAAGGCACGCTCCAGTGGCCAGGGCGCCTTATGAGGACGCTGGGAGATAAGGGCGTCGAACACATCACAGATGGCGACAATGCGACCGATAAGGGGAATTTGATCGCCGTGCAAACCTTGGGGGTATCCGTTTCCATCCCAGTGTTCGTGGTGGGTGAGGGCGATGGTCTGGGCGTCGAGGATGAGCTGGGATTTGCTGCCGGCCAGAAGGCGTGAACCGATGGTGGTATGCTCTTTCATGAGCTCCCACTCCTGGGGGGTGAGTTTGCCTGGCTTCATGAGGATGGCGTCTGAGATGCCTATTTTCCCTGCGTCATGGAGGGTGCTGGAGAGGGCCAGGCGTTCGGCCTCCTCTTCGGATAGCCCGGCTTTTCGGCCCAGCATTTCGGCCAGCACACTGATGCGCACCACATTTTGCCCGGTGCCGCAGTCTCGAAACTTTGATGCAAGACTCAGGCGGTTGATAATCTCCACCTGGGTCTCTTTGAGCTCCCGGGTGCGCATCTTTACCTTTTCTTCTAAGATGAGGTTTTTATTTTTCAGGCTTTCTTGGGTCACCTTGAGTGTCAAATGGGTTTTCACCCGGGCTTTGACCTCCGAGATGTCAAAAGGTTTGGTGATGTAGTCCACTGCACCGATGGTGAGGCCTTCCCGTTTGTGTTCGGGATCGGTCATGGCGGTGATGAAGATGATGGGAATGGCGGCGGTGGCGGGGTTTTCTTTGAGGCGTCTGCACACTTCAAATCCGTCCATACCGGGCATGATGATATCCAGCAGGATGAGATCCAGGCGGTTGGAGAGGGAGTACTCTATGGCTTTGGTGCCGTTTAAAGCGACTCCCAGCTTGTAGTCCTCTTTAAGGGTCTGGACGAGGATATCGATATTGGCTTTTGTATCGTCAACGAGGAGAATTCGTCTGTTGGTACTCTCTATCATATGGGCGATCCTTAAAGCCTCTCTTACATCAGGTGTTGTTCTGCAGGGGGGCAGAGATGAAGAGGGGTACCGAAGGCCTCTTCACTCTCGTGATACGCAAGTAGAGCCATCATGATATGTTTGACGATGATACATGAAATGGCTTTTTAACGGAAGTAAAATCAGTAAATAATGATAAAGCCTGAAGACTCTTTGCCTCAGGCTTTTTGGGCTCTAACTTGCTTGGGAAAATGTGAATAAAAGCAAAAGTGTTACCCCGAAAAACACTTTTTTGCGAAAACCGGTTCAGTTTTACAGGGAACATGGTTAGCCAGCAGTACCTGAGAGTTTCCGTTTTACCTGGCGGGCCAGCTTGTCGGTGAGGCTTGCCGCTGTTTCAAAGTCGTAACCGACAATGGCTTCCTGCATGGAGGCGAGAAGTCTTGTGAGCGTCTCATCGGCCATGGCGGAGACCGAGAGGTTTTTTTCGACATTGAAAAAACAGTTTTCCGACTCCACCGGGTCAAACTCGGCAAGATGGTTGGCCAGCTCCTGAAGCAGCTCCATGGTTTTTTCCGGCGGGACACTCAAGGCTGGGGTTTCGCTCTTTTTTCTCTTCTTCTGTTTTGCCTGGGGGGTTGCCTGAAGTTTTTCGGCGGATTCGAGAACCTGAATCAAAGAGTTTTCAACCGTGGCAAGGGTCTCTATCGTGCGCAAGGCATCCTTTGCAAGGATCGCCTCCTCCAGGGATTTTGACGCCAGGTGAAGCTCTTCGGCAGAGATATTTCCCGCGACTCCCTTAAGGGTGTGGGCCGCTCGCTTCGCCTCGTCCCATCTCTTTTGGGTTAGAATTTTTCGGAATGTTTGACTAAAGCCAGCGTACTCCTTTTTAAACTCCAGAAGGATTTTTGTGTAGATCTCCCAGGAGCCTCCCAGGCGCTTGAGACCCTCGTCTAAGTTGAGTCCGGGAAGGGTAAAAGAGATGCCGCTTTTGTCTTCAGAGGTGGTGGCGGCTTCAGAGATTCCGCTTTGAATCACCATGGATTCGGCCAGGCGGATGTTGCGTCGAATGGTGGCAAAGAGGCGGTCCCGGTCGATGGGTTTGGAGATGTAATCGTTCATGCCGGCAGCCAGACACTTCTCACGGTCGCCATACATGGCATGGGCCGTCATGGCGATGATGGGAAGGGTGGACAATTTGAGGTCGGTTCGAATGGCCCGGGTGGCTTGGTAGCCGTCCATCTGGGGCATTTGGATGTCCATGAGCACGAGATCGTAGTGGTGGGCTTTGGCTTGCTCGACGGCATCAATGCCGTTTTCTGCTGTATCAATGGTGGCACCGGATCCTTGAAGCATTTCGGTTGCCACCATGCGGTTGATGGGGTTGTCTTCCACGAGAAGAATGGTGACATCGGAGAAGTCGTCGGTGGTTGAAATGGTGCGGTTTGAGCGGGGTTTTCGAGTCGATTCGTACCCGAAAATCTCCATGATGGTATCAAAGAGAAGGGATTGCTTGATGGGCTTTAAGAGAAAACTCTCCACCTTGATCTGTTTGGCTCGTCGAATCTCAAATTCATTGCCCAGGGCGCTGATCATAACAATGGGCGGGCTCTGATCCGGGTCAGTCTCTTTGATTCTGCGGGCCACCTCAATGCCATCAATACCTGGAAGGCGCACGTCGAGAACCAGAAGATCATAGGGGTGCCCCTCGGCGGCACCGTGGTAGAGCTCCAGCGCCTTTTCTCCGGTCTCGGCGAGCTCGGTTCGAAACCCGAACGACTCCATGAACCGCTTGATGACCATGAGGGTCGAGGGGTTGTCGTCCACGATCAGAGCGCACATCTCTCGCATGTTGGGAGGGAGAGAAGGGCTCGGGACGATGGTGTGAAGCACGGGCTTAAAGGAGGCTGTAAAGGCAAAGAGACTCCCTTTGCCCTTTTCGCTCTCCACCCAGATTTCGCCTCCCATGATGTGAACAATGCGCCTGCAGATGGCAAGGCCAAGGCCGGTGCCTCCGTATTTTCGTGTGGTGGAGCCGTCGGCCTGGGCAAAGGCATCAAAGATGTCTCCGGATGAGCCATTCAGAAAACGGGTGTCCATGCCGATGCCGGTGTCACGGATTTCAAAGAGAAGAAGGGCAGTGTGGTCGTCCATGGATTGAAGGGTCACTCGAATGCAGATCTCCCCCTCTTTGGTGAACTTGAAGGCGTTGCTGATAAGGTTGGAGAGCACCTGGCGAAGGCGCAAAGGATCGGCAATGAGCTGCCTGGGAATCTGGGGGTCGATGTCGATGATGAGCTCCAGCTGCTTGGACATGTTTTTTTCAAGGAACATATCGGCGCTCTCATCGATGAGCTCATGAAGAGAAAAGGGAATCGACTCAAAGGTGAGCTTTCCCGCATCGATCTTGGAAAAATCCAAAATGTCGTTGATAAGGTCCAAAAGGGAGAGGGATGAAGTTCGAATGATGTTGAGGTACTCTCGGCGCCTTTCGGCGCTGCTGTTTTTCATCAGAAGATCGCTCATTCCCACGATGGCATTTAAGGGCGTTCGGATTTCGTGGCTCATGTTGGCCAGAAATTCCGACTTGGCTCGGGCCGACTGGTCGGCCTCCTCTTTGGCCCGTGTGAGGTTGGTGTTGGCTTCAATCAGCTCTCGCGTGCGCTCTTCCACCCGTTTTTCCAGCTCATTTCGGGCCTTGGCCAGGGCCTCTTCGGCCCGCTTTCGATCGGTGATGTCTCGAGCAACCCCTCGAAATCCGGTGGGCTCGCCGCTGGGGTTTTTGATAAGGGTGGCGCTGATGGAGAGGACGGCTGTGCGCCCCTCTTTTCCCAGCATCTCGTAGTCGCTTATTTTTCCTGGTTTTCCGGTGGTAAAAATTTGGTGAAAGACGGTAAAGAGATCTTCGGCGGTCTTCTGGGAGGTGTATTCCGTGTAGTGAAGGCCCATAAGCTCGTGACGCGAGTAGCCGGAGATGTCGCAAAGGGAGTTGTTGAAGAAGACCAGCTTGCCTGCCAGATTGACTTCGAAGAATCCTTCTTGAATGCTGTCCAGTATGGTTTGGTAGGAGGTTTGACTCTTGACCAGCTCCTCTTCGGAGAGCCGTCTCCTCTGGACCTCCTCTCGAAGCTTTCGGTTGGTGGAGACCAGCTCTGCCGTGCGCATCTCCACCTTCTCTTCCAGTTTGTCCCGATACTCCTCCAGGGTCTCTCGGTCGGCCACCTCCTGGCTGATGTCTCTGAGAAAGCTTAACGTGGCCGGGCGTCCCTTCCAGAGGGTTCCCATGGCTCGAAGTCTGATCGTTCCCAGGTTGGCACCGTCTTTTCCGGCACGTGAGGAACGGAAGACATACTCCTGCCTCTCATCGCTTGTGGCATTGATGCGAAGCCGGTAGTTGTCGATCATCTTCAGGGCGTCGTCTTGGTGGATAAAGTCGGCAATGGGGCGTCCGAGAATTTCGGAGATGGGGCGCCCGAGGTGGTTGGCCACCCCGTCATTGGCGTAGACCAAGCACTCATCTTGAACCACCACAATGCCGTCGCTGGTGTTTTGCAAGATGGTGTTTTGAATCTCAAGGGAGGACTTGACATCGTTGAGCTCAGCCTTAAGGCGATCCATTTCGGCGTTCAGGGCATCCTGCTGCGATGGCTTGGACAAAGGCGACCTCCGGTTTGATGTTCTGGTTGAAGGTTGGGGGGCATCGAAAAAGAGATGGCCCGCATGGCAGACGCCCACATCTGTCTGTAAAGGCTCCTCTGCTTTTTTGGGGGGATACCGCAGGTGTTGGGTTGAGGGGCGACTGTTTTTATTTTGGCGGACAGCTTACCTTTTGTTTTGATTTATGTACAATGTTTATCTTTTTATCGTTATCTCACCTGACGCGTAATTTCAATACCACAAAAAAGAGTTTTGGTTCGATGGCTTTGCGGCGCTTTGGGTTTCGCCGAGCAGGTGGCCTGCTACCGGCTGTGAGCCAGCGAGGCGGGATGGGTGGATTCGATATAGCGCTTGACCCCTTTGACAATGCCGTCACAGATGCGGTTCTGGTAGGCCGACGAGGTGAGCCTCTTGCACTCCCTTTTGTTGCTGATAAAGGCCGTTTCTACAAGAATAGCGGGCATTCGTGCCCCCAGAAGCACATAAAAGGGAGCCTGCTTTACCCCTTTGTCTTGGATTTTGCTGTACTTGCCCTTGAGGCTGCCCACAAGAGAGGTTTGAACATACCGGGCCAGCCGGCTGGATTCATTGATCTTGGCGTTTTTCATGAGGCTGTTCAAAATGGTGTGCAGATCGCTGATGTTTTTTTCGCTGGTGGCGTTTTCCCGTGCCGCCACGTTGATGGAGGCGCGGTCTTTGGCCAGGTTTAAAAAGTAGGTCTCCACCCCGTAAGCCTTTCGGTTTCTTGAGGCGTTGGCATGGATGGAGATAAAGAGGTCCGCCCGTTTTTTGTTGGCAAAGCTGGTCCGCTGCTCCAGCGTGAGAAAACGGTCGGAGTTGCGGGTGAGAATCACCTCGCATTTCAGCTCTTTTTTCAGCTTTGCGGCCAGTTTTTTAGCGATGGCAAGGACCACTTTTTTCTCGGTGACCCCTTTGTAGTATCCGGGGGCTCCCCCATCTTTTCCTCCGTGGCCCGGATCAATGACAATGCGGCGAACCCCCAGGGCCAGTTGTTTTGCCAGATCGTCGGGGCGAAAATCGGGTACGTTGGCAGGCGTGGAGGCTTTGGGGGCACTTTTCCCTTTGGCCTTCTCCCCCCAGACATCGATGACGATGCGGTGGGGGGCTTTAAGCGAGAAGATGGTGTAGTGGCTGATGCTTCTGGCATCCACCACCACACGGACGGTGTCGTTTGTTTTGGGGGCCGTGCGAATGGTGGTGACGCGGGGGTCCCCTTTGAAGGGAAGTTCTTTGGCCAGTTTTTTCCCAGCTTTTCCCTTGATATCTATCCAGATACGCTGGGGCTTGTGGTGGGTGGAATCGGCTTTGAGTTTGCCGTGGGTAAAGGCCAGGCCCGCTGAGGTGTCCAACACGATGCGTGTTTTGGAGGGCAAAGAACCGTAGCGAATTTTCTGAATGAGCCCGGTGCTTTTTGAGGCCGTAAGCCGGGGGGCGGGCGGTCTGGCCTTTTGTCCTGTTTTTTGAAGTGAGGAGTGTTTTACTCTTTGTGTTTTGGATGCAGGTGCGGCTTTGGGCAGACGCCGAAGGAGTTTTCTAGCCTCCCGGCTGTAGCGGCTGGTGCGAAATTTCTGGGTCTGGGTAAGCAGTTCACGTGCCCGCACCAGATCGGCTTTTTTGCCTGAAAATTTTTCAAGTTCAATATAGACTTTTGCCGCGTTGAACAGCCCAGCCGGTGCCCAAACCCCTTTTTTGTCTTTTCGCCACACCTCAAGGTATTTGTCGGCACAGGCCTCCCATTTGTCTCGCCTCTTTTTCCAAGCGCTGGTTGCAAGGAGCTTGCGGTGGTAGGCAAGGGCTGCATTGTAGGTCTTTTCTGGGCCATCTCCTGCGGCCTGGGCAGAAGGGCCAGGAAGAAGAGAGAAAAAGATGAAAAGAAGGCAGAGCACCAGACCCCCTATCCGGTTTGGTGAGGGGATGGGGGGCTGGCTGTGATTCTTGGGACTCTGGTTTTTCACCCGTTCTCCTGTGTCGGTTTTTTACACTTCAAAAGTTAGGAAGGTTAACCCTGGCTCTCTTTTTCGGCCAGCTCTTTGAGTTCCTGAAGCAGGGCCAGGGCCTCAATGGGTGTGGTGTGGTTCACCTCCACCGATTGAAGTCTCTCCAAAACCGGATTCTCTTTGGATGGAAAAAGGGCGAGCTGAACGTAGCCGCTCTCTTTTTTGGCCCTCTTTTTTCGAGCGGGTCGCACCTTTTTGCCGTTTGGTGGCAGCCCTTCACCTAAGCGCCTGCCCAGGTTTTTCTGGTCGCCGTTTTCGTCGCTTTCAATAACAGAAAGCACTTTTTTGGCTCGCTTGATGACCAATTGAGGCACGCCGGCAAGGCGAGCTACCTGAATACCGTAGCTTCTGTTGGTACCGCCTTCAACCAGTTTTCTTAAAAAGATGATGTTCTCGTTCCACTCTTTGACGGCGATGTTGAAGTTTTTGACCCGGGGTTTGATTCCTTCGAGTTCGGTGAGTTCGTGATAGTGGGTGGCAAAAAGGGTTTTGACGCCCTGGCCGTTTAAGTCGTGGAGGTATTCGGCAATGGCCCAGGCGATGCTGAGGCCGTCGTAGGTGCTGGTGCCCCTTCCGATCTCATCCATGATGATGAGGCTGTCGGAGGTGGCATTGTTCAGAATGTTGGCCGTCTCTTCCATCTCCACCATAAAGGTGCTCTGGCCCTGTGAGAGGTTGTCCAGGGCGCCCACACGGGTGAAGATGCGGTCGGTGACGCTGATGCTTGCCTTTTGGGCCGGCACAAACGAGCCCATCTGGGCCATGATGGTGATGAGGGCCACCTGGCGCAACACGGTGGACTTACCGGCCATGTTGGGTCCGGTGATGAGAATCACCTGATTGTCGGTGTTGTCGATGCGAATGGAGTTGGGCACATAGCGCTCGGCGGTGATCATCTTTTCCACCACGGGGTGGCGGCCATCTCGAATGTCGATGATGCCGTCTTCGGTGATCTCGGGCCGGGTGTAGCCTTGATGGTCTGCCACCTCGGCCAGACCGAGAAGGGCGTCCACTCGAGCGATAAAGCGGGACGCCGCCGAAAGGGCCGTGCCGTGGGCGGTAACCCGGTCTCGCAATTGGCAGAAGAGCTGGTACTCCAGAGCGCATCGCTTCTCTTCGGCTGTCAGGACTTTGGTCTCAAAGTTTTTCAGCTCTTCGGTGATGTAGCGCTCGGCATTGACCAGGGTCTGCTTTCGAATATACCCTTCGGGCACCTGGGCCGACTGGGCCTTGGAGATTTCGATAAAGTAGCCGAAGACCTTGTTGTACTTCACCTTTAAAGAGGAGAGACCGGTCTTTTCGCGTTCGGTCACCTCAAGCTCGGCCAGCCAGCTTTTGCCGTCGGTGGTCAGCGCGATAAACTCGTCGAGCTCTTCGTGAAACCCTTTGCAGATGATGCCCCCTTCCTGAAGGGCAAGGGGAGCGTCTTCTCTGATGGCTCGGTGAAGAAAATCGGCCAGCTCCATGAGAGGCGGCAGGTCGCCTTCAAAGCGGTAGAGAGGTGCCGAAAAGTCGCTAAGCTGCTCCAAAAGGGTCGGCAAAGCCAAAAGGGAGTGCTTGAGGGCCGTGAGATCCCGAGCAGACCCCTGGTTCATGGCAATGCGGCTGGCCAGGCGTTCCAGATCGAAGACCCGGTCGAGGGCCTCACGGGCCAAAGCGCGTCGGGTGCCGTGGTCTTTGGCTTCGCCGACGGCATCAAGGCGTGTGGCAATGGCTTTTTGATTTAAAAGCGGAGAGCGCACCCACTCTTTGAGCAGACGCCCACCCATGGCGGTGACGGTTTTGTCGATAGTGCCGGCCAGGGTCCCTTTTCGGGAACCGTCCCGCAGGTTGGCGGTGAGTTCCAGGTTTCTTTGGCTGGAGTCGTCCATCACCAGAAAGTCGGTGAGGTTGTAGGTCTCCAGGGTGTCGATGTGCTCAACTTTTTGGAGTTGGGTTTCGCTCACGTAGCTCAAGATGGCCCCGGCTGCGCCGACCCCTGCTTTTAACCCCTCACAACCAAAGCCTTCCAGTGAGCGGGTGTTGAATTGGTCGGTGAGTCTTTTTTTGGCCGATTTGTACTCGAATTCCCGGTTTTCAAGAAAGGAGATTGAGCTTTGGGAGAGGCTCTCAATGAAGGGGGCGATCTCTTTGTCTGAGCGAAGGGCTTCGGGAAGAATCACTTCCGAGGGGGCAAGTTTATGGGACTCGTCAAAGAGGGCTGAAAGATGCTTGGACTCGCAGAGCCGAAATGTGCCCGTGGAGATATCGAGGCAGGCGATGCCGGCCATGCCGTTGGTGCGGGCAAAAGAGAGGATGAAGTTGTTGCTCTTTTCATCAAGCAGGGTCTGATCCAAGATCATTCCTGGGGTGATGACGCGGATCACGTCCCGTTTTACAAGCCCTTTGGTTGCCTTGGGATCTTCCACCTGCTCGCAGATGGCCACCTTGAGGCCGGCACCGATGAGTTTGGCAACATAGTTGTCGGCCGCCTTGGCGGGAATACCGCACATGGGAATGGGGTTGCTTGATTTTTTGTCCCGGGAGGTCAGGGCGATTTCAAGAACGCGCGAGGCTTTTTCGGCGTCTTCGTAAAACATCTCAAAAAAATCACCCATGCGGTAAAAGAGGATGGCATCCGGGTAGTTGGACTTTATCTCAAGGTATTGCGCCATCATGGGTGTGGGTTTGCTTTGCGTCATGGTCTCGTGTGGTGCATCTTCGCCGAATACAAACGCCGCGCTTAAACAAGCGCGGCGGTATCGACTCAAAAACGGTTGTCTTGAGGTGCAGGCTCAAAGGCTCTGCCAAGGGGTGATCTGTCCAAATGTGTCATGGGCATGCGCAAGCGGCGCTTTGGGCCATGGCAATCTTTACGCTTCAGGGGCCTCCTCCTGTGCAGAGGGCATCCCCTGGGCTTCAGGAGGCTCGGGCTGGGGAACAGGCTCCGGTTGAACCGGGCGTCTCTTAAGGATATCCATCTCACCGCGAAGGGTGGAGATCTTCTCCTGTTGAGAGTCGATGACGGCGTTGAGCTCTTTGACCACCTTGCCTGATTTAAAGCGGGCCACAAGGCCGCCAAGGTAGGCAGAGAGAAAACCGATGAGAAAGCAGCCCAGAAGCAGAAGACCATTGGCGACTTCAGGGGTGGCATAGGCCCAGAACTTTAAATCCACAACCAAAGCGTGCTTGGTGGCGAAGAAGGTGAGGTTCTGATAGACAACGCCGCCGATGGCAATGAGAAGCACAACAAACAGAGCAATTTTCACTTTTTTCATGGTATTTCTCCTGGTGAGCGCCGTGGGTTCTCCACCTGTATGTGGTGTTCAGAAACGTGAATCCACCCTGTCTGGATGATCTAAGGTGGGTGGTCAGGTGCTGAGAAGCCCGGCCTTGGGCTTTTCGTCTTTCGGGTCGATGTTCAACCGGTGTCATGGGGGAGTGGTTTGAACCAAGGATGGTTTGACCAGAGACGTCCCATGCAGCCGTATCACATAAAGATACTGTTGGAATCACATACGCTTTTCGAGGGTAAAAAACAACCTTTTTTTACGGGAAGGCTTGAAAAAGCTGGCTTTCCGGGCTTTGGCGTCTTCCGGAAAAACAATCAGAGGCGAATGGGTTCAACCTCTCCCCAAAGGCCGATGCGATCCCCTTTGATCACCACAATTCCAGTGACCCCTTCAATCTCTTTGCCAAAGGCGATGGCCGCATCGATGGCATTTTTCTGGTCCCCCACCTTGTTGCCGATGGCGGTGGCCGCTGCATCGGCTAAGGCGGCAGACGGGGCCACCACCGTCACCGCATCGCTCTTTCCAAAACTCAGGGAGTGGCCCAGGGTGCCCGAAGAGGTGCAGAGGGAAAAAGGGTGGGTCGGCTTTTTGAACCGAAGCCCGATTTTCATGGAGAAGGGGGAATCGCCTGCGTGAAGGGCCACGGTGGTGTCGCCTGTGACCGAAAGAAAGGTGTCGCCTCCGTTTTCGACGACCACCTCGGGGCTGAGTGGCATCAGGGCCTGGCCCACGGACTGGGCCAGGGCACCAGCCACCGAGGCCATGGGGCCGACCCCTGCCTTGGCCGAGGCCTCAATCATGGTTCGAATCAATTGAGGGGTGGGCCCGCTTACGGTATCGGGCGTCAGGCGTGTGGCAAAATGGGGGTGGGTCTCAATCCATCTCTCCAGAGTCAGGCGTTCGTTGAGAAGGGCCTGGGTCGCTTCTTTTGAGAGGTCTGAGGCGGCGTAGATGGCAAGATCGGTCTCTTTGACGGTGATGCGAAAGGGGGTGAGCCGCCCTTTTTGGCAGTGGGTGCGGTAGGTTCGGTTTTCAAACAAGGCGTTGGGTGTATGGGCCATGGAATTTAAGGTCTCATCTCCAAAATTTTGGGTCGCAGCTCTTCGGGGCAGAGGCGAAGGAAGTAGTTGTCGGTCATGCCGGCGATAAAATCTCGCACCACAAGGGCCGGGGCTTCGGATCTCAGGTGGCTCTCTTTTTGAGAGAGCCCCATCATGATGGGCGAGTTCTCTTTTTGCTTCTTGAGATCGCTCAGGCAGCGGTCAAACACCTCGGTAAAAAGGGCCTCCAGATTGCCCAGGTGTTCTTTAAGGGCGCTGCTTCGGTAGATGCGCTTGAGGTTAAAGGTTTTCAGCTCTTTTAATGTCTCGGAGACCTTTGGGGAGTAAGCGATACGGTCTTTTTCGCTGCTGGCCTCAATGAGATCTGTGACCAGGGCGTAGATGATGGTGCCGTTGGTCTGGCCCAGGAGATCTGTGCACGCTTTGGGAAGCTCATCCCGGGTGATGATTCCCAGCCTAATGGCGTCTTCGATGTCTCGTCCGATGTAGCTGATGGTGTCGGCAAATTTGACCACACACCCCTCAAGGGTCGCAGGCACCGGGCGGATTGGCTCGCCTCTGCCCATGGCGGCCATCTCGTGGTCAAGCTCGTGGAACCCCTTGTCTCTGTTTGGGCTTAAGGGGTTGTCAAAGCTTTCGGCGTTGTGGCAGAAGATGCCGTCCAGGGTCTGGAAGGTGAGGTTCCAGCCTCGCCCCCCTTTTTCCAGGGCATCCAAAAAGCGGACGCTCTGAATGTTGTGCCGGAAAGGGCCCAGCCCCATCTTTTCGGAGAGACGTGAGAGGATCACCTCGCCGTCGTGACCAAAGGGGGGATGGCCCACGTCGTGGCCCAGGGCCATGGCTTCGATGAGGTCTTCGTTGAGCCCCAAGGCCCTTCCAATGGTTCGCCCGATGCGGGAGACCAATTGCACGTGAAGCACTCGGTGGGTGAGGTGGTCGTTTCCGATGAGCGAGAAGACTTGGGTTTTGTCAATGGTGCGAGTAAAGGCGTGGGAGTGGAGAATGCGGTCCACATCCAGGGCAAAGGGAAGCCGGTAGCCCGAGGCTTCCCAGGGGTCTTCCGATCTTCGAAAGGCGTGGGGTGCTTTGGCCGCAAAGGGGGAGAGGCGCTCTTCTACCCGGGTGAGTCGCTCTTTAATGGCGGGGCCGGAAAGGGCCATGGGGCCTCCCTGAATGGGGCTGGGGTTCACACGAGAGAGCCGGGCTCCCCCGCGAAAAGGCTTCGCGAGGGAGTTGGGGTCATACAAAGAGATTACAGCCGCTTGGCGAGTTTGGCAATGATCTCGTCCAGGGCCTTGCTGAACTCATTGGACTTGTTCTTGGTGAAGATGGGGGTGCCGGCATCTGAGGCTTCCACCACTTCAGGGTCAAAGGGGAGGGTGCCCAGGAAGGGGATTCCCATCTTGGTGGCTGTGGTCTGGCCGCCGCCGCTTTTGAAAAGGGCGATGCGGGTGTCGCAGCCAGGGCATTTGAAGGGGCCCATGTTTTCGATGAGGCCGGCCACCTCCAGCTTGACGGTTTCGCAGAAGCTGATGGACTTTCTCACGTCGGCCAGCGCCACCTCCTGGGGGGTGGTGACCACAATGGCTTTGGCGTCTTTGATGGTCTGCACCACGGTAAGGGGTTCGTCTCCGGTGCCTGGAGGGGCATCGATGATGAGAAAATCGAGATCGCCCCACGCCACCTGCGTGACAAACTGCTGGATCATGCCGGCTTTGGCAGGGCCTCTCCAGATGACAGCCTGATCGGCCTCACGCATGAGGCACTGCATGGTGATTACTTTAAGATTGGGACCCTTTTGAGCCGGAATCAGTTTTCTCTCTTCGTTGACGTCGAGAAGCTCGGAAAGACCCATGATCTGAGCAATACTGGGGCCGTGGAGGTCCACGTCCATGAGGCCGACCTTGAATCCCTTATCGGCCAGGCCCACAGCGAGGTTGGAAGCGATGGAGCTTTTGCCCACGCCCCCTTTGCCGCTCATGACAAAGAGTTTGTTTTTGATTTTTGAAAGGGTACCGTTGATCATCTGTTCCTGCTGCAGCTGCTCAGGGGATTTTCCCTTGGCTTTTTTGGCAGCATCCACGCTGTCGTGAATCATGCGCTTCTCGCTCCTTGCATCATAGACCGCACACCGGCTCTTTAAGGTGGCTGTCTTATTTCGAATCAGTGGCTGCTTTTTGTGCAGCCATCACGTAAAAGAGGAGGTTTTCACACCCTCCACGAGCGACACATGGGGTCACACGCCGTTTCGTGGAGAGTCCAAAAAACATATCCAGGGGCCTGGGAGGATAGGGCCCAGCTTCAGGGCATATCCCAATCCCTGCGCGAACAGGGAAATCCCAATATAATGCAATTTAAAAATACTGCAAGGCAGCGGGCCCTGTATTATTGGGAACAAAGCACTTTTTAAGAGGGTTTTATCACCGTTCCCCTTTGCCCTGTTTCCTGCTATGTGATGGATCATGATACCAATTCACGTGGCCACATTTCTGTTTGGGCTGGCCGGGCTCTTCGGGAAATGGGTGGAGCTTCCGGCCTTTGCCATTGTGTTTGGGCGGGTTTTTTTTGCCGGACTTTTTCTCTTTCCCCTGCTCTTTTTCTCGTCAAAACCCATGGGGTTTCAAAAAAGGGAGGACGGTTTCTGGCTTGCCTTTCAAGGCGCTCTTTTGGCCCTTCACTGGGTGGCCTTCTTCCAGTCGATTCAGATGGCTTCCGTTGCCGTAGGGCTTCTTACCTTTGCCACTTTTCCGGTGTTTACAACGGCTCTGGAGCCTTTTTTTGAAAAGAGAGCGTTTTCCAGCCGGGCCATGGTGCCGGCAGGGGTCACTCTGGCCGGCGTCTATGGGGTGGTGCCGGCATTTGAGCTCTCCAGTGCGATTTTTCAAGGGGCCCTGTGGGGTTTGCTGTCGGGTTTTACCTTTGCCCTGCTTTCCCTTGTGAATCGGCGGTTTGTGCGTCGCTATCACGGGGGGATGATCGCCTTGTGGCAGGACGGGTTTGCGGCCCTCTTTCTTTTTCCCTTTCTTTGGGTCTCTCCGGTCTCTCCCACGGCAAAAGATCTTTTGCTTCTTTTGCTTTTGGGGGCCGTGCTTACCGGGGTTTCCCATACACTTTTTATTCAGGGCATGCGGCATGTGTCGGCTCGAAGGGCAAGCATTGTGGCCTCTTTGGAACCGGTTTATGGCATTGGGGCCGCCGCACTTTTTCTGGGGGAAGTCCCTTCTGTGCGTGCGCTTTTGGGAGGCGCCCTGATTCTTTTGGCCGCCTTCTGGGTAACCCTAAAGGAGTGATGGATGGAGCGTGCAATTGATGCCGATGCGCTTTTGGCTTGGTACGACGTTTCAGGGCGCAGGCTGCCCTGGCGCTTGAGTAAAGATCCGTATGCGATCTGGCTCTCTGAGGTGATGCTTCAGCAAACCCAGGTGACCACGGTGGTTCCTTATTATCAGCGGTTTTTGAAGGCCTTTCCCACTGCAATTGCCCTTGCCGATGCCCATGAGGATCGTGTGTTGAAGATGTGGGAGGGGCTGGGCTACTACAACCGTTGCCACAACCTTTTAAAGGCCATGCGGCGCGTGCGCGATGACCATGGGGGCCAGGTTCCGGGTGTTCCTGAGATTTTTTCCGCCCTGCCTGGCGTGGGATCCTACACCTGCGCGGCGGTTCAAAGCATTGCCTTTGGGCATCAAATGGCTGCGGTGGATGGCAATGTGATTCGTGTGGTGAGCCGGTTTCTGGCCATGGAGGAGGTGGCTGCCTCGGCAGTGGGAAAAAGGCGGGTGCAACAGCTGGTGGACCGTTCGATTCCCAGACGTCGTCCCGGGGACTTCAATCAGGCGATGATGGAGCTGGGTGCCACGGTCTGCACGCCAAAACATCCGGCCTGTGGTCGCTGCCCCATTGCGGAGTCGTGTTTGGCAAAAAAAGAAGGGAAGCAAGAGGCATTCCCTGTAAAAAAGCGCCGAAACCCCGTCCCCACCTTTGATGTGGCCCTGGCTGCGGTGGTGCGTGAATCTGGTGAGGTTTTGATTCAAAAGAGGCCTGCAACCGGTCATCTGGCAGGTATGTGGGAGTTTCCGGGGGGCAAGGTGCTGGATGGCGAGTCCCACGAGCAAGCCCTTTGCCGTTCTCTGCATGATGAGCTGGGGCTTGCTGTGGAGGTCAAGGGGGCCGTGGGCGTTGCTTCCCATGCCTACTCTCATTTTAAGGTGAGGGTTTTTCTTTATCTGTGCCGGGCAAGCGAAAGCTTCCAAAAGGTGAGACAGGGCCGAAAAGGCCAGCCCGTAAGCTGGGTTGTGGCAGGTGGGCTTGATGCCCTTGCCTTTCCAGCGGTCAATCGAAAGCTGTTTCCTCTTTTAAGACCATACTTGGAACACTCCTGATGGCTTTGCAAAGAGGTTTGTTTACGTTAAAGCGTCGAGTTTTTATGACCCATCTTGTTTGGCCCCGGACCCATTTTAAATACCCTTAATCGTCATCGTCTTCCCAAATCTGGCGTGGGGGAAGGGGGGCTTCTTTGTAAATGGCGAGCTTTCCCAATGATTTGAAGTAGACCTCCGGGGTGACACTCATCTGAGTGAAAAAGGGAAGAGTGACGGGGATTTTCTCTATGGAAGCAATGGACCTGGGGGCACCGCCTGTGCGAATCAGGGCCTCTGAATGGACCCTTTTTCCGTCCACATTAAAGGCGAGGCTGTGCATCACCCCAGCCAGGCTGTCGGGGTAGTTGCCGCCGGCCGGGCGCTTTTGACCGTGGCAGATGGGAATCCCCGCTGACGGGATGAGTTGCACTTGAATGAGATTTTCTCCTTCAAGGGGGATGTATTCCGCCAGCCTCTCCCTTGCGTGGTCCAGGCAGGTTTCAAGACCAAAGGTGACGTGGTCGATGGTGAAGATGGAGCCGCCTCCGATGCCGCTTCGATTGACTTCGGATATCTTTCCTGTGGGGTTTATGGAGGAACTCTGGGTTTTTGCTCCCGGCCTGTTTATTTTGCGGCTCATCATTTCACGGGAGCCTTCGGTGGGAATGACCGGACGCTTTTTTTGTCCACCCAAGGTGACATTTCGTCCTCGGCCCAAGGGGAGATACCAATCATTGCCGGTGGGGTCTTTTGTCTCTCTGATAAAATCATTTGGGGACATGTACTCTTTGTAGACCACATACTCTCGGACCCCACGAAACCCTTCCGGGGCTTGGCCACCTTTTTGGACAAGGGCGCAGTTGAGTATCTCGGTTTCTCTGCCGTGGTCGATGGCGCCCACGGCGGTTCCATAGACAAAGAGCCAGTGGGTGTACTTCTCTTTTTGAGTCTCCTGTTTCATGGTGTCCATGATTTCGGAAAGGACATCAATGGGATAGGCCCCATCACTGCTCCGAAAGAAAAACTCGGGGGCCATGAAGACTTTTAAAATTCCAGAAGAGCGTTTGATGGTGGGGCGGCTTGCCGCCATTTCGATGGCTCCCTTTAAGATGGCGCAGCGTTTGGCCAGGTCTTTTCGAGCGTCCATGTTGCCGCGATAGGTTCCAGAACCGTGGTCGGGAAGGGTGTCGAGCTCGTAGCCGATAAATTGAATGGCATTGTAAATCATTGAATTTCCTCTTGTGGTGACCTGCGCGTCTTTGTCTCTGGTGGTACGGTTAAGATGTGAGACGGTTTTTTCGCCCCGAAAACAAGATGAGGTGGAGAGAGGGTCGGAAATCACAAGAGAGAGGGGCGATAGGGAAAAAGAGCAGGAAGTTGTTTGGGTAAATGGCTTTGGATCGATTTACCCGATAGTCAATAAAGCCATTATTGTACTAAAAAATATGCGACAACGATAACTTTTTTTGAGATTAAATGCTTTGACACATCAGGGTTATGGAAGGTTGTGGCCTTTTTTGAGGTGTTGAAAATTAGTTAAAATATACGAAAATTCATCTTCATGAATGGCTGGGTTTGAAAGAGGGAAGAGCGGATGAAAAAGATTTTTTTTGAAGCCATCGGCATGTGGGGGTGGGTGAAAGGAGGCTTTGATGGCACACAATGCGCGGTGTCCGTGGTGTGGTGAAGATCCCCTTTATGTGGCTTACCACGATACGGAGTGGGGCGTGCCCGAAAGAGAGAGCCGCAAACTCTTTGCCATGCTTCTTTTGGAGGGGTTTCAGGCGGGGCTATCCTGGATTACGGTGCTCAAAAAAAGGGCACACTACATGAAGGTGATGGATGGGCTTCTGCCCGAGAAGATCGCCAAATACGATGAAGAAAAAGTGGCAGAGCTTCTGGCAGACCCCGGTATTATTCGCAACAAACTTAAAGTGCGTGGCGCGGTAAAAAACGCAAAAGCTTTTCTTGATTTTGAAGCGGCTGGAGGCGATTTTTCGGCATTTCTCTGGAGTTTTACAAGGGGAGAGACCCTTCAAAATAACTTCTCCAGCATGGATGAGGTGCCGGTAAGCACCCCGGAGTCCGATGACATGAGCAAAGCGCTCAAGAAGATGGGATTTACCTTTGTGGGGACCACCATCTGCTACGCGTTTATGGAAGCGGTGGGCATGGTTAACGATCATCTTACCTCGTGTCCTCGCCACCTTGAATTGAAATCATGAGGCGTTCTTTTCTTGGTAAAGATCTGTTTCCCAATAGAATAAGCCGTTTTTCTTTCGGTTGCGCCTCAAAAACAATCGTGTTACAGCAGCTCTACCTGCGGCTTGTATTGACTTGAGTGCAGGGCTCTATTTTTGAGAAAAAGCAGGAGGGCACCATTGAAAGGGAAGCTGCGTTACGGCATTGAGGTGGCTATCGTGCTGGCTCTCCCCTTTTTGGGGTATGTGGCGGGCTTTTTTCTCTACCTGTGGGAGTACGGCGTTGAGGGGCGAAAACCCCATCGGGTGCCGGGGCTTCACCCGGATGGAGAGAAACGATGACCGAAAAGCCTTTTTTGCGTATCTGCCTGGTGAGCTACCGAGGAAACCCCCATTGCGGAGGCCAGGGGGTCTATGTGAGTCAGCTGGCCCGGGCTCTCAAAGGGCTGGGCCATTCGGTGCATGTGCTCTCTGGTGATCCTCCACCAAAACTTGACCAAGGCATCGGATTGACGGTGCTTTCGGGCCTCAATCTATACAGCGCCGATCACATCGACAAGATGGCACCCTGGTGGCGCTTGAAGCACCCCTTAAACTTTTATGAGTGGTGGACAAACTCCACCCTGGGCTATCCTGAACCCCTTGCCTTCGGGGTGCGTGCCTACCACTACCTGAAGCGGCATGGCCACCGGTTTGATATCATTCATGACAACCAGTCCCTCTCTTGGGGAATCCTTAAGATAAGCCGCCTTTATCCCACCGTTGCCACCATTCATCACCCCATGACCCGAGATCGTGACATTGCGGTTATGAGCACGCGTTCTTTTGTGAAACGGGCAAGGGTGATGCGTTGGTATTCCTTTATCAATATGCAGAAGAGGGTGGCTCGAAAGCTTCCCGCCATTCTCACCGTTTCTGACGCGTCAAAACGAGATATTTTGTCTGATTATGGGGTCTTTTCATCGCGAATGCATGTGATTCCCGTTGGCATTGATACCCATCGCTGCCACCCGGTAGAGGGGATTGAGAGAGATCCCAACCGCATTATTGTTACCAACAGTGCCGACTCTCCATTGAAAGGGCTCTACTACCTGATGCATGCCGTGGCCGAGCTTCGAAAGAAACGGCCGGTGCGATTGAGGGTGATTGGATCACCGCGAAGAGGAGGGGTGGTGGAGAGGCTTGTGGCGGAACTCTCCCTTGAAGAGGTGGTTGAGTTTACCGGGCGAATCTCCGATGAACGCTTTGCCAGAGAGTACGCACGGGCAAAGGTGGCGGTGGTGCCTTCTCTTTACGAAGGGTTCGGGTTGCCCGTGGGGGAAGCCATGGCTTGTGGGGTGCCTGTGGTGTGCACCGACGGGGGCGCTTTGCCAGAGGTTGCCGGTGATGCGGCCCGGATTGTGCCAACCGGGGATTCCGGTGCCCTGGCTGAGGCTCTTCAGGAGATGCTTGACAATGAGGTGCTTGCCAATCGCTTTGCCGAGCGTGGCATCAGACGTGTGGCCGAGCGATTTGACTGGCAGTTGACGGCCCGTAAGAGCGTTGGGGTTTACCGTGGGGTAATAAAAGAGTTTCGGTGAAATGGGCTTTTTTGTCTTGATGTTAAAGCCCTTAGAGAGACGGGGTGGGTGACCATTCATTCGGCCATGATGCATCTTGTCCTGAAATAGGGCCTTTGGTCGAACGCCGGTGGCAGGTCAAGGCTCTTTGTATAGAATCGTATCAATCATGATAAACAAGGGTTACCCCTTGGGTGGGGTGACGGTTTTTGCCATTGTGAATTAATGGTGTGTCGAGCAAATGAACAAGGTTGACAATGATGTCGCTCTGTTTATAACATCGTTTTTTTCAGGCAGACCAGAGGCTCTGTTTATGTGTTCATGAATCCGTACAGTAGCGATTGCACGAAACTCGCTTTTGGAAGGATCTATCCTTCGTTTGGTGGTTGCAGCGCTTCAAAGTGAATAGAGATTCATATTTTGGCAATTGGGATGTCGAATCTGTGACATGGTGGCACATCGTTATGCAGGTCCGGCAGCATGAAAACGGCAGATTGATGGGAGGTAACGGCAGTGACTGAGACCAAGAAACCTGTTTATTATGACGATGTAGCCAAGATGGTGGATGCCATCATCAAGCGGTGCAATAAGAAGATCGGCTTTGGCATGCCCATCGCCCTGGGCAAATCGTATCAGGTTGCAAACGAGGTGTACCGCAGGGCCAAAGAAGACCCTGAAATTGATCTGACCATCATCACTGCCCTCTCGCTGGAAAAGCCCACCTGGAGCAACGACCTGGAGCGCCGCATGCTGACCCCGCTTCGCGAGCGTATCTGGAAGGGCATTCCCGATTTTGACTACATGCTGGATCTTCGAAAAGGGGCCCTTCCTCCCAACGTCACCATGAAGGAGTTCTACTACAAGGCAGGCTCCGTCAAGAACGACCCCATGGCCCAGCAGAACCACTACAGCTCCAACTACACCCACGTGGGCCGCGACATCATGAACGAGGGGAAAAACATCCTCTATTGCCATACCGTGGCCAAAAAGGAGATTGATGGCAAGGTGGTTTACAGCGACAGCTGCAACGCCGACCTCTCCTTGGATATCAAAAAGTTTGTCCCGGCGGCCAAATCGCTGGGCTACGACTTTATTCATGTGGGGCATGTAAACGATGCGCTGCCCTTTATGTATGGTGATGCGGTGGTGGATGAGGACGATTACGACATGATCCTCGACAACCCCGAGTATGAGACCCCGCTCTTTTCAGTTCCCAAGGCGCCTGTCACCACTCCCGATCACATGATCGGCCTTCATGTGAGCTCCCTTGTGAAGGACGGAGGCTCTCTTCAGATCGGGATCGGATCCCTTGGGGATGCCATCGCCTCGGCCCTTCTGATGCGAAACAACGCCAACGCCGACTACAAAAAAGTGCTCGATGACATGGGCATCACCTCCAAGTATGGGGAGATGGTCGAGCGTGTGGGGGGAAGCGATCCTCTGGAAGAGGGGCTTTACGGCACCACAGAGATGCTGGTGGATGCCTTTATTGAGCTCTACAAAGGAGGCGTCATCAAGCGCAAGGTCTACGGAAACCTCTCCATTCAGCGCCTGGTCAACGAAGGGGTGCTTAGCGAGACCTTAACCCGTGAGAGTGTGAAAACCCTTCTGGAACAGGAAGAGAACGGCCCCTTACTGAAAGAGGTGGATTTTGATGCCCTGAAACGGCATGGGATCTTCAAACCCGAGGTGAGCTGGGAGAACTACGAGCTGGTTTTAGGGGATGCACGCTACCCGGCCGATTTTAGGCAGGGCACCAATGTGGAGGCGATTCTTGACAACTGCATGGGGGAGAGGCTTGAAAACGGCGTGATTGCACACGGCGGCTTTTTCATCGGACCCAACCATTTCTACGACGATCTGCGCAACATGAGCGATGAAGAGCGCAAGCAGTTTGAGATGACCGGTGTGGCGGTCTTAAACCAGCTTTACGGCGACGAGAAGCTCAGAACCCTGCAGCGAAAAGAGGCTCGGTTTGTCAATGCCGGGATGATCATCTCGGTGGTGGGCAACATCGCCTCAGACGCCCTTGAAAACGGCACAGTTATCAGCGGTGTGGGCGGCCAGTACAACTTTGTCTCCATGGCCCATGCCATTGACGACGCCCGTCTTATTATGATGATCCGAGCGGTGAAAGAGACCGATAAAGGGCCGAAGTCCAATGTGGTCTTCAACTATGGCTACACCACGGTGCCCAGGCATCTCAAAGACATTGTGGTCACGGAGTACGGCATTGCCGATCTTCGCGGCAAGGTGGATCACGAGGTGGTGGCCGCCCTGATCAATATTGCCGACTCCCGGTTCCAGGAGGAGCTGGTGACCAAAGCCAAGGCCGCCAAGAAGCTTCCGCAGGATTACCAGATTCCTGAGCAGTTCCGCAACAACTACCCCGATCAGTTGATAAAGAAGCTGGAACCCTATCGCAAGATGGGAAAGGGCTATTTTGACGTCTTTCCATTTGGAACCGAGTTCACCAAAGAGGAGATTGCTTTGGGACGGTCCTTACGTGAGTTCAAAGCCAAGATGGACAAAGAGAAGATAAAAACCATCTTGGGACTTGCCAGGCAGGCTTTGCAGCCTGTGCCTGAGGAGGCGAGGCCCTATCTCAAGCGCATGGCGCTGGATAATCCTTCAGACTTTAAAGAGAAACTGACTCAGAAACTGGTTACCTTTGCCTTGAAAGAGGCGGGCCAGATTTAGGGTGAAGGGTAACGTGCAATAGGCGAAAGGGCCGGTGCGGTGACAAGCGCATCGGCTCTTTTTTGTTTGCTCGGCAAAGTCTGATGCTTGAGCACATTTCAGAGTGATTGAGGAGAAAGTTCCTTCTATGGAATAGGGCAGCCCCATTTTTAGCTAAATGGTTTTTTAGCATAAGGCAGGGCGTTTCGTGAGTCGGGAGAGTATCCGGAGGTGGAGGCATCCTTATGAGATGATCAAAAGTGCATACGAAGAGATTGTCAAAGAGGCCTACAGCCAAATAGGGCGATGGCACGATACGCAGACAGATCGCATTACAAGTCTTTGGAAGGGTGATCCGTATTTTGGGGTGAAGAGAGGAACTACCCCGCTGTTGTTTTTATTTCAAGGGCCATG